>CAYRYR010000047.1:0-20461 GCA_964428385.1 uncultured Methanoregulaceae archaeon
TTCGATGAAAACGAGGGACTTTCTGAGCACATCGCACCGTTTGATGCTGTAGTTACTATCATCGATGGAGAGTGTGAAGTCTGGATTGCCGGCCAGACTTTCCAGTTGAGAGAAGGCCAGACTGTCATCTTTCCCGCCAACATTCCCCATGCCCTCAGTGCCATCACGAAATTCAAGATGATGTTAACAATGATCCGGGAGTAAGCAATGGGCGGGGATGATAAGGACGGGTACTATTGTACTATCTGTGGAGGAATTCCTCCGGATAAGATCTCCATAAGACGTATTCTTGTTGACGGCAAAGAAACTGGTATTGACCAACTGGAATGGATCATCACAGAGGTGAGGAAACTGAACCTTTCCGATGACAAAGTAATAACTGAAGAACTGCTCAACCGGACGAAAGCACTCAATTACGTCCCTACAAAAAAAGCAATGGAGTACGGAGTGGCATTGCTAAAGGAATATAAAAAATCAGGAGAAGTGTCTGATGTTTGACCATTGTCCTGGTTCTTTGAATATCAGGACCCCTACGCTTGAGATAAGGAAGTGCCCTCAGTGTGGTGAAGAGGTAGAAATCTTCTCAAATGATGTTACTGTGGCATGCAGCAACTGCGGTTTTATAATCTACAACGATATTGTTTCGTGTGTCCAGTGGTGCAAGTATGCAAAAGAATGTGTGGGTGAGGAGATGTATACAAAACTCGTTAAAAAGAACGAAGAATAAAAGAAGGGTTCACTTTCGTTACCGAATCCCACCCTCTATTGTTATTGTTGTATCTGTTACCGGGATCTGTTTTCCTGATTTTTCCAGTGCCTGATCGATGACATACCGCACTCCGTTACAGCATGTATTTTTGCTCATCCCTTTTTGATCCAGGGTTTATAAGGTCGCCCTCATTTGTTTTTGACCCCCCTTTATAAGTCAATCAACTCCACCCCCCTATCAGATCGAAAGGGGGGCAAAAAGGTGAAAACAAATGACCGATGTCCAAAGAATGCAAACCTTGTATGCCATAACAAGCTCATACCGGCAAGTAGCAAGAGAGATGCACGTCTCCCGCAACACTGTGATAAAGTACCTGCGAAAAGTAGATGAAGTTCGTGAAGGGACCTAAACCGAGATCTTTCCGACCCCCGTATCATTGCCCTACCCCAGCCGGTAGTGAACGGTCCACTGGGTATAGCGGATGAACCGCACGTGTCGGAAAAACTTTAGCCATGCAAGGTGATTTTGGTAGGAATCAAGGTACGACCAATCGTCAAGGAACATAATCCCGGGATCCCATCCCTCCATCTCCCGGGAGTGGGCAAGACCGGAATGGTACGTGATATTGTCCCCGAGATGAAGTTCCCTTCTCAGCTTGAACTCGAGAATTCGCCTGAATATACCGGAAAGCCACTTTTTGTTCACTACCTCGCAGACCAGTTCGGATCCGGGAAACCGTTTCGTCAGTTCCCTGACCAGGTTTTGAACATCATCCTCATAGAGGTACATGAATACCCCCTCGGCCAGGAAGAGGAACGGTCCCTTGTGTCTTCCGACAGTCTCCATCCAGGAATAATCGAGTACCGAGGATGAGATTGCATGGAACCTGTCGGTATCACTAAAGAACCGGCTCCTGATGGCCATAATCTCAGGAAGATCAAGGTCGTAAAACCGCACGAATCCATTATCGATTCGCAAAAACCGGGAGTCAAGACCGCAGCCGATGTTTACGATTACACCGTCCGGGAACTTTCCGAGGAAATCCTGCACGTACTTATCATATCTTCTTGCCCTCATCGCAATATGGGTCACGAGATCGGATCGGACCCGCCGGGAGCAGAGGTTCCGGGCCAGGGTATCATGGGAGCCGGCAAGCATCCCGTCGAGTGCAGCTGCTATCTCTATTGATTTCGTGTCATGCAGGATGGGGGTTTTTGACTCCGCGTCGATTGCATGACAATAGAGCGTGAGAAACGAAGTGAATGCGATCTCGTTGTGTGGAAGAACTGCTAATTCATCTGGAAGGGGAGTAGTCATAACATGGCTATTATAAGAAGGGGCACTGGATTTCAGGGAGCATTGGGTTATGGGGAATGATATCGCGTTGCAGGAACCGGTCACCGGAAGTATTCATTGAAGATAATGTATTCCCGTCTCACCGGTGCGGCTATTCTTGTATCGTTGCCATCCTAACAGGCAGGAGATCTGGTTCAGGTTTTCCGGCTGTCTCTTTCTCCGGAACCGTTTTTTCGGTTATTCTGTTCGCTGCCGGAACATTCGTACCGGGCACCGTCCACTGTCGCGGTCCGGGGGTGCAGGCCCGACTATCTTGCATTCTCCGGAATCAGCAGTTTTTGGGATATAGTTCATACAGTCTTTGCATGTCGGCATGGTCGGTCCTTCTTTTTTTACACAGTTTAATGTGTTTTTTTCTAGTACACATTGTTTATCCACTGTTGATGATACTATTATTGTCTATTGAATTTTAACTTCTTCTGCTATCGGGATTTTTTTTGAAGATGGAAATGTTAAAGAAATATATATTGTGGAATTTTTATTTCAAAGGGAAATAATAGCTGGTGTTGAGATAAAGAGTTCGCAAAGTGAGGTAACTTTCGCTTCACTCGATTATCACTCACTATCCCGCCACCTTGGAGAACCAGGATACATCTTCTGCAGCAGTTGTTGGTTGTATCATCAGACCACAACCAGTACCCTGATATCCTGTCAATTAGATACCTCCCGTATGGATGTGAATTTTTGCGTGCATTACAAGGGAGATGGATCTCCCCCAACGAACCGGTTCTGCCGAAATTGCCCGTATTCTCATATCGCATGTGATGCCCTTTGGCAACTGGTTGTTGATCTGTCACGCTCAAACAATGGGGATGCCGTACCATTACCCGGAACGCGGGCGGTGATGTTTCCAAATAAACGTACCACAAACAGTGTCCGCCTCATGATAAACTGCCGGTGGTACTTAGGCCGGGAGGATTTCCTGTATTTTATTGCCACGGGTCACGCCGGGATGGGCCGGAAAGGAGACCGGCAGAAACGGATCGTATCCCCGAGCCTTACCCGACAGGAACCATATGTCCAGTCCATTCTTTTGGCTATCGGGGGAGACGGAAGGGCAGAGGTTCAGGCTGTTCGCCAGATTCAGGCTTCAAAAACCCCCTGATTACAGATTTTTCACTGGAATACTCAAATATTCACCAGTCCAATCCTACCCTATGACTCATAACCTTGAAAATCATCTCCGTGCCCTCTCCTTAGACGCAGATTACTTCGGAATTGCGGATCTTGCCCCTGCCCATAATTTTATTCTCGCACAGGGCGGAGAGCAGGTCGTCCAATATCCTTACGGGGTCGTTATCGGCATGAGACTCCTGGACAGCCTGGTCGATCCCCTGCCGACGAGGGATCCGGCGGCCGCAATCCTATACCGGCACAACGCGTATGACGTGGTAAACAATGCACTTGATCAAATTGGGCTTCGGGTCGCAAATACCCTCCAGAGGGGTGGTTATTCAGCACTTCCCGTTCCCACATCAAAGCGGACGAATAATGCAGATATCAGCAGCATCTTCTCCCAGAAACTCGCTGCCCATTTGGCAGGAATGGGCTGGATTGGAAAGAGCTGCCTCCTTGTTACCCCTGACCACGGACCACGGGTCAGGTGGGTGACCGTTCTTACTGATGCACCGCTTTCCCCGACCGGTGAACCTATGGAACAGAAGTGCGGAAAATGCACGGCGTGCGTCGATATCTGTCCTGTTCAGGCGTTTACGGGACGGCATTTTTCCAGCAATGAACCCCGGGAGGCCCGGTTCGATGCAGCTGCCTGCGACAGGTACTTTAAGGAGATGGAGAAAGATGGCGGGGTTGGTGCCTGCGGGTTGTGTGTGTATGTCTGTCCATATGGAAAGAAAAAATAATCTCCGATCTTGAAATGAATAATCACCCTGGTTTTACAAGTAAATGGATGGCCTTGATGTAGGGAAAAATTCTCATTGAAAAATCTCGTGCTTCTTATTCTCAATGAGAGATAAAAGAGAACGGGTATGACCTCTCCATCTCTTGGTACAAGGAGATATAATGAAAAAATTGGGTACATCCTGATATAGTCGGAGTATCAATTCAAAGAAACCTTTACAATTCTTCTTCTACCTTTCCCTGCTGCTCTTTCATATCAGAAATCCTGACCTCCGGGTGGTGATACCTTCCCCGGCCCTTTGTTCCCCGGAGGAAAGCAAGGTCTATTGCCTGGACTGGACAAAAATTCAGACATGCACAGCAGAGTTCGCACTGATGATGATAAACAGGTTTTCCATCCTCAAGCGTAATATTTCCGGTCGGACAGACAGAGACACACGTTCCACATGAAGTACAGGAGTCGGATACTGAAAATCTCTCATCAGATGAGTGAACACTTTTTGCAAAGCTACCATACATCGCAATATTCAGGAGTGATGAGAGCGGGTATAACCCGATTCGTTGCGGTTTTTCGTTTTTGATTAACTCTCCGATTCGCGTAATCTCTTCTTCAGCGGATTTCAGAATAGTGTTAAGTTTATCACCTGTTGGAGGAGATGCTACAGGCGGGAAATTTCCAGGCATTTTAACAATAAAACCAGCATCAAGGCCTTTTTTATTCTTTTCCAAAAGAGCAGAATGGATCATTTTGAGAGCAGATCCCCCGGTCCCTCCAGGCGTAATTATGCCAAAGACATAGGATGTCTTTTTTATCCTGAGATGCCTGAGAAAATCTCCTACAATTACTGGAATTCCTGCATCATATACCGGGCAGACGATTCCAACCCTGCCTGCCGGAGCGGTAGTATCTTCATTGGTCTGCATCATTGATGGAATGGAAACAAGTTCAGTATCACCAAGAATTTCGGCAATCCCTCTGGTTACCGCAAGAGAATTTCCGGTACCGGTAAAGTAATAGATAGTTGTGTTCATACCTCACCCCCTGCTGACCTGATATCAGTAATAACTTTGGTGATAGAGGCAGAATCAACAGCCCCCTCCTGGTCAAGAACGGCAGTTTTGGATATCTCAAGACCCTTCGCTTTCAGGTTCTCAATAAACGGGACAAGTGCTTCAATGCCGCTTTTAGCATTCCGGCAGGTCAGAATGACAAATGCCTTCTTACCCTGGCATCCACTGAGTGCATCAATTGCACCATTGATAACCGGTGTCGGTTTTCCTGCCCAGACTGGAGAAGCAACGACAATATTATCATATCCGGATACATCAATGGTTTTCGGATGTACTGGATCTTTTATCCTTTTCATTGCCCGATAACATCCCTTTGGCACAAGCATCAGTGGTGAATAAGCCTTTTTTGGAGTAACCTCTATCATTTCAGATGCAAGACTTTCGTGTATCTTTTCTGCAACGCCTCTGGTGATTCCAGAGTGGGAATGGTAAATAATTGCGGTTTTCATCACTTCACCAGTTTTAAATTTTTATGTCACCCATTTGTGCATTATGCCCCGTATGCCCGAAGGATCCTGCCAACAAATTCATTTTTCTTTGTGGGATCCAAAACATCTCTCCCGGAAAATATCTCTTCATCCATGACTCTGATACCCCGGTCTTGTAATTTTTTTCGAAGAATCGGAATACAATCCCCCGGGTCATTGCAGCATGTTGCACATATAACTGCTTTTTTCCCTTCACATCCTATAAGGCCGGAAATAATACTATACGAGGCCGGAGCCGGTTTCCATGCCCATACCGGGACACTAATCACGATGAGGGAATATCGGGATACATCAATAGTAGCAGGAGTGACTGGATCAGGTTCTTCTTTTCTTGATCGATAACAACCGGTGGTGTATGCGGTAAAGGTCCTGTACTTCTTTTTCGTCTCTACTTCGATGAAATCCCCTCCACAGATCTCATGAAATCCTGAAATCAGGGTCCTGGTTACACCAGTATATGAAAAACAGATGAAGAGAATGTTTACAGGCTCTTCTAGATGCAGTTTTCTGACCATCTGTTTATCACACCTGGAAAGCACCATCATCTGCATTTGGTGGAATTGCTCGGTAATTTCAGCCATACGGTCACGGTTGAACGAATACCTGACATAAAATCCAATCCGTTCTGAGGAGACTATTCCCTCATGTTTCAGAATCTTCAGGTGCTGGGATACTGCCGGTTGTGAAATCCCAAGCTTCTCTGCAAGGTCACCAACTCCTATCGTCCCGGTTTCATCGGTTGCAAGAAGATACACAATACAGAGCCGGTTGTAATCCCCAAGAGATTTAAATACTGGTGCGAGTTCTTTTGCGATATGGCACTGCGTATTGCATGATTCCGAGCCGGGTTTATATGACATAGAAGTGTATAACTAATTACTTATAATCTTATATGAAGTTTCTGCTTCGTTACCTTTAGAAATTCTTATTTTTCATCTATGACGATGTCACTCTCCTTGATTTTTTATGGCTTGATTACCCTTTAAAAGGCTACAAACGATGCGTTTTCTCCATGAACTTAATCGTGAAGTCACTGCGATTAAAAGGAGATTCAAAGATAGTTTATGCTATTCCGGCTGCACGGCCTTTACTTCTACTGGGTTAAAAGGCTAGTATTATTGCTGGCAAGACACATATTCAGGAGGCATGTGCCTGGTCCAACGACGATTTCTGAAATCCGGAACATTTTCGATACCTATCTCTTGTATCATGTTATTTCTCATGGCATCTTTTTTTATCTGCTCCCCTGCATCTGCAGAGGTAAATGGACATGACATCGGAACAGACGGGATAAATACATCTGAAATAAAAAACTTTTTTGATTCAGCCGTGCCGGCAGGACTGGCACGATATAATATCCCCGGAGCCTCGGTTTCTTTTGTACGTGACGGAGAGATGATCTTTACCAGGGGTTATGGTTATTCAGATATCGAAAACAAAACCCCTGTAATCCCTGAACAGACACTCTTTCACATTGGATCGATTACCAAACTCTTTACCTGGACTGCAGTCATGCAACTAGTAGAGGAAGGAAAAATTGACCTTGATGCCGATATAAATACCTATCTTACCGAATTTTCAATTCCTGACACATATCCGGGAAAACCGGTTACTATGAGAAACCTGATGACCCATTGTGCAGGATTTGAGGAGCAGGAGAAACATTTTGCGGTCAAAACAGCAGAAGATCTCTATTCATTCAGGACATATTGCAGAGAAACCATGCCTGCCAGGGTATATCCTCCAGGAATCGTCTCATCATATTCAAATTACGGAACAACCCTTGCAGCAGTCATTATCGAGGACGTTACCGGTATTCCATTTGACCAGTACCTGAATGAATATATACTCTCGCCGCTTGCAATGAACAATACCTGGTATTCCTACGCCCTTCCACCGGAAATAGCTAAAAATCTCTCCTCCGGTTACCATTATGAGGGAGGCAAAAACGTACCTGTTTCAGACACAGTATTTATCATCGGACCGGCGGGGATTATCAGTTCCACGGCAACCGATATGGCACATTTCCTTTCTGCCCACATGGAAAACGGAACATTTCAAAATACTGCTATCCTATCAGAAAGGACTACCAGGCTTATGCATGCTCCGGTTTTTTCGAATGATCCCCGTGTAAGCAGCATGTGCCTCGGGTTTTACGAGATGTACCTGAATGGAGAGAGAATAATTAACCACGGTGGAGATACCGATACCTTCCATTCCCTTTTTGTGCTTCTCCCTGACCAAAAGACAGGATTTTTTGTATCATATAATAGTTCGGGTGGGAATGAAGCAAGAAACGAACTCGTGACCGAATTTATGGACACCTTCTATCAGGCAGACGTAAGGATTCCCGAAATCTTACCTGATACCACCCCCCACCAATCGAAATATGTGGGAACTTATCAATCTACCCGGCATAATTACCGGACATTTGAATTGTATCTTATGCCACCTTCACAGGTCAACATTGAGGACGGAGGAGAAGGAAGGCTGGTAATCATAAGAGAAGGAAAGCCTCCTTTTACATATATTGAGATTTTACCCGGGATTTTTGTCCCGTCATCCGATAAACCAGAATATACAGGAAACATGGTCTTTCATGAGGATGAAACAGGCACGGTGAATTTTCTTTGTATGGAGAATATTCCGATTTTTGCATTCGAACGAGTACCATGGTATGGGACCATCCCATTTACTGACTGGATGAAAAACATGGGAATAATCATTCTCCTGACCCTGTGTATATGGCCTGTTTCGGCATTATACCGGAGAATATATGGCATTTCAACGAGTGAAGACAGATTAGTCGGTACATATGCCAGGCTTATTGCAGGGGCTGCAGCTATCCTCTATCTCTTCTTTGTATTGTTCCTCCTTCCGGCGGTAACCAACGATGTATCCCTTATAGAGAACTATATGCTGGAGCCAATGATTCCCCTGGTCATGCAATTGGTTATGACCATCCCTGTATTCGCCATTGTATTAACCGCCATTGCATCAATTTTTATGATTCTTATATGGAAAGAGAAGTACTGGACCATATGGCACCGGGTTCACTATACTCTCATCGTTTTCGGGCTTTTCATGCTAACATGGTGGGTGAATTTCTGGAACCTCTTTATCTTCAGACTATAGAGAAATTAGTTTTATCACTTAGTTACAATTTTTTCTTAAAGAATTTCAGATCTTATTGATTCATCACAATTATCATGACAAAACCTTATATCGGATGAGACCTGGGTTTTTCAGTTTTCGCCCTTTAAGGGTTTATATTCCCAGGCAGAGTGATTACTGCTCAAAAAACTCGTTATAATATACCTACACAGGGAAATACCCTGTCGTTTCATAATCTGGTGTCATGAAACCTGATATTTTAGAACTATATGAACGAAATGAATAGAAAAACAACACCAGCAATGGTGGAAGGTATTATTGAGAAGGAAAATTATATGAGAGATATTTTTTCATACTTTACTTAAGTATGGGTAATTAGAATAAAGCTCATTTTTTTTATGCCAGAAGATTCTATCCACGACTTTGGAAGTGTTAATGCATATGATGAACTATTATCATCTGCCATGTTGAAAACCCATGTAATCATCCTATATACTATAGAGAAGGTAATAATCTATATATCTACTATATTAGCATTTGAAATATAGTATCTCTTCTTTTTCTATTGAAAAATAGTATGTCTTTATGAAATCTGTATTATGGGTAAATAATTATTAACGATGAAAAAAAATGGAGATATCATAAGTAATTTTATGTTATGATATTTTTTATAGTTATTACATGAGTAAAATGTGATGAGTTTACCCCCGAAGATACATTGGAATTTATATGAGAAACCGAAAACTGTCAATATTAAAGGATCAGGGAATAAGAAAAATCTGGTTTTTCTGTGCTTTTTTTTCTGTTATTGCCATTTTTTTCCTCCTTGGATTCTTATTATTTGATGCTGTTCCTGCCTTTTTAGAAATTGGAATCCTCAATATTCTCACAGGATTGCGATGGGATCCAACAGCTTTCATTCCAAAATATGGTGCATTTCCCCTCATAATCGGGACACTGCTTGTAACCCTGGGCTCAATGATTATTGCTATTCCCCTGGGAATTGGCAGCGCCATCTATATATCAGAACTTGCAACACCACGCCTCAAAAAGCTGTTAAAACCGGCTGTTGAACTCCTTGCCGGTGTTCCTTCTGTAGTCTATGGATTTTTCGGTCTTGTTGTCCTTGTCCAATGGATTCAGGTCAGTTTTGATGTTGTCAGTGGAGAGTCTGTCCTTACAGGATCAATCCTTCTTGGTATTATGGCACTCCCGACAATAATTAGTGTTTCAGAAGATGCAATCAGTTCGGTTCCCCGTTTTTACAAGGAAGGATCTCTCGCTCTTGGTGCCACCCACTGGCAGACAATATCACGAATTCTTGTTCCTGCAGCATTATCAGGGATAACTGCTGCAATCATCCTTGGAATTGGACGGGCTGTTGGTGAAACCATGGCTGTGATGATGGTTACAGGCAATGCAGCAGTTATTCCCAGTCCCATCTGGGATATACTCTCTCCGGTACGAACACTCACCGGCACTCTGGGTATTGAGATGGGGGAGGTAGCTATCGGTTCACTCCATTACCATGCTCTGTTTGCTGTGGCGGTGATATTACTTGCAATTACTCTTGTGATAAATATTGCAGCTACGGTAATTCTTGGAAAAATTAAGAAAAAACAAATGGGAGTGAGTTCTACTTGTAAAACAAAAACTCTTTTATTATCTGTATTTTTGAGGAAATGTTCTGACCATATCAGATCATATCTTTGGCTGCTCTTTGTCTTTCTGTTCATCCTGGCTTTCTTTATCATCATGGGATGGTCCGGTCTGTTCTATAGCTCGGTTATCCTGCTCTCGTATTTTGGTTATATTCACATCATTTCACCAAAATTCAATCAAAAAATAGTATTTTTTATATTGCTGATGATTATGGTTACCGTTCTCGCGATACTTGGAATAATACTGTTTGATATCTTCTCAAAGGGTCTGCCCTACGTCACTCTATCATTTCTTACAGAATACCCTAGAGATCTTGGAAGAGAAGGGGGAATTTTTCCTGCAATTATCGGGACTATTTATCTTGTATCCGGAGCGATCCTGATTGCCCTTCCTTTGGGGGTAGGAGCCGCGATTTATCTGACAGAATATACGAAAGAGGGAAGAATTTCCTTGTTAATCAGAACTGCTACAGATCTGTTAAATGGAACGCCTTCAATTGTTTTTGGTCTTTTTGGGTTTACGTTTCTCGTGCTCTATCTCAACTGGGGAGTATCATTACTGGCAGGTCAGGTAACCCTTGCATTGATGATCCTTCCTACCCTTATAAGGACTACAGAGGAATCATTACGATCCGTTCCCAATGCTCTTCGTGAAGGATCCCTGGCACTTGGTGCTACAACATGGCAGACAATTTTCCGTGTTGTGCTCCCCCAGGCAGTACCTGGCATCATTACCGGATCCATCCTCTCCATCGGCCGGGCTGCAGGAGAGACTGCTCCCATTATGTTTACCGCTGTTGTTTTCAGCAGACGTTTTCTTCCGGATTCTGTTTTTGATCCCGTTATGGCTCTTCCCTATCATCTCTATATCCTGGCTACGAATGTTCCCGGAGCAACCCATAATCAATACGCGACAGCTGTTGTGCTACTCCTCCTTGTCATTCTCATTTACGCAGTAGCGATTGTAATACGCAATCATTTTAGTTCATCAATACGGTGGTAAGTATGAAATCTGACACAATTATAACAACGGAACATCTCAAT
This sequence comes from uncultured Methanoregulaceae archaeon, assembly GCA_964428385.1. Taxonomy (GTDB): domain Archaea; phylum Halobacteriota; class Methanomicrobia; order Methanomicrobiales; family Methanospirillaceae; genus JAFGOM01. The sequence continues at coordinate 11,304 of CAYRYR010000047.1, forward strand.
CTCTGGTATGGGACAAACCATGCATTAAAAGATATCTGTATGGAATTGCCTGACAAAAAAACCACTGCTTTTATCGGTCCCTCAGGATGTGGAAAATCAACCCTTATCCGTTGTTTTAACCGGATGAATGATCTGGTAGATCCTTGCACTATTACCGGTACCATCTCCTACCATGGACGGGATCTATATGGTCCCGGATGTGATCCGGTTGCAGTCAGGATGAAAATCGGTATGGTTTTTCAGAAACCAAACCCGTTTCCAAAATCAACATATGAAAACGTGGCCTTTGGACCCAGGATTCATGGAATAAAAGATAAAAACAAACTTGATGAGATTGTTAAAGAATCACTACAAAAGGCAGCGTTATGGGATGAAGTCAGCGACCGGCTTTTTGACTCAGCACTGGGATTATCAGGAGGACAACAGCAGCGGCTCTGTATAGCCCGGACCCTTGCTGTCAATCCGGAGATAATTCTGATGGATGAACCATGCAGTGCACTCGATCCGATAGCGACCGCAAAGATTGAAGATCTGATTGAAGTTTTAAAAAGGGATTATTGTGTTATCATCGTGACACATAGCATGTCACAGGCATCACGGGTGAGTGATTATACTGCGTTTATGTATCTGGGCGATCTGATTGAATTTGGAGAAACCCGCCAGATATTTGAAAATCCTAAAGAGGAACTGACTGAAAATTATATTACCGGAAGATTTGGGTAGGTGGGAACATGATACAGGATAAAATGCGAACTGAGATGGCATCTATTCATGGTGCTGTGGCAGAGATGGGTGAGTATGCATTGGTGATGTTAACTGAGTCACTTGATGCCTTATATGTGAATGATAAACAAAAAGCATTGAGTGTTATTCAGAAAAATCCATCATTAACGGTTCAGTATCGTACTCTTGAGGAAGAGATGTTCCGTTTTATTGCTATATACCAGCCTGTTGCCAGGGATATGCGTAAAATGGTCTGTTCTATACGATTAATCTATAATTTTGAACGGATTGGCAGAATGGGGAAGGATATCGCAAAAATGATAATAGATTTCCCTGATGTAAATCACCGACCATGTATCACGAGTATTTCATCGATGGGAGAAGCGGTTACAAAAATGATATCTGATTGTGTCACCGCGTATCTGAAAGAAGAATCTGATCAGATACTCGAGATGTACAAACGTGATGATATCGTAGACTCATTATATGAAATTGTCGTAGAAGAGACCATCAGGTGGATGAATCAGGTCAGTGTCATGATTCCTGTGGGAGCTTCTTATCTCATCATCGCACGATTGTTGGAGCGATGCGGTGATCAGGCATGTAACATTGCAGAAATGGTCATATATATGATTTCAGGCGAGCGTCCTGTCTTCTTATAACATTGTAATGTAATTTGTATGTAATTTAAACACCTTCCTTTTAAAACGGTTTTTACTATTCTTTGGATATAAAGGTCAGTTGTTATTATTTCACATAAGTGATCTGATGAATATATGTACCATTATCCGGGTTATGTATCGTTACCTGATCTTTGTCATCTGGTATAACCTGATAATCGGGAATCTTATGAATCAGACGGCCCGTGATGCAGAGACAACGGCACAGACCTGTTTTTCCTCGTGCAGTTCATTTGAACAGATATCAGGTCATATTGAGACGGTGGCTACCTATGCAAATGAGATTAATACTCAAATCAACAGGTTTAAGGTGTAAAATCTGAATTTTTGGTCACAAAACTCAAAGATTATATAACGATTGCAAATCAATTACAAAGTAATTATCAGGTGATCGTTATATATCGCATCCTTTATGTTGACGATGAACCCGGTCTGCTTGAGATTGGTAAACTCTTTCTTGAAAGGGAGGACGGTTTTGCTGTAGATACGCTCACATCAGCAGTACAGGCACTGGAGTTGGTACAGACAGAGCGTTATAACGCTATCATATCTGATTACCAGATGCCGGATATTGATGGCATCACGTTTCTCAAACAGCTCAAAGCATCGGGGAATCAGATTCCGTTTATCCTATTTACCGGACGGGGGCGTGAAGAGGTCGTCATTGAAGCGCTCAATGAGGGTGCTGATTTTTACATCCAGAAGGGAGGAGATTTAACCAGTCTGTTTGTCGAACTGGCATATAAGATCCGTCAGGCAGTTGCCAGGCGAGAGATCGAGGATTCACTCCGGGAATCAGAAAAGCGTCTCTCGGACATTATTGCATTTCTCCCGAATGCCACGTTTGCCATCGACCGGGCAGGTGTCATTATTACATGGAACCGGGCAATAGAGGAGATGACCGGTTTTCCTGCCGAAATAATGGTCGGAAAAGGAGATTGTGAATACTCCCTTCCTTTCTATGGGAAATGCCAACCTATTCTTATCGACCTGATATTTGAACCTGATGAGGTCATTGAACCAAAGTATTCCCATATCATCAGGGAAAAAGATGTACTGATAGCAGAAGTCACGTTACAAAGCCTGCAGGGCAGGAAGGTCACGTTCGTCTGCAAGGCCAGCCCTCTCTATAACAGCCAGGGAGAGATAGTCGGGGCCATTGAATCAATCCAGGATATCACCGAACAGAAAAAAGCCGAGGATGAACTTATGGCAGCCTATGAACAGATTACTGCTGCAGAAGAGGTACTCCGGGCACAGTTTGACGAACTGAAACAGAACCAGCAGATCATCAGGGAGAGTGAAGAGAAATACCGCATCCTCGCTGATCATACGAGGGACGGGGTATTCATTGCGCAGGAGGGACGTTTAATGGTAGTAAATCAGGCTATGTTATCCATAACCGGGTATACCGAGGAAGAACTTCTCGGCAAACCGTTAACCGTACCAATAGCACCGGAAGATAGGGATATGGTTACAACACGACACAAAAGCAGGCTTTCCGGGAATTCTGAGCCAGAGATGTACGAGTTCTCCTTAATCCACAAGGATCAGCAACGACGCATGAAGGTGATTATGAGTGTCGGAGCAGGAACATACCAGGGAAAGCCAGCGACCATAGGAACTGTTCATGATGTAACCGAGGAACGAAAACTCGGAAGAGTTGCTGAAACAAAGTGAGGAGCGGTACCGATCGGTGGTAGATGACCGGCAGATCTGATGGCACGGTTTACTCCTGAATAACGAATGCATGGTGCACTTTTCCATGTTTCCCTCTTTTTTCTTTTATGGTTAATGGCGAAACTTTCTAGAAAGTTTTCCATTATTTATGTAGTGCGATTAGCTTGCACGCATTGGAATGAAGTCCGTTTTACTATGATTATTCCAATACGTTGTGCAGGGCACTATAGATAAACAACACAGTCACGAATCGTCATATCAAGGGTTTCAGACGTATTTTTCTTCGTAGTATACGTAAAAATAGAAGATTTATCCCTAGACATTGATTTGATTGATCCATTTGTTAAACCGGATAAGGTACGTACACACGAATAACCCTTTTATTTCAGGTTTTTTCATATACATATCTCATACTCGCAGAAATGGTGTGTATCTTTCTCTTGAGATCTGCTTGGTCCATATTCTTATTGCCGGGGGTATCCCGGACTGATGATGCCGATTGGAGATTTTTTTATTCGGCCACGTCTTTTAAAATATGTTTGATAGAATCAAGTTTCTTCTCGATCCGCTCAGCCTTTTCATGCATGACTGCATGTGCTGCAGCGATATCCTCCTCGTGTGATTTCTGTTCGGAGAGTGCATCCAGTTTTGCAAGCATCGTGTCCAGGTACTTCTCGATCCAGATCTTGATCCGCATTACCGCGGTATACAACGCGATGATGATAAGGACAAAAAGGAACACCTGTATCAGGATCCATGCCAGTGACAGTATCATAGCACCAAGCCCGTTCGATACCATGTAGTTGTGTGGCATCACGAATACTTCCATCACGAATGCAATGAGAAGAAGTCCCAGCAGCAATCCCGTTAATAGTATCACCATCTTTGTGATCCAGTGAAATCCGCAAATCATTTTTAAATTCATCATTACTCCTCTTCAAGTCTCCTGATGAGGTCCAGGTTTATTACCAGTTCAAAGGAAACCGCCCGGTAGTACCGTGTGCGGTACGGCGGTTCTGTTCCCACACGGTCGGTACCGGTGACAAGGCCTGCCTTTTCGAACTGCTTGAGGTAAATGTTCACGAGAGGCCGCGAGATCCCGACCTTTTCTGAGATCTCACGTGCGTACTTTTCCTCATGAATGATAGCCTTAAGAATGTTGAGCCGCTGTTCATTTCCGAGAAAGCCTAAGAATTTTGCCAGTTCGGGAATGGTAGCAGGGTTCTCCATAGTATGTGTTTAATTTTTTTTACACATGTAACTTGTGATCTGTTGATGCATTTAGGTAGGTCCTGGTGACAGGTGTGATAACGGTGCAGGTGTATGATAGGTATCGTCCTCAAACGAAAAACGCTCCATATCACGATCGATACCATTTCAAAAGACCGTATCCCCTAAAATACAATTAAGGATACTGTGTTTGTATATGAGATAATTAGAGGACTGTGGAACATGCGATTATCAAAAATAAAAGCCATCAATGGATCGGGGCTTTACATAAAATTAAATAACCTTAATTAAAATTACATACATTAGTGAGTAATATGGGTGTGAAAAGTTTCAGCATATCAGATGATATCTATAGAAAATACTCAGCCGAATGCAAACGGCTCGGCCTTAACATGAGCAAACAAATCGAGAATTTCATGAAATTTCAGCTTGAAGAAGAATTTGTTGTCAGGGAAGAATATCTCGAAAAGCTTGAGAGAATACGAAAAGAAAAGTTCAGACCGGTTGCAGATTTCGACAAATTCTTTGAGATTACCTAAAGAAACGTATGAGGTTTTCTGTTGTATCATCTTTACATCTCCGAAACACTCGAAGCAAAACTGGAGAAGCTGAAACGAGGAGAAAAAGAGGTTTTTATGGCAATTTCAAAAAAAGTCCCTGAAATTTTAGATAATCCCTATCACTTCAAACCTTTACGGCATGATTTGAAAGGAATCAGGAGAGTTCACATTTTGAGATCCTTTGTCCTGATATTTGAGATAATAGAATCCGAAAAAGCCGTAAGATTGTTGGACTATGATCACCATGACAAAATTTATAAATAGGACCTTTTATTTTACCTCTTTTTTCATAAACTCTTGTGCACTGTAGAATAAAATTCCATGTAAAAAAGTCGAAAAAACACGATATCACAGTTCAAATCTATCCCAGCTGGTAATGAACGGTCCACTGGATATACCGGATGAACTCCAGGTGCCTGAAGAGTTTCAGCAACAGTTTATTTTCCTCCCAGAAGTCAAAATACGACCATTCATCAAGAAATGAGATACCAGGTTCCCACTCCTCCATTTCCCGGGAATGATACGGGCTGGACCGGTACGTGACATCACCGGGAAGATGGAGCTGCTGACTCATCTTCAGGTCCAGGATTTCTTTGTGCAGCCCAGTAAGCCATTTTTTGTTCACGACCTCAGAGACCAGTTCAGAGCAAGGAAACCGCTTTTTTAGTTCCTTGACCAGTCTTTTGAGCTCTTTTTCTGAAAGGTACATGAGCACCCCCTCGGTGAGTCTCAGGAAGCACCTGCTTTCGACCTGTGATCTCCACACGATCCTCGATATGCTGTCGGGGATGTTCCAGGGTGAGGGTGTGAAGACAGTGAGAGAGCCAAACCCGCTCAACGACGACGACTTAAAAGAGTTCGTCAGACTCCCCACCGGAGAGGCTGGAGACGGAGCGGTCATGGAACTTCAGTGTGGCCGATATCAACAACGAGACGTTCGACTTAAGCGTGAAGAACCCGAACCTGCCCGAAGAAGATCCGCTCCGAAGCCTGGAGTAGATCCTTTCAGAGATGGAGAGGCTTGATTCCGAGACAAATGCAGTTTTAAAGTCGATTCGGGATCTGTTATAAGGGGGGATGGATCATTTGAGAGCAGCCCGGAAAAGCTCACCATCGAAGGGATGTTTAATACAATTTTGCCTGAAAAAGACTGAGAGTGATCTGAAAATATGGAAGATGAACCGGTATTTTTTACCTGTCAACAAAAAGGAAAAATCTATGCAACTGTCAAGAAATTCTTGACAGTTCAAAATGAGGGTGGAAAGGAAAAATCCACATCAGGGAAAGTACCGGGGGAAGTGCCTGAATATGAAAACTAAAAAACGTATCAGAAACAACACCGCTGAATTTTTAATTTTTACATCAGAGGGCGGTTAAAAGTTGATTGAGGTCAGATATGAGGATGAAACAATATGGCTGAGCCAGAAGATGATGGCTGCACTTTTCGATGTTGATGTCAGAACAGTTAATGAGCATCTGAAAATTATCTTTGAAGCGGATGAGTTGGATCAGAATTCAGTTATCCGGAATTTCCGGATAACTGCAAGTGACGGAAAAAAATATAATACAAAGTTTTACAATCTTGATGCAATAATTCGTGTTTCGCTCGCTTTAAGAACAATGGGTTTCACCATATTGATATTGAGTGAGAGCATGGGCTTGTACATGTGGTAAATGCGGTTGATGTTGGGCCACTAAATCTCGAATTGTAAAAAAAAATATCAGAACGAGACATCGCGATAATGAAATACCCCTTCCCCCATACCCTACCCAATGGCTCAGGATCTTGCCACACAACTCCAAACCCTCTCCAAAGACGCAGATTACTTCGGGATTGCGGATCTTGCCCCAGCCCGTGATTTTATTCTCGCACAGGGCGGGGAACAGGTTGCCCAATATGTTTTCGCCAGGTTATTTCTGCTCAGTTGCGCCAAAAAAAAGTGACCACCCTCAATACGGCAATCGTCGATTTTTTGTCTACTCTACCCTTCTTCGGAAACTTGTTCCAGACATATTCAGAATAATGGCCCTGTGAGTAATTCGATCCAGCAGAGCGGAAGTAAGAACTTTATTCTGAAACACATTAGACCAGTCAGAAAACATCAGATTTGATGTAATAATGGTACTTTGAGTCTCATATCTGGAAGCAAGTAGTTGAAAGAGAAGTTCAGCACCTTCGATATCGAAAGAGATGTACCCCAGTTCATCAATTATCAAAAGATCTGCCCGCTGAATTTGTTTTACAAGCCAGGAAAGCTTTCCTTGTCTTTTCGCTTCGTAAAGTTCGTTTACCAGCATTGCCGCAGTTCTGAAAATGACCTTGTAATCGCTCATACAAGCAGCAATGCCAGTTGCAATAGCGCAGTGAGTCTTTCCAGTCCCCGAATTACCAATAAGGATGACATTTTTATGCTGCTCCAAAAATTCTAATGATTGCAATTCATCAAGATGTAGACGCCCATCATCAGGTAGCGCCTCGATTTGGAGATCTTCAAAACGCTTTTGAGTTGGAAAACCTGCGGTTTTTATTGCCTTCATCTGCCTGTTTGCGTTCCTAACCTGACATTCAGCAGTAAGTGCTTGTGTAAGAAAACGTGTCACTTCTAAGTTGTTCTGATACTGTTCCTGGTACAGCGAGTATACTGTTGAAATATGCAGCATCTTGCAGTAATCGTGTAATATCATAGAATCCATCTATTTTCCTCTCATTGTAACTCTTTATCGAAAACACTAAAATCCGGCTCTGGAACATCGAATTCATACTCTTTCCACGCTTCAGATTCGTTTTCCGGGGGGGTTGACTCAGTGATAAATAGCTTTAACATTTCCGGAGTTGGGGGTATATCCCGGAATTTACAGGTTTCGATTGCCTTTGATAACCTTTCAGAAGAGAATTCTTTGATCAAGCCTAACACCTTAAGAAAGTCTTTTGGGTTAGAATGGTAATGGTGATCAAACAAATCCTGAATTGTTCGATTCTGAGATCGAAGAATTTTTGAATGACGAATTGACCCTGGTTTCCTGTTCAAAACTTCCAAATAGTGCAATATTTGCAGAGAATACTGGTCTCTATCGAATAATCGATTGTGGACTGCAATTACGGTGTTATTTTCAAGCATCTCGATTTTATCAGCAAATATTTTCAGAAAAATAATCTTTGAACAGTAGGTTTCAGGCACTGAATAGAAATTTTTCTGAAACTGGACAAGACCATACCGATTAATTGTAGCTTGATGCAGTTCATAATTTGAAAACTGCAGAACTGGAAGGGGGAGCAGGTATGGTCGTTCATCTTCTAACAGTTGAACCGGCACTTTTGCCCTATGATACACCTTTTGATTATTCAATCCTTCCAGACAACAGGCAAGATGTGCATTTGCTTCATCAAGGCTCTGATAATGTAAGTTCTCACAAAATGCAGCCCTTCGAACAACAGATACTGACTTTTCACAACTCCCTTTCTCATGAGGGCTGGCACAATTGCATACTTTTGGTTCAAAGCCATAATGGATTGCACAGGATAGAAAGGTAGGGTTAAATCGATCTATACGTCTATCATAAATGGTTGTAGCATTGTCATAGACCATAGTCTGTGGAACTGCTATAATGGTATTGAAAAAGTCTACATGAGCCTGAATCACATCAAATGAGGTTTGCGTAGGATATAGTCGACCAAAACGGTACTGACTAAAATTCAAGGTGAATATTGAGATGGGAATTTTTCGTAAAGAACCGTTGATGATCAGATCAACAAATCCCCAGTCAAATTCAGCACGATAACCTTCAGGTGGATCCTGCATGACGTAAATGTCACGGGAATGGTGAGTCTCTTTCCAATCGTGGACTATCTTCTTTATACTTGAGTATCCGACTTGATGTCCACCGGCTTGCGCAAGCCGGTGGATATCAATAGCGGAAAGTCTTTGTTTTTTTGGTTTGCTTTTATTTTCCTCCAGTTTTTTATGCACAAAACTGATGAGGTTGTCTGTAACAACCCGGTTATTATGGATCTGCTTTTCGGGTAGGAGTTCTTTCTGAAGTCCGTCCCGTACTTCCTGAATGTGATTGAGATGTTTTCTAACCGTGTTGCGAGATATCCTCAATTCGCGCGATACTCGAGAGATAGAGCCGTATTCAGCATAAAGGCGCTGAATCTCGCTTATGCTATACATATGTGTTACCCTTTTGATCTTTTTGAAAAAGATCGACGATTGCCGTAAAGGGGTGCTCAAAAATCAGTGGCGTTTATTTATATACCCTGAGCAATTGCTGAGTGGCGAAAACA
>CAYRYR010000048.1:0-12599 GCA_964428385.1 uncultured Methanoregulaceae archaeon
TCTCTTTGTTGGAAGGGTCAGACCGGCGTAGTGATCAATTTGCGCTATTCAGGCCAAGTATACTTCTTCTTGTGAGTACACTTACTATCGTTGTTATCGCCTGTTTAATCCCTTTTACTGTTATTGGGGGTGTCTTTGGTTTCGTGCAGCCTCCGTTTTCTTTCTTTGCAGTACTAGCCGGACTGGTTACCGGATATCTCATCCTTGTTGAACTGACAAAAAAATGGTTCTACAGAAAATATTCTCTCTTTATCGAGAGAGAACGAGTACCCAGCTCACGGTAATGATGTAATATTGTCAAATGCACTTATATGGATAGTATTATCATCACGCAGGATATAGAAAATATACCATGAATCTTCGGACAAAGGTTATTCTTTTGTACCTTTGTATCATCATTCTTGTGCTTACCTGTATCGGCGGACTTCTGCCGTCTTTCCTGCATGAGGGGAACCTCGAATCAGTCCATTCCGATACCCTGAATCAGTTAAAGCACATCGATTTCTCCCTATCTAATTTTGTCAGGGAGGTGAAAAATGATGTCAGAGAGACATCCTTAAATGAGATCGTCAGTGATCCTGATGATACCGGTTTTACCAGTTTTATTCATGCAAATGAATCTACATTTACTTATTCAATAACAGAGCGGGAAGAGAATGTTATCGAGATCTTTAACTCCTACCGTCTTACGCACCCCTATGTAAACTCCGTCTACATGGGAAGGGAAACCGGAACATTTGTCAGATCCCATGAGAGACCACGACCAACTGAATATGATCCACGAACCAGACCCTGGTACATCCTTGGCAGAGATAATCCAGGCCAGGTTATGATGACTGATCCATACCGGTCAGTTACTTCATCAGATATTAACATAGGATTCGTCTCAGCAGAGACGTACCCGAATGGAACGGTATATGGAGTGCTGGGAGCAGATGTCACTCTTGTCAACCTTACTGACTATATCTCACAGATTGATGTGGGAAGAGGCGGTGAGATAATCCTTACTAATGAGACCGGCATTATTCTTGCTGCAAAAGATCCGGCCCTTCTCTTTACCAGCATTAGTTCCCTGCTTGGAAACCAGACCTCAGTATTCCTGAGCACGAAAGAAGAAATGCTTACCCTTGATAACCAGTTTCTTATCTATTATACTTCACCTGACTTCACATGGAAATATTGTGTATTATACCCGTTTTCAGAGATAGAGGAGATAATTCAGCAATCTATCATGTCGATCCTCCTCATTGTCCTGATAGCACTTATAGCAATGAGTGGGTTGACACTCGTGCTTGTGGATCAAACGGTTATCAGACCACTTACTAACCTGACCGGGGTTGTGAAAACCATCACTGATACCGGAGATCTTAACCAGATTATTCATACCGGTTCAAAAGGAGAGATCGGTGAGTTGTCCCGATCCTTTGAATTAATGATCTCCACGATACAGTCAAAAGAAAAAGCACGTAAACAGGCTCTTTTAGAACTTGCCGGGTACAAGGATAATCTGGAGGAATTAATACAGGAACGGACCCGTCAGCTCGAACAAGTCAATCAGGATCTAGAGGTAGAAAAAGAGCATGCTGAAGCTGCAGATCGTTTGAAATCTGCATTTCTTGCGACTATGTCCCATGAGCTCAGGACTCCTTTAAACTCAATCATCGGATTTACTGGTATTATTCTTCAGGGACTGACCGGTCCTTTGAACCTGGAACAGGAGAAACAACTCGGAATGGTTCAGAACAGCGCCCGGCATCTCCTTGCCCTGATTAATGACGTGTTAGATATCTCAAAGATTGAAGCAGGAGAAATAGCCATTTCTTATGACCCGGTAGATATTACTGAATCTATCCAGACGGTTATCAGAACAATGCTGCCGGCAGCTGATCTTAAAAACCTTCAGATAGTAACACATCTTTCTCCTGACACAGGAATGGTGATTGGTGATCAGCGAAGGATTGAGCAGATACTGATGAATCTTATGAGTAATGCAATAAAATTCACTGAGAGTGGATCTGTTACGATAAGCACACGAACCGATAACGGGCAGGTTCTCATATCTGTAGCTGATACCGGTATGGGAATTGCTCAGGAAGATATTCAGATCCTTTTCAAGCCATTTCATCAGATAGATACCGGAACAACGCGAAAACATGAAGGAACTGGTCTTGGACTTTCTATCTGTAAAAAACTGGTAGAATTACATCATGGCACGATAGAGGTTGTCAGTGAGCCTGGAATCGGGAGTGAATTTATTGTGTATCTGCCACGGGCCGGGGAAGAATAATGACACAGAAAAAAATTCTGGTAATTGAGGATAATGAGCAGAATATGTATCTCATGCATTTTCTGCTTGAAAAGAACGGATATCATGTAAATGAGGCCCTCTCCGGTCCGCAGGGTATTTTATCTGCCCGAAATGACCGCCCAGACATCATCCTGCTTGATATCCAGCTTCCTGAGATGGATGGATATGCTGTTGCGAAAGAGCTGAGAAGAACTCCCGGACTTGAAACGATACCTATCATAGCAGTGACATCGTATGCAATGGCAGGAGACAGGGAGAGGATACTTGCAGCAGGTGCGACAGATTATATTGAAAAACCTGTCAATCCGCTCACCTTTGTTGATCAGATTAAGATTCATTTCACCGGGGACGAAAAATGAATGTACTGATTGTTGATGACCAGTTTGCAAACCGATACCTGCTGGAACAAATTCTTATTGGAAATGGATTTAAGGTATTTTCTGCAAAGGATGGAATTGAAGCACTGGAAATAGCAAAAAGTACGCCACTTGATCTTATCATATCTGATATCCTGCTCCCTAAAATGGATGGGTTTCAACTCTGCAGAGAAGTTAAAAGCGATCCTCTGTTACAGCAGATCCCTTTTATCTTTTATACTGCCGCATATACCGAAAAGAAAGACCAGGATTTTGCTGAAAGTCTCGGAGCGGACAGGTTCATTATTAAACCAACAGAGCCGGAAGCGTTTATCTCTATCATCAGTGAACTTCTTTTAAATATGCCCTCTCCTCCTGGACCAACAGAAAAGAGTTCTGATATATCTGATGATGAGTACCTTTCTGAATATAATCGCCGTCTTTTTCATCAGCTGGAGAAGAAACTTATCGAACTTGAAGAGATGAACAAAGCGCTTATGATATCAGAAAAGCGATATAAAAGCCTGTTTGAACAGGCGAATGATCCGATAATTCTTCATGAGATAGCCCCTCAGGGATATCCTGGTCACATAATGGAAGTGAATGGAGTCGCATGCCGGGTTCTTGGGTATTCGCGTGAAGAACTCCTCAGGATGAACGTCTCTGATATTGACTCTCCGGTAATGAAGGATCAGTACGCTGAAATAATCAGGAAACTCATTGCTCTCGGTCATCTGACCTTTGAGGGAGAATTTATAGGCAGGTCAAAACAGGTTATACCGGTAGAGATTAGTGCTCACATCTATCCTGATCCTCAATCCTTATTATGTCTCTCGATATGCAGGGATATTACAGAACGAAAAAAGACAGAGGCAGAGCTTATTCAAGCTTTTTCTCTTATCGATCAAAACCTGCTTAAGATGGCAATACTGAATGATAAAATTCGAAACCCACTTACTATTATTCTCTCAAGCTGTGACGCATGTGGGGGTACTTTGAAAATGAAAGAACAAGTGTGTGATGCGGTGCAATCGATTGATGATTTAATCTCTCAGATAGATAATGGATGGGTTGAATCAGAGAAGGTCAGGAATTATCTTTTTAAATATTATAAAAAACATGCGTGCGAATTTCCCGATCCTTAAGATTCAGTCGTGCTTTTTTATCTGTATAAAATTATTGTGATACCCGTCCGGGAATTGCATTTAAAATGAATTGCATTTAAAACGAAGGCAATTACCTGTATGAAGCGATTTGACAATTACCATAATCAATAGAGAGCAGAAACAAATCGTTTATTATCAGGCTTGTATAAGGCATAGGTATGAAACGATTTTTGATTCTTCTGGTACTCACAGCATTTATAATAAATCCGGTGTGGGCACAACCAGCCGGAATACAGCCGGTGGACCCCGCAGCCCCTCCTGAAATGGTCACGGTTCTTGAGAAGATAACAGGAGATGTCTCAACAGAACTTGCTTCACTCAGACTTGCAAATCAGCAGAGTGCAGATGCGCTGGGAAAGACCGGCGTTTATAAAGATGCAGCAACAGCAATTCTGGATGCCAAACTGGCCAATGTGACCTATGGCCATTCATCGCTTATTATCTCTCCTGAGGGAATGGTGACCGCTGCATCACCATCCCGGTATATCGGACTTGTCGGAACTGATCTCAGTTATCAGCCTGAGGTGCAGTATGCAAACAGTAAGAAACACCCGGTTATCAGTGGAGTATTCCTTATGGAGGAGGGATTTTATGGGATATCAGTGAGTTATCCGATATTCTCCAGAGATAACCAGTATCTTGGGTACACTGATATCACCATCCGCCCGGAAGAGTTCTTTCGAAATATTGCAGTTCCCATTACGGAACAGACCGGGTATGAAGTGTTCATTATTCAGAAGGACGGTCTGACGATATATGAGACCAATGAAGAAGAGACCGGTACAAATGTTCTGACAGATCCTCTGTATGACACCCCTGAAATGCAAAATGTTAGCAGAGCAGTCATTGATAATCAGTCAGGGACGATTCAGTATACATTCTGGAATCAGTACTGGAACAAACAGGTCCCCAGGGAAGCGGTATGGACAACACTAACAACCGATGACCAGGAATGGCGGATTGGGGTTGTCAGAAACCGGGATGAGTCAGATAGAGCACCTGCAGCAGTGAGTACTTCAGAAAAACCCCTGGATCTGAATGCCAGTATCAGTGATATGACCAAATTTGTAACAGATGCAGCTCTGTATGCGGCAAATGTCGGTCAGAAAGAAGCATGTACAGCTTTTAACAATCTGTCAGGGCCATACGTGTCTGACAGCCGTTATATCTTTGCATATGATATGGATGGGAACGCTCTTGCGCTTCCCTATCAGCAGGGACTTATTGGGAAGAACCGGATGAACCTGACTGATATCAACGGTCTTGCGATTATGCCTGCAATGATTGATATGGCACAAGAGGGAGGAGGATACCAGTATTTTGTCTATCCGAATCCTGTAGACGATTTTGCAAACCAGCTCAAAATCTTTTATATTGAGCCCGTAGATTCGGAATGGTTTGTCGCATCAGGAGTTTTTCTACCCTGGATACCGGCGGAGATAGACCAGAACGAAATAGCATCTCTCGTTGCGAGAGTAAAAAACGCTGCCAGCCATGCTGATAAGGTTGGAAAAGAACAGGCCATCAGGGACTTTAATGATCTCAACGGAACCTATGCTGACGGGGGAGCATATATCTTTGCCTATGATTATGACGGGACAACACTCGCTCTTCCTCATCAGCCTGATCTCCTTGGGGAAAACCGCAGTGATTTTACCGATATCTATGGCAGTCCGGTCATTGCCCTTGAGGTCGATGCTGCACAGAGGGGAGGAGGATTTGTATATGTGGTTTATTATAACCCGGATACCGCACGAAACGAACTGAAACTCTGCTATATTCTCCCTGCTGCTGATGACTGGCTGGTTGGATCCGGGATCTACACAGGAGAGGGACTGGAGAAATAATCAGATAGTCATTCAAAGAGAGCAGGCTTCCAAAAGCCAGGTGTATAACTACATATATTCTTTTTTCACAGTTTTTTTCTGTCGGATAGATGCAATCCGGGGATTACGTAAGGAATAGGTGGATATGGTTTGTACAAGCTATGCAGGGCCATTGTGATACACAGAGCCGAAGAGGATTGTATCTGAAACTTGTGTAGGTATTATCTAATATGCCCTGTATCACTTTCCTTCCTGTTTTTATTTTGTGTATCATCCGGGTTTCAGACACCATCGTTAAACAATGTTCAAAATACGATTCTATGCAATATTATACAAAATATGATGGGATCAGTTCTCATCCTGAAAGAATGCAACTACTATCAAAAATGATGGTATCAAAACAGTTAACTAATTATACACGAAAAGTAGTCATACCTATATCTGTAGGTAAGAGGTTGGTAGAATGAAAATGCAATTATATGTACTCATAATTGGCATCTTTTTTGTTATTGCCTGTTCTGGAATGGCAATGGCTGCGAATATATCTGAACAAAAAGAGATCTTTATACAGGAAGGGAGTGGAGGCACTTTTATCAAGGATGAATCTGGTAATTATACTCTGACAATAAGAGATGTGATTCCGTACACTATTTATTTTACAGATAGACCGATAAAAAGCTCGGGATTCGCTCCAATGGATAAATTTATCTCCGGCTTTAACTGGGATCCGGCAAACCCTCCAAACGCCGCAATCATGCTTCGTGAATCAGCTGAAGAGGAAGATATAATAATAGGACAATTGACATCGCCGAAATATGATGAAAAAACCCAGGTTTTAGTGTATTCTTTTAATCTTACCTCTGATTATCTATTAAATTCAGATTGGTTACAGGAAATGGTTGAATCCTTTGATGATTCCATTCCTGAAGAATTTGGTCAGGTAATACTCGCAATTGATGGTTGCCCGTGTGTGAAAAATTATACTGACTGTGGACCCTCGTATTGCAATTCAATGAAATTTAAGTGGTATAAGTGTAACTGTGACTGGGACGGATTATGCTGCGATAAATGCTGGTTATGACCGGTGAGATAAACGTAACTATTTTTTTCCACTATTTAATGTCATAATAAAGCCCTTGTATGTTCTACAATCTGGTTTGAATGTCAGGTGATTACAAAGAACTATAAAATTAGGGAATCTCAAAAAAATAGATTAAATTACTCTATACTTAGGATATTCCAGAGATCCTTAAATCATACAATATATCCAGTTGTTGAAACACTAAAACCCAGGTTATGGATCCTTTAAAATCTATAAAATGTGTGTACATTCAGAGATGATGGGTTGTATAATACAGGGGTTCTTTCTCTAAACGTTTCAACCTTCACCCACAGGAGACTGCTGTCACCTATAGTCTTTCAAAGCATACATAGGAGAGTAATACTATGATATCAGACAAGATACCAATTGGCAGATTTTCGATGATTACCCGCCTGACCTGTAAGGCTCTTCGTCTCTACGATGAGACCGGACTTCTCACTCCCGCAGTTAAGGACCGGTTTACCGGGTACAGGTATTACCAACTCTCCCAGATCCAACGGGGGGTGATGATCCGATCGCTAGTTGATCTAGGCTTTCCCCTTGCCGTCATCAATGATGTCATTGATGCCAGGGAGAATAACGATATGGAGCGGGTCAGGTATCTCATCGATATCCAGCGTCAACGGGTTGCGTCAGAGATTGGGCGTTTACAAACAATTGATCATCTCCTGCAGCGACAGGAGAGGGAGTTGTTCTCTATGTTATTGTCAGAACCACAAGTAAAAAAAATTGAACCACTACGAGTCCTGTCTATCCGGGAGAAGGGAATCTATGAAATAACAATTCCAGAACTTATTGGCAGGTTATGTTCATTTCTGCAATCCCCACAGACAAATGGTAATACTGTCTCCATAACCGGACCCTTCATTACTCTGTATCATGACGGTGAATATAAAGAGGTTGATGCTGATCTCGAAGTTGCAGTTCCGGTAACCGGCAGGCTACCTGACCAGATACCGGGAATCGTAGTCCGTACTCTTCCGGGAGGCAGGTTTGCCTCGGTTATCCATAAGGGGCCATACCAGGATGTCCATGAATCATGGGGAAGTCTCTATGAATGGACAGCCAACCAGGGTTTAGAACCCAAGGCCCCCTGCCGGGATCATTATCTGAATGATCCAAATGAAGTGCCGGAAGAGGAACTCTTAACTGAATTATTAATCCCGGTCTGAAGTGATATTTTTCCTCTTCTTTTTTTGAGTAAGGGTTATTACTATAATGTCACTATAAAGCCCTTGTATGTTCTATAGTCTGGTTTGCATGTCAGGTGATTACAAAGAACTATAAAATTAGGGAATCTCAAAAAAATAGATACTATTTATCAACAACCAGACAGTGCCCGGAGCTGGGACTATAAAGAGGGAATTAGGTAAATGCCGGATTGATATCATCGTCGGTCCCGGTTCTTAGAGTCTTTTCTTCTGGATGCTCCTCTTCTATCTCCTCTGTGGCTTCTCGAGCAGAATACAACATCGTCAGAAAATAGGGAAGGTCTGGATAAAACAGTAACTGAGTGATATTACCAAGAATACCCGATTGAGATAAATTCCCCTCAAAACTGGTCAGAACTGATATCACAGAAAAAAATTGGGTTGGTTACAGTCCCATGACAGAAGCGTATGCAAATGATTTTGAGAGCTTGGTGATGCCCCCGGTAGCGGTTATTGTTTCAACATAGTTCGTAATCCGTGCTTCATCATCCCAGTAATTATTGTTCCAGTCAGGATTTGGTTGGTAGTACCTGCCAGCAAAATACCTGTTTGCTTCACGGACAGATGCAGTAAATGTCACTCCTACCTGACCGTCAGCATAATGGTTATTAGTGGCAGTATTTGGATCAACAGCGATCTCGTAGATGATCATCTCTGGGACATCTGCAGTTTGTGCCGTGTCACGTAATTTAAGCGGGGTCTGGACCGTCATGCTGGTCACACTGGCCAGCGTGCTCTCGGCGGTTACCAGGTTACAGAAAGCCGGCATGACCCGCTCTCCTGAAAGGGCAAAAATACAACGCCTGTTTCCTTCACTTGTCTCATAGTTTGCTGCAATGTCCAGGGTTACCCGTTCAGTTGATGCAAGGGTGCTACCGTCTGCTGTCTCATAGGTCATAATCCAGTAGGTCTCAAGGTTCCAGTTCTCTCCGAATGTATTCCTGGTGTTATAATCAAGCGAATACATCTGTTCCAGGAACCCCCCATTGGTCAGTTCTTCTATATGATAGGTTGTCTGGGAGACGACTTCACCGAGATTCTGCAGGGTACCGGCAGTATCGGTAGGAACAGCAGCCCCGTTTGTATCAAAGGAACCCAGCAGGATGCCATCATGCAGGTATGCACTGCTCTGTTCTGATACCAGGTTGATATTTTTTATAACCGGACCTATGACATTGATATGTTCAAGTTCACTGATAAGCTGATTTTCGGGCTTTTGTGGTGGGAGACGGTCTGCCACGGCAAGGCATGAGAGAACCGCCAATGATAAAAGCAGAATTAAGACGAATTTCTTCATATTTGTATTTCCCTGCGTGTATCAATGCATACCTGTCTCCAGTGCGGATATTCTTGAGCAATAAGGGACAGAGAGTTTTGGAGAAGTATCATTGAAGTGGCATCATGCCTTGTAGCTCTTATATCATTGTAGGTTTTTATATCCATATAAGGATATCTGGATAAGAATAAACGGTCATTTCTCTCCTTTTTTCTGATTCTGTACATGATAGGTTCTTCTCATCTTGTCTTACCTTCCTATTAGTTACAAAAAAGGGAAAAAGATTATCTTGTATCGTATATGCTCAATGGGATGAAAATTAAAATTATTCCTTTTCCATTGAGGATATCGTGGCAACGTGCCTGAATATCATGGTTCCAGCTGGAAGCGTTTGCTTGCCGGTTATGGGAGAATCCCGCACGAACGGCTCGGTTGCAATATGAGTAAGGTACCGGTTAATCACTCCGATACCATCAACGAGGACCAGTTCCTCGACCGTCTCGACCGGGACCCCGGCAATGACATGGGGGCCGGTGATGGTGACCCGGTATCCGTCATACGTCTCCCCTGCAAACGGCACCTTCTCTTCTGATATAGTATAGGTGCGTTTCCGGAGTTTTGATCCGTCTTTGTCCGGTTCAAACGGTCCCCAGTACTCTGCCCAGGTCTGCCCTTCCATAAGATATCCGCTTATCCAGGTTCTGGGATAAAGGGTG
Organism: uncultured Methanoregulaceae archaeon; assembly: GCA_964428385.1. Lineage (GTDB taxonomy): Archaea > Halobacteriota > Methanomicrobia > Methanomicrobiales > Methanospirillaceae > JAFGOM01. The sequence goes on from CAYRYR010000048.1 coordinate 9,962, forward strand.
CCGTCCACGACATACCAGCCAATGTTCCCCTGCTTATCATTTTCCAGGGGGTTGAGGTCAGGGTCATAAGTATCCCGGGGCGTGGAGGCGACCTGGGCAAGCATGTCATCACCGGTTACCTGGTTCTTCATCTGGATTAACCAGGGCATCGTGTCTATCTTCTCATGATAAATGGCATAGACCGTGTCATTGGGGAAGAGCGGTGGATGTTCATAGGCGATAATCCGTATGATATGTTCCTTATCGATATCAAAACCCTTCCATTCATCTTCGGTAAGCGGACTAAAGGCATGATCCACGAGTGGATAGCCGGCTTCCAGCGTCAGGTTGCCTTTCCATATGATATCAGTATCCAGTGGATAGGTTGGATAGTATCCTTCGCTCCATTCGGGAGCAGAAACGAGCTCATTAGTTGTTGCATTTCCGATAACAGGAATACATAAAAATCCCAGGAAGAGGATTCCAAGAAGAATCAGGTGTTTCATAAGATACATATTGTATTAATCTCGTATTTCAATACTGCCACTGAGTAGTATCAGGTAAATGAAGAGAAGATAATTCAGATATCATAAATCTAATTTCATTCTCTATCTTTCAAGCCAGACTAATCTGGTTTATTAATTTTATTTACTTTGGATGAATACATGTGGTTAGGGTAAAACCTGGATTTCTTACAGGCTCTTTTTTATAATTATGCGCCGCACGACCTGCTGGTCAAGAAATTACGGCAGATTTTCGGGGCATCTGGTAACAGCAGGGGTGTTATCAGCCTGGTTGTTTCTGCATGGAATGCAGGAAATTATTATATCTCCTGGTAGAGACAATAGACATATATTGGCCTGAAATTTGAATATCAGAAGAGAGTAAAAGTCAATATATGGAGGGAATGGTATGGTATCACCAGGGAAGGTAATTATCTGTGCTGGTTTTATACTGGCAATAATTGTGGGAATAGGCTGTATTGTGTATGCCGATGAAGGAGAATCTGCTTCACCTCCATCACTTCCTCCCCCTCCACCATCAGCCCCGGTACCCGTTCAACCTCCTGAACCCGTCCAACCTCCTGAACAAGTTCCATCTGTCTCTATGGATTCCCAGACCATGATGTCTGTCGCAAATGGTGCCACATTTGGCGAGACACTTACATCTGATGCAGGCTCATTGCAGATACAGTCGGTAGCCTCTATTATGCCAGCCGCCCCTCCCGCAGCTGCTCTTGAGCAGGTCTTTGAGTCTGTCTCCATGTTTTCAGTTGCAAACGGTGCTATATTCGGGGTAACTCTCGTATCAGAGGCTACGCTTCCAAAGATCGAGTCAATTGCATCAATTGAGCCTGCAGCTCCGGCAGAGACTGATACAGGGCACTTTGAGGTGTCAATTCAGGAATTTTCAGTTGCAAACGGAGCTATATTTGGGGAGACTCTCCTATCAGGTGCTGGTTCTTTGCAGATCGAGTCGGTTGCACCCACGACTATTTTGTCAGGAAAAGAACCCAAAGGAGCCCAGGTAACGACTCCTTCAGGCAGTCAAAAGATTACGGGTGAGGGTGAGACACTCGCGACTCCAGGCTATGAAGGAGAAGTGGGGACAAAGCCCGGTGCCCAGGTCCTTCTTCCTGAAAAAGAAGAGAAGGGGAAAACTGGTGAAAAGGAAGGCGAGGTCACTTCGGGGCCATCAGGGGCTCTGATTTCTGAATTAGTTCCTTTGGGAACAGAAGTAGGTAAAGAAACTGGTAAAGAGAAACCCGGCGCCCAGGTAACGACTCCTTCAGGCAGCCAGGAGATCACAAGCAAAGGTGAGACGCTTGTAACTCCTGGGTATGAAGGCGACGAGGGGACAAAGCCCGGTGCCCAGGTCCAGCTTCCTGAAAAAGAAGAGAAGGGGAAAGCTGGTGAAGAAGGAAGTGAGATTACTCCGGGACCCACAGAGACTTCTGCCCCGGAGATATCTTTACCAGAATCTGAAGTGAGTGAGGAGACCGGTAAAGAAACCGGTAAAGAGAAACCCGGCGCCCAGGTGACGACTCCTTCAGGCAGTCAAAAGATTACGGGTGAGGGTAAGACACTCGCGACTCCTGGGTATGAAGGTGACGAGGGGACAAAGCCCGGTGCCCAGGTCCAGCTTCCTGAAAGTCCTATAAAAGAAAAAATAATGGAGAAATTTGCAGGAAGTGAGGAGAAGGCCCAGGAACCATCTTCTGAATCTCCTACAGCAATGGGAAAAGAGGAGACGGAAAAACCCGGTGCCCAGGTCCAGCTTCCTGAGAAAGAAGACACGGAAAAGGTCGGAAAGACAGAAACAGAGGTCACTCCTGCATCTATCTTACGTGATTCGATTCTTCAGAAACTTGGAGTAGAAACAGGTAAAAAGACTGAAATAGAGCCTGAGGAAACTGGTAGCACAACCGAAAAGGAGAAGCCCGGTGCCCCGGTAACGACTCCTTCAGGCAGTCAGGAGATCACCGGTGAAGGTGAGACACTTGCAACTCCTGGGTATGAAGGCGAAGAGGGGACGAAACCCGGCGCCCAGGTCCAGCTTCCTGAGAAAGAAGACAAGGATAAAGTCGGAAAGACAGAAACAGAGGTCACTCCAGTACCAACAGCGACTCCTTTATCTCAAGTTACTGTTACTCCTTTAC
>CAYRYR010000048.1:12699-20048 GCA_964428385.1 uncultured Methanoregulaceae archaeon
AGGTGACTGAGACCCCGGTACCCGAAGAAGAGATTATCCCTGAGGTGACTGAGACATCGGAACCCAAAGAAGAGATTATCCCTGAGGTGACTGAGACCCCGGTACCCGAAGAAGAGATTATCCCTGAGGTGACTGAGACCCCGGTACCCGAAGAAAAACCGGTTGAAATAATTATACCCTATGAAGAACCAGTTAATCCCTTTGACACGGTTGCCCAGACCCAAAATTCCTGTACCTCCTGTTGTAGTGGGTATGCACAGGATGCAAGGATCTCGGCAGAAAACTATCAGTATGTCCATAAGATCCAGACAATCGTTGCACTGGACGAATCCACTGATACGATTCCCTACACCCTGTACTGGAATGGCAAACCATGGTATTCCGGAGAGTTGGAGAAGAGTGAGGACTCATTTACCTCGACTACCTGTGATACATGCTATGTGATGGAAGATCATCTCAACCAGGTGGCGATTCCGGGATCCTACATGCTCACCTTAGAGGATGGGCGGTTCTGTGCAGATTCAGATGATCAGGGGAGACTGGTGTTTATGGGGCAGGAACATTCCCTTCCTGTTACCCCCTCGATCATCGATCCATCCCTTCTGACCATAGGAAGATCTCTGCCTACTGATCATGATGAGGCACTGGATAGTACAATTCAGTCATATATCCCGACAGAAACCAAAGGAACAATCATTAACAGGTTTGCCAAACCAAAAGAGGAAGAAGAGACCGTTCAGGATGAGCCGGGTAGTACCTTTAATTTCAAACAGTACCCCGCAGGAATTCAGATCTTTATCGACGATAAAAATCAGGGTATAACACCACTCATCGTCACAGACGTTCCGCCTGGTGAGCACACAGTAACGCTTGAGACACTTGGAGCATATCAGCAGTTTATTATCCCGGTTTGTCCTTCCTGTCAGTGGTGACTGTTAGATTTTAATAATGAGGAAATCTCTGATTTTCCTTTTTTGATAGAAAAAGGGTTATTTCGCAAAATCCTTCACCCTCATAAGAACCTGAAATTTACCACAATTACATTGTTTGAGTTCCTGTCGCTTTTTTTCAAAAGGGTGTGAAAACAGCGAGATGCTGTTTGGGGATGATTGTGTATTGGGATTACGTGAGCGATAAGAAAAGAGGCAGATTTGCAATCGATGACCGATGACTATGTATCCAATCCTTCAAAAAGGAAAATAATAGAAAAAGTACTCTCATATACATCAGTACAAAAATCTATCATCCTTTGTCATACACTATTATAACCCTGACTCAAAGAATCAGGCGCTAAGTCCTTTATCAAATCCTAATAATCTGATAAATAAGGCAGTGATACAATTCCGGTCCTGGTGCATTCTCATATAGAGCATTCTATACAACATCAAATACTTCACATGAAGATCTTCTAAAAAATCTCACACCAGATCTGGTAGAAGAGAGATCTGTAGGATGGGTGGAGGTTCAATCATGGTTTAACAGTGGTCGGATACCTCAATTAATGATTTTAAAGTAATTGCAGGGAAAAAAGAGGTTATATGATTATAATTGTCATGTTCAATGACAATTAATTTAATCAGGAAATTCTAAAAAGGGGTTACAGTCCTCAGGACAGTTACATGCAGATTCAAGGTCTTTATCACAGGTTCCATCCCCGCACGGGGCACACACCGTTATCAGTTCCCGCTGTGCCAGGGTGACAATACAGGATCCATCCCTGTTCATGTCGGCATCCTCTTTTGCAACAATACGAACCAATCCCTGCATTTCACACTCATTGACCCGGCTTTCTTCTGTACAGGTCCCGTTTTTACACGATGTCCGGTAATCACCCGGATGGCATCCGGGTGCATCCTTACAGGTTCTTGCGGTACATTCCCAGTCCTCGCTGCAGGGTTCGCAGAAAGATCTTGTCCTCTCCCACCTGTTGCTTTGATTGCAGAAGAAGGAAGTATTGGATATCCCCTGGATCACTGATCCCGGTGTACAGGTTGAACTGGCACAGATACCATAATCCTGTTTGATAAAATTGCATACTCCGGATCTGCAGTCCCCATCAGATCTACAATCCTGTTTAAAACACCTAAATTTTCAGGGGTATTATTCTCCCCAGCAAGTATTTTTTTTGTATCGATGGGGATAGTGCACACTGAACAAAGCCGATACAAAATATCCCGATAATGAGCGAATGACAGGATACCTGTTATAAAACTCTTTTTCCATTCTTATGTGATAAGGTAAAACAAGTTATATAGAACTGTGCAGGTGGAACATGATGATTGAATGATGAATTGTTCCTGCGGGATTGGTGTATCACCCGGTTATTGCCTGCAGTAAGACCGGAAAAAGAGTATTCAATACTATTATCCTGATTTTTAACTGCCAGATTTAGCGGCATGCAACTATTTCTGCAGATAATCACTCTCACCGCACTCTCTTTTTCCTGTTTACACCAAAACTCTCCTACCGGCTCCAAAGGAGATCACCGTGATAGTATATCCTTCGTAAACGGTGATATGGGATACAGACTTCTCCATGAGATCGAAGGACTATAAAATATTCAGCCTCAAGGCTGGAAATATCACTCCCAAGTATAGTTGTCTGATCACCTGGTGCCCCCCGGTTGAGATAGGTTACTTCTGTATCTGCAAAGAGTAAGGTTGGATCATGCCAGAGCCTGAGAAGTAGTGTATGGCTCGTTCTCATTATGATAGGAGTATGTATAGAATTGGTATAACAATGATGGAGAATGTGTTGAAGTACAAGAATGCATCCAGGATGTTCATGTATTTAAAAGACACATGATGTGTAACAAAGGTATTAATTTCAAGATTTTCACAGGCCGCAGAAAAGGTTGGAAAAAACAGGGTTAGTCTGGTTTTGTCTGATTATCAGGAGATTGTTTTTTAATTGCTATTTGAACCCATCTTCGTGACGGACTTGCCAGGAATGGAACGATAAAGAGTGCTACAATGCCAGCAAGTCCGCACCACCACCGGGGAATTTCAGGATATGAGAGAAGACTCACCCCGATATAAAACAAGAAAATGACAAACGAGACTGCACCAATGGTCAGGTACTGGTTAGATCGATTGTGGGGTGTCACAATTGCATAATATTCCGGGATTTTCTTTCCCAGAATATAATAAAGCCCAAGGAGTCCAAGGCACGTCCCAACGACAAAGATGGGCCAGGGGGTTATAAGAAGCCCATGATTGATGTTGCCAAAATCGTCATGGGGAATAAAGGAACGGGTAAAGACATATTCGAAGATCATCACAAATGTAATTATCAAGGTCCAGAAGATACAATGATAGATCCAACGATGTTTCTTCACGGTTTTACTAAAGAGAAATCCTGCAGTTACAAAAAACAGAACAATGTTTGAGAGTGGGCCGGCAAACGCTATTGCTGCTGCTGTAGGACCGAGACCCGCAGAAAATAGCCTGGAATAATCCACATTCTCATCCCAGTGAGCACCTATCCAGTTACCATAGATGATATTGAATGGATCCTGTTTCTGCCCGATAGCATACGCAAAAAAACTATGGGAAAATTCATGCATCAAGAGCACACAGAGATGCATCACGACAAAAGTGAGGACCGTAATTGCAAGAAACGTGATGATATCACGATATTGTCTGCTTTTCAATCCCTCATGCCCGGGTTCAGGATATTGAATAGGAGATTTATTAATCCTGTTATCTAGTTTTGGTAAGAGAAACGCAATATATAGTATAAAAAACCCGGCAAGGATAAGAAACAGTATTGACGTTTCATAAAATTCTACTGCGATGGCAAATAAGAAAAATAAACCTGGTATTACTACTAATAATGTGATTATCTTATGAAATACATGAAAATATTCTTCAGTCATAGCATCCTTTCATACCCTGACCTGAAAAAGATTTCCATCTGGTTAAACCAGGGAAAATACACACGAGGATTGTGCATATAGCTGGACCCTTTGTCCTATTGCATTTTGGTATGTTTATCCTGGGAGAATCTCTGCTTTTAAGCGAAGTTATACAATACTTCCTCGAAATGGCTCGTTAATTTGTCACTTCCTGTAACATATCGCGAAATATCACCATCTTAGAAGCGATGACCATACATCTGCTCCTTATTCAGACCTCATCTAATCTCACTTATCCATCCCATCCGGACCCATCGCTGGTACTCTTCAGGCCGGGTGGTTTTATTTTCCCTGATGATACTCTGGAAAAACAGTTGATTATCTCTTATTATCGCTTTTTGTTGTACATTCCCTGGTTTTTCGTGTATTGCCTGCACAAGTTTTCTCCCGAGATCCCGTACAGCAGGTTCTGCCCTTGTGATTGCATCCAGGTCCTCTTCGAACGGTAAAAAGAGTCCTTCGATAGTGATTGCACCCAGGTAATTGATGACATGATCCAGGTAGGCCACGACAAGAGGCCCGCCTTATAAGTCGTTGTGATTGAACATCCATCCTGGCCTCCCAGGATTTGCGTATGAATTGCGTCAGCAAGTCGGTCAATGAAGATCTTCATCTGCCCGCTTACCTGATGATGTACACCGGAGAGCCGAGAATTATGCCGCCAGCTTCGGTGAGCTGGTCATAGATAGGAGAAAAATCATCATCATGCACACATCTGCCGGTTTTAGTGCATGCTTCACATGCAGTGCAGGGTTTATCACGAGGTCTGCACAGTTTACGATTTAAACATCTGCCCCTGCTTCTTTCGCACCTGCGAGAGCCCATTCCATAAGCATCCGCGTTCTGCTCTTCTCTCCTCTCGGGCTGCCCTGTATACCAAGTATATTCATATGGATATCACCCGGGTACCGGGTAGTGGCACATTGTGCGGAATTTTATCCTGTGTGCATATATACGTTGCATAATTCAGAACCTTCGGTTTATACGTCCGACTTAACGATATTATCGTAATATTCAAAGATAATACCGTGTGGATTCATTACTATTTCTCAAAAAGACGACATGTAATAATGGAGGGATAATAAATGCAGATCAAACAGGCATGCAAAAAGTTGAGTAATATTATCTTCAGACTCTCCCGTTTTCCATAATTTCGAGTGCAAAACTAATATCATCCACAAGATCTGTTAGTAATTGATTCTCCTGTTCATTGAAAAAATTGGTCTCTCCAGAGTAAAATCTCATGGCACCGATAATTCTTTTACCACAATGCAGAGGAATACTCGCAGAAGAACGGTAGCCTCGTTTTGCTGCTTCATCGCGATACGGTGCAATCAGGGGATCAGATGCGATATCATTGATAATCATCAGGCAGCCTTCCCGGATGGTGGTTCCGGTCAATCCCATTCCCTGGGGGATGTTATCTATGCTTATCGAGAGATTGCTCAAGTATCCCTCCTCATACCCGCAGGCTGCTACAGGATTGACAATGTGTGTTTCTGGATCCACCAACCCAATCCATGCCATGAGAAATTTTCCTTCTTCTACTGCAATCCTGCAAGCCTCATTAAGGAGTTCCTGTTGATCCCGAATACGAATGACAGCCCGGTTTGTACTGGATAATACAGCGTTTAACCGACTTAGGTGAATGATGGTATCCTGAGCCTGTTTTCTCTCCACAGCTCGTTCTATATTATGCTTCAGTTCGGCAAACTGAGATGTTGGATCACCACCTTTCAGGACGTAATGATCTGCCCCGCTGTTTAAGGCCTCAATTGCGACCTCTTCTCTTCCCTTCCCGGTAAAAATAATAAAAGGGAGGAGGGGATATTCTGTCCGGACCGCTTTTAATAAGGCAATCCCATTCATTCCTGGCATCTCATAATCCGAGATAATGGCATCGTACTTTGTTATTCTAATTTTATCAAGGGCTTTTGAACCAGAATCAAGAACGTCAACTTGAAACGTTTTATTTCGCTCAAGAAACAGTTTTCCTATCTCAAGAAGCATTGGTTCATCGTCAACATATAAAACATAAAGCATTTAGTCTCAACCTATATAGAATGGATAGAAGCATTGTTCCACTATATATTATCCTTTCTATTATAAAAAAAGCAGACTTGTAATTCAGAAAACCAGGAGGAATATTACCTGACCAGGATCAGCTAAATGTGCCCGGTTTATGCATTGGAATGTATATCCTGGCAAGGATTTCTTTACACGGAATTTCTCCTGGATAATTGTAGTATACCTCACGCATCGGTCTGATGATAGTATAGGAATTACGAAGTACGAGAAATATGTAAATTAAATGTGATCTATTTTCACACTATTTGGCAATATGAGTATATAGGATCTTTAAGGATTGATAGGTAAAAAGAATCCATTTTTTCAAGATAGGCTATATTCTCTCCTGATTGTATGTATAGTATTATTCTCTGTTCATAATAAAAATCAGTACCCGGGGTCGGCAAGGCCTGGCCGGTCCTGATATCATCTTGTCACTCATAATCGATCAGTGTAACAAAAATTTTGGATAAGATGGTTATTTCCAGATCACATTGACTGCATTACGCCTGGGAATGCTTTTGAACAGGAGTTTCGGATACCCTATCATCATGGCGTAGTGTGTTTTATGATCCACTGGAAGACCGATGCTCTGCATCAGTTCAGGTGAAGAATCCAGTGCAATTTGTACAATCCCGGCCCAGCAGGTTCCAAGTTCAAATACCGGAGCAGTAAGATCCAGATGGGTCATGGCAATGATGGAGTCTATAAACCCAATAGGATTATCTTTGTGGCCGTATGCAAAGACGATGTGTGGTGCTCCATGGCAGACCCTGTCTGTTCCCTGTTCCCATGCACCTATAATCATTGGGAGGATGGGTGCCAGGGGATGCGTGGGGTGTTCTTTCACAAGAATTCGTGCCCAGTCGATAACCCGGGCGACAAGTGCCTGCACATCTTTTTGTTCCTGGATGACAAGCCAGCTGACCGACTGGCCGTTCATTCCACTCGGGGCATACCTGATGATATCAAATATCTCGGTAAAGACCTCTGCTGGGACTTTTTCCTCTTTGTAGGCCCTGACAGAGCGGCGTGACATAATGAGCCTGGCAAGCTGGCCGGCTGTCGGAAGAGACTGGCCGGAAATGTCTGCAACCGGTCCGAAACCTGGATAGGTTACTGTGATTGCACCCTCCGGGCAGATGGCACCACAATGACCACAGTGGCTGCAGTAAGGTACAGCGTCAGTATTTACCGATGCTGTATTAGCATCTTCTTTACGTTCGATGATAAAATACGGGCAGATCCGGGTACATATACCACAGCCGGAACATAGGGAAGAGTCAATTACAATTTCTGTCATAGTTTTCCTGTCTGGTTTTACGAATTATTAGGGATTAATAGAATATTTCTACTCATTACTCAG
>CAYRYR010000049.1:0-19976 GCA_964428385.1 uncultured Methanoregulaceae archaeon
AGGTGACAGAATCAGAAGATAGGTTTGTAGGTGCCGTATAAAAATCCGATGAATCCATGACATCAGGAGGGGCTGGAGGAATCATCTGCGCCATCCTGACGGCATCAGGTAACCCATATCCTGATGCAGGATCCCATCCTGGCGGCCCGATGTCAGTTGCAGATGCCAGCAATGCCGCACGTATTGCACTGCTATCAGCATAGGGATAGACACTCATAATATCTGCACAGATACCTGCTATATGTGGTGCAGAAGCACTGGTCCCGGTAAAAACATACGGGCTTGAAGAGATATTAGAGACCAGTACACGGTTTATCGCTACCACATCAGGTTTTTTCCTACTATCCACTTGTGGATACCGGATAGAGACCGGACCCTGTGATGAGAATGATTCAACAGTGACAGAACCATCCTTTCCCATATCTGCTGCTCCGACACAGATGACTTCAGGGACTGCCTGCTGGGCATAAATTGAATCTGATATCGTATGAGGATCTGTTGTTATCATCTCATCATACAGGGGAAGGACATAGATCTCTATCTCTTTATCAACTCCTTCTGCCTGTACAACACGTACCTGTACTTGCTCTGGCTTATTTTCTGTATTTACAAATCTGCACCATTCAATCGGATCATCGTCTCCATCCTGAACATTAACGCTTCTGGCAATCTCATATCCTTCACTATCAAAGAGGAAGAGATCATAATTATTTGCAGACTGCAAAAAGGGATCATCCCACTGGAGAACCACATGCCCGGCACCATGGGGAGGAATTGTAAAGTACAGACTTCGTGCATCCTCCATCCCGGTATATGTTGTTTCACGTTCTTTGGAAAAACTGTGCCATTTATATCCTCGCACTTTTGTTCCATTAAACTCTGACTGATAATGACCTTGTGCGGCATTACCCGCAGCAGTTACATAGACAATATCATAGGTGAGAATACGATCACGAACATTCTCTGCTATATACCCATCTTCAAAAAAAGGCTCCACATAGATGATATCATCACAAATGACCTGGCATCCGGCCTGAATAAGTGTATCCATTGCCTTGACAAACGCAATAGGACTTGTTCCCCGATCATGAAAGTACAGCTCTGCTTCAGGAGCAATATCATGGATTATCTCAAGCATTGCGGTCCCTTCATCTCCCCCGACACTATCCTTTAACACAACAACCGATTCAGGCAATTCACCAGCTGCTATTGCAACATCAAGATGTGTAACTCCATCCGATATGACACCAACACGAATGTCAGAGCCGGAGAAACCGGACATATTTCGAAATTCCATCGATCTATGGAGAATATCTCCAGGTGTTACTATCGATGAGGTTTTGGGAGGAAGGATAGTCTGTAATCGCGAAACCTCCATCATCTGTGCCAGTGAGGAGAGAGAGGAGAGTGAGACCCAGCCTTCTATTTTTTTATATTCAGTATCTACATAAAAATCTGAAAACCTGGAGGTGACTTGTGATATCACATCACTTCCGGTCAGTCGGGCAGATACAAGGACTTCAGGATCTTTATCAGGATTATATCGAAGTTGACCGGTAACAGCCATAATCTGCTTAACATCTTCGGGCAGCTGACCTGGTGAACAGTATGTTGAATTCATAACCTGCCGCAGATCGGTTGATAATTTCTGTTCCCAGTCATAAGATACCATTGGCACATGTATGTCTGATGAATTTTCAGGGATGGCATTCGTATTTTCATTGCCTGATTGTAATATCTGTACATTTGTTGTGGCATCCTCATCAGGGTTTGATACAGGCATTATTAGTCCTCCTGTTGTCGGAGGGAGAACCGGGTGAATCATGATAACTCCATCATTACATGCAAGCCTGACTAAATCTGTTACATATACCCACCCTGAGATAAGTCCATAATCATCGTCTGATATAAAATCCCTGACAAAAGGCAATAATATCGTACAATCCGTACCTGATTTCAGTGAGATCTGAACATGCACAAGAGGATGAGAACCTGCATCATACCGAATCTGATTAAAGACATGCATCTCTCTCATTACCTCACGGGAGGATTTTTGAGGCAGACAATAGGTATCATCAATAAGAGAGAGGAGATCCGATGAAAGTCGTTCCTGCACAAGAGCTGGAGTACAATTTTCCTGATAAATGTCAGGTGATATATCAGCTGATACGACAGAAGGTATCGAGAACATAAAAAAAGCGGTTAGTATAACGAGGCAGATACAATTCAGGCAATGCTGCCAGTAACTCCTGTACTTAAACTGAATTGACATATTATAGTGCACCTCACACTCCTGCAGGTCAATGATAATTTGGGACCGGTTCAATTGGTAATCTTTTCCGTACTACATAATATGAGACATTCTTTCTAAAACATTATGTCCCTGCCGATATGAGGGATAAACACAGGTTCAACCGGATACATATCTATCAGAGATGAAAGTGTTCGCATCATGAGTTTTTTTCTCTTGTTTATGTTGTGTTTGTCGTGTGATGTGTATAGGCTGAAATCCTGTACTTCCCTTCTTTTTTCATAGGAAATACAGATAATTCCTGATAATGAAAAACCTGCTATTTCTCTCTCCCAACAGATTTTTTGGTCTGATTCATATACAACGTATTATTTATAATCACCAAGCAAACCAGTTCGCATGGACCTCGAAGGGTATGTCCACCGGTCTGTCAGAACCGGAATGCAGAGGGATGAGATCGTATCAGGACTGATACAGGCTATAGGACTCATTAAAAAAGATGAACCTGATTTTATTGCTGCATTTGCAGAAGCAGTCTATACAGAAGCGATTCAATCACAGGAACTTTCGGGTGACATCTTTGAATATGAACCAGCAGGCGTTTCTATGGGAGAATTTGGGGTCGGATCCCGGGGAACCGGAGATTTTTATGCCCATCGAAAAATTGCAGAGATAATCGGAGAGACGAATGCCTGTGTTGGCGTTGATGAGATGGACGATGCCGGTGTGGTCGAGGAGCAGGGGAAATATATCGTCTGCACTGTGGATGGCATGCATTCCCGACTTTCAGATTTTCCATTTCTTGCTGCGTTTCATGTAACCAGGGCAACACTGCGTGACTGTTATGTAATGGGGGCACGCCCGGTCATGCTTTTTTCTGATATCCATTGTTCTGACGATGGAGATGTGGCAAAAATCTTTGATTACACCGCAGGAGTGGTAGCAGTCAGTGAAGTGACAAAAATTCCCCTGGTTTCAGGCTCGACACTCAGAATTGGAGGAGATATGGTCATCGGGGATCGTATGACAGGTTGTGTCGGCTGTGTCGGGGTTGCTGATCATATCACATCCAGAAAACAGACACAACCTGGTGACATCATTCTTATGACCGAAGGGTCAGGCGGAGGTACCATAGCAACAACGGCAATTTATTCAGGATTTTCTGAAGTTGTTGACGCAACTCTGAACATCAGGTTTCTGACTGCTTGTAAGACACTTCTTGGCAATCCTGATGTTTTACAGCAAATTCATGCCATGACTGATGTCACAAACGGAGGGCTTAGAGGGGATATCCATGAAATGGCTCAAACAGCATCATGCAGGATGATAATCAAAGAAGAGACCGTAAAAGGACTTGTTGACCCAGTTGTATCTGAAATGCTTGATAAACTTTCGATTGATTACCTTGGAGTCTCACTTGATGCCCTCCTTATCGTAGCTCCCCCAAAAGCTGTAGATGCTATTATAACCTGCATCAATGATGCAGGGGTCAGAATCACTGAGATCGGGTATGTTGAAGCAGGAGAAAGTGAAGCTCTGCTTGAAAAAGATGGAATGCGTCGCCCATTCGTCCCTGAATTTAGAGAGGCAGCATATACCCCGGTTAAAAAGGTTGTAGACCGATACAGGCGCGACCCCATAGAGATGCAGAAAGGAATTGACCGCGCTACACGCAGTGCTATTGCAAAGAAGGATAGGATAGTACAACGACTTCGTAACCATCAGATATAAACAAAATATTCTGAAAAATCTCCTATTATTTACGTTACATACACAACGATCTGATGCATCCTTATCCCAAAGTACAGCACTCGTAACAGGGCATAACAATTGAAAAAAACGGTTCATTCAGAATCGTAAAGCCAGGGCATATCAGACTTGCGCTTTAGAGAAGTCTGCCAAAATCAATACAGAAAAATATGACTCTGGTTTCAGAGTTTTTTACCTGATGCAACAATATTGTATGCAAGTTGTGGTATCCGCTGCTCAATAAACGGTTCAACCATTCTGGCAACTGAAAATATAGGATTCATCAGATTCAGGTGAGCAAACGAACATTTTTTTGTTTTCACACGCTCAAACCCGGCCATTGAAAAGAGTGAAGAAAGCTCTTCTTCTGTGTAATAACGCTCATTAAATGCACCAACCCCTACTCTTTTTAAGTTAAAGTGCTCACCTACCCGATAGACAGTAGGTACTCCTGAGGTCAGCAGACTTTTTCCAAGGGTACACAGGGCAACAGAACCTCCTGGTTTTAAGATGCGATACACATCTTTGAGCATCATTACAGGATTTTGCAGATAACTAAATGCAAGAAGACTTGCTACCGCGCCAAATGATTCATCAGCAAATGGTAACAATTCAGCATTACCAATAACAAAAACCGCATACGGATGATTCTGCACTGCCCGTTCTACCATACCGGAACTGATATCAATGCCAGTGACAGAGCCTCCTGAATCATAATACCGGCTGGCAAAGAGTCCGGTTCCACATCCGATATCTAACAGATCTTCACCATCAGGAAGTTCCTGTCTGACCTGCTGGCAGATATGATCATAATAAATCCGGCCACGTTCCCGGTGATCATACCGCTGATCATACTGATCCGCTACATCGTTGTAATGTGCAATTACTCTGTTTGCAGATTTTTTATTGTTCATTACGAAAATACCTCAGTAATTATCCGGGATACAAGTGCATTGATGTGAACATATGGATCGTGAGCATCAATAAGCATCATATCAGCATCTGCCAGACAACATGCAAGTGCCGGATGATTGTATTCACGTCTCACAACGGATCGAAGCTCCTCCAGTACCTCATATCCACCTAAACCAAGATCTATCATTAACGATTCAATACGTTTCATGGCATCGGAAAAATTCCTATCTTTCATTTCCCTGAATGCTGCAAGTGCAATAAGCCCGGATTCAGATTCATTAAGCGTTGAGAGATCAAAATCGCTCTCTGTTGCTACCATAACCTGCAGGTACATAATAGCTTTTCTGAGATCCCCCTGAGCCATTACCGTGATGAGATTGATATCTTCCTCTGGTAATACCTCAGGTCCTATCTTTTCAGCAACACAGATCTCCATAATTTGCTTTTTTATGACTTCATGCGATAATGGTGAGAAGTACAGAGGAAGGCATCGTGAACAGATAGGGAGAATTAGTGCAGATGCATGTGATGTAATAAAGATAAAACGGCAGGTTTCACTGTACCGTTCCATAATCCTTCGTAATGCCTGCTGGGCATCATGAGAAAGTGCATCTGCATCCTCAAAGATAATGACACGAAATGACTCATCAAAGGGCTTCATCCCTGCATACCAGTTGATTGCATGCTTTAAATTTGCAATAAATGATTTTTCTTTCTGGTAAATATGGCTAAACCGTTCATCTTCTTCAAGATATTTCTTTCCCCGAAGAAAGAGATCTGCTGCAGGAAAGATGGTAGTATATTCCTCCCAACGTTGTCCATACAACTGTTTTAACATGGCCGAAATTCCTGAGCTCTTTCCCGTTCCATGTGGACCGATAATAAGAAGATGAGGAATATTTTTCTTTTCTGCGCAGGCAGTAAGGATTTTTATTATAGCATCCTGCCCACGTATTTCGTGTAATAATTGTGGCCGGTATTTCTCAATCCAGAACATGAAGCCTCCTTTGAATCTCTTCGCATGCAGCATGAATATACCACGCACCCTCCCGCCTTTTTGATGCTATATCGGCTGCTTCTCCTGCCTTAAGTGATTCAGCATCATAACAAATGCAGGTCATAGCCCTTGTTAATTCATCAATTATCGGGAGTGTTGCATAACGGACTGTCCGTGAAAGAGGATTTAAATCAATTGTAATAACAGTTTTCCCGGCATTTTTTAATACTTCTGCCCGGTCTCCATCTTCCAGCGGAACAAAAACGAGATCTGCACGAAATATCCCGTCTTCATGACAGAGTCCCCGATCATGTGAAAGAGGGAGGAGACGGGATACAGGGCCACAAAGGACATCAGCCCCTTTTGATGTGAGGAGATCAGTTATCTTTTGTACACGTTCATCAGTCCGGTGGAAGAGATTGACCTCAATGATAGCACCAGTACTCTTCTGGAGTCGTGCAATCAGGGGAGCTGCAAGAGCTGCAGTATTTCCATTTACCGATATTACGGGGTGTTTCGCAGTTAAAAGCAGGGCAGCAGCTGTTCGTTCAGCCTCGCGTGCCGAAGATGTCGTCTTCTCTCCAAGGAGATAATCAAAGGCCTCTCCTCTCCCATGTGCTGTAAGTCCTTCTAGCGCGACGATGCCATCACGTGCTGCATCTGCTATTCGTTCCCGTGCAAGAAGCGAGTGATATCTGGGATGGTCTTTAGGTATCATACATCTCCTGTATCATCACTGATAATAACCGGACCCGTCTTTGAGATATGCATGCAATGCACTTCTCCCCATTGTGAGAGAAATGCGGCTGCACCCTGTCCATAGGCAAAAACACCATCTCCAAGCATTGTCATGCTGGATTCGATTCCGGACTCTGAACATGATATAATGATATCTTTGAGATGATCACTCAAAAAACCACTTTTTTCTGCAAAATGTCTGGATGCAGAGAACAATTCCTGGCAGGTTTGTGGGCATTTGTCAGGGACAGCGCGCCTGAGTCTCTCTACCAGGTGCGAATCTGACAGGACATCTGCTGTTGTCATGGGACCAAGCGTAAGAACTGCAATCTCTCCATTGTCATAGGTTCGTATGATATCAGAATTAATTCCGGGTTTTCTTCTGCAGACCCATCCTCCACCCCTGCAGGCAGCTACATCTCCAAGTCCGGTTTTATGTTTTATTTCAATACGATGAGCATATCGTGCACATGCATCATCAGAGAGGCCTAAATGAAATAACCGGTTGATACCATGAGCCGTTGCCAGAAGTGCGGCTGCTGAAAGACCATATCCGGATAGGAGGGGAAGGTCAGTCTCAGAACAGACAAAAGCAATTACACCCATCTCATGTACCAAATCCTCGATGATATAAGATGAATCTAAACGGGAGATGATAGTGCCGTCATGGTGATACTGCCTTCCCAGAAAGGTGTAGGTATCAGCATGACTGACTGTAACCGTAACTCCCCGGTCAGGAACGATTCCTGCTCCACAACTGCCGGACGCATCAGGATCCTGCGTGAGTACCGGTAGAAAATACCCGGATATATGCCCTGGGCAAAAGACTGATACACTCATATGCTCATCGCACATATCAGGTTGCCTGATCCTGTACACGTCTATATCGGCTTTGTATTATTATTGCATCAAAGAATTGGGGATACACCATCTTTCTCCATCTAAAAATGTCATTCTCTGCATCGAATTATTATATCACAGAGTACTGCTGCAATATCTTCTTTTGTACCTGTTACTGGCTGTGTTTCATCACGCGTCATGAGAAGATAGGAACCGGTATTGGAACCCATGGATTCCTGCGTGTTTGCTGCCACCAGAGTAACTCCTGCATCAAATAAGGTCTGTGCCTTATGTTCTGCATCTTCTCCCAGTTTAAATGCTACGACAGTTTTAACTCCTGCATCAATGACTAGCGGAAGAATCTTTGGAAGGGGAGTGAGAGAGATCTGTCTCTTTTGTCCACTCGGAATCTTTCCCTGAAAGCGAACCGGTGCAAAGTCTGAGATTGCTGCAGCACTGATGTATATTGAGACCTGTTCTTTCGCAAGGACAGAACTAACTTCATTTTGCATTGATGCAGCTGTGTCAGAATATCTGTTCCTGACACAGGCAATCTGATTGGTATGAATAATTATAACATCTGCACCAAGACGAAACGCCTGATATGCAATCTCTTCTCCCATTTTCCCGGAAGAACGGGTTGTGAGAATACGTATATCATCGAGTGGTTCTTCACATTTCCCACTCGTTATCAGAACCGTCTCACCAGCAAGCGGGGCCCCCATAAGCTCACGCTCAACATACAGAACAATCTCATCAGTTGTTGCAATTTTCGCTTTTTCCTCTTCAATTCTTGGATTAATAATGGTAATGCCAAAATCCTGTAACGTATGTAGATTTTTTACCACTCCACTATGCCTAAACATTGCATAATGCATCGCTGGGACCACAACAATGGGCATCTGTCTTCCTATTGCTGTTGTTGCAAAGGTAGTAACTGTTGTATCGTCAATACCATGTGCAATCTTTCCGATAGTATTTGCCGTGCAGGGAGCGATTAAAAGAAGATCGGCAATTCCAGTATCTCCACAGTAATGAACATGTTCAACCATCCCTGAAAGGGCCGTAATTGTCTCCCGACCGGTAGCATAGGTTAATGCATCCGGATGAATTATCCGGGAGGCGGCTTCACTCATCACCGCCTGAACAACAGCCCCTCTACGTCGGAGAGCATGTGCAAGTGCAATGGTATTAACAGCCGCGATACTGCCCGAGACCGCAAGAACTATTGTTTTTTGTGCAAGAGATTTCATAGAATGATAGGGTTATATTCTGTTTTTCGTCTGCAATATTCTGATGTGTTACCTGAATAGATTGTGCGGGAACCATGAAATAATAATCTTCATGTTTTCACTCTTCAGAGGGAATATAGATATTAAACCCAGGGTATTCAGACAGGCAATCTAACATTTACTTTGTCATCCCCCGGCAGCAGGTACAAAGATAGTAATTCTCTTTTGACAATCACCTGCCTTTAGATGTTCCTTTTTTTACCCTCTCCTGCAGATACCTATACATGAAGGTAGTGGCTTTTAACGGAAGTCCCAGAAAGAACGGAAATACATTCCATCTCATTACAACGGTTCTTAACACGCTGCAGGAACAAGGCATTCAGACTGAACTGGTTCATATCGGAGGGAAACCAATGCGTGGGTGTATTGCATGCGGTACCTGTCGCGAGAAACAGAATAGACAGTGTTCAATCACTAATGATTTTGTCAATGACTGCATCACAAAGATGATAGAGGCTGACGGAATTATCATTGGTAGTCCAACCTATTTTAGTGACCTTACTCCTGAAACAAAGGTCCTCATTGACCGGGCAGGATATGTATGCCGGGGAAATGGTCAGTTACTCAGACGAAAAGTAGGAGCCGCAGTTGTTGCAGTCAGACGAGCGGGATGTATCCATGTCTTTGACAGTATCAATCATTTTTTTACAATCTCTGAAATGATAATCCCGGGATCCAGTTACTGGAATATCGGGACAGGACTTCTAGCTGGTGATGTCCTGCATGATGAAGAAGGACTTGCAACCATGGTCAGACTCGGTGAGAACATGGCATGGCTCTTACAGAAACTCCACGCATAGAAGAGGTCATCATCGTTAAGAATTAGAATAAGATAGATACTGCAAGATACTCATCTATGGAAGAAGAGAGATGTCAGTCCTTTACCCGGCACTTTCTACCTCAGCTCAATCTCAACCTAGTTTTTTCACCTTTGACCGGTCAATTATTCTGGTTTTGGCAGGCTATGTCAGAACAGTTGAGTAGTTCTGACAATATTCTCATCCTCAATCATAGCAATGATACCCTTGATATGAATCAGATGCAAATAGACAAAATAATTCAGAATCGGTATCTGAAAAAATGAAAAGGGTTGATTTATAGTTGTCTCCATGTCGCAACAGTATCTGATTATACCGGAACCGTGATAACCGAGCAGATAGCAGCTGCCCCCTCAATCATGAGTCCAACTGCCATGGCTGCAAGAAGAATTCCCATAATACGAACCAGAATTTCAAGACCCTGATCACCAAGGAGATGCCGGATAGGATTCGCAACAAAATTTACTGCACATATGATTAGTACGGACAAGATAATGACACCAATTGATCCCAGATATATCTCACTTCCTGCTTTCATTGCCTCATGACTGTACAGGACGACAACACTGATAGCACCGGGTCCCCCGTAAATCGGAATGCCAAGAGGAACAATAAGTTTCGGCAGAAATGACTTTGCCTGTTCGATATCTTCTTCAAATGATGCATTTATTCCCGGGTCCTTCAGATGAAGAACCGTTTTTTGATTGTCAGTATGTGATCCATTCACCATTCCAAGTGCTATCAGCATGAGAATTATTCCACCTGCTATCTGAAATGCAGGAATACTAATTCCAAAAAAATTGAGAATATCATCTCCTAAAAAGAAGAAAATAAAAAAGAATACCAATAAAAAAAGCGAGAGTAGAATTGCTGTCGCTTTTTGGACGCCGATACTCTGATCGCGTGTATATGCGATAAAAAACGGAAGATTTCCAAATGGATTCGTAATCGCAAAAAGAGCTGCAAAAAACGTTATAATAAGATTAATATCATTCATATCTGTCCCTCATGAAGAAAACTATTGATTCTGATAATTTTTCTGCCAGTAAAGTAATTCTCCCAACTTTAGTCTGCAAACCATTTCAGATTTTGGAAGGTTTACTCCCTGACAATGATGATATTATGACTGAAAAAATATACCTGATTATTCATCCGCCAAATTTCGCTATAATCTAAATATAGATATCAAATAACGTAGATTCGAAATTCAAGCAAAGATCAATTTTTATTTTTTATTTATGCATTGATAGAACTTATAAGTCGAATGAATGAGAAGGGTTACCTCCGTGCATCATACTCAATTACTGTTTATTGTAATTTCTGTCTGAAGAAGTAAGCAAACGAGAGAACAGATCAGGTTTTTCATCAGATGATATGGGAAATGAGAGCTGTGTCATTGTTGCAAGGTCAGGTGATATCTCACACAAGAGCAGTTCTTCGCTTTCACCAGCCTCTGCAATAATATCACCATGTGGATTAATCACACAGGAACCCCCACAATAGCTGTCAACAGGAGTGTTTCCCGTTATATTGACAGCTGCAATATACATCTGAAACTCGACTGCCCGACTCCGGGAAAATAATAAAAAGTGACTCTGCCGTTGTGCAGGCCATGATGAAGGAACTAGTACCATGGTAACTCCTGCATCACGGTATAATCTAAAAAGATCTGCAAATCTGAGGTCATAACAGATGGCAATCCCACAGTGACAGTCACTAACAGTAAATATCCCTGGTCTCTCCCCGGGATCAAAAAAATTCCCCTCTCCTGCTGGAGAAAACAGATGAATCTTTGCATACGATGAAAGGATAGCCCCATCAGGGCCGATGGCAACTGCTGTATTATAGGGATGGGGACTGTGCGTTTCACGAAACGATCCAAGAACAAAAATCGCATATTTACGGGCATAATGCCGTAAAACCGAGATAATAGTACCGTCCAGATCCTGGACATATGCGTGTGATGTGGGATCCCATCCTGTTGCAAACTGCTCAGGAAAAGCAATGAGAGAGGCTCCTTTATCTGCTGCCTCTCTGATATATCCCTCAGCCTTCATAAGTCCTGCAGATGGATCATTCCAGCATGGTGTTATCTGAGCCAAAGCAAATATCATATCAATCGCCCAAGTGCCAGCATCTCAATTCGTACATGAAAATAAATCCGCATTCTAATACAATCTGATGTATCCCTTAACCTATTTCTGATGGAGCACACTATTTCATTTGTTATGCCAGAGATGAAATGAAATATTAGAGCAAGATCGTGAGAGCGTCTTTTCCACTCATTCCGACAGATATTCCTATCTCTTCAGCAGGTTTGTTTGCTTCTTTCACGATTCCATCCAGCAGGTCATCAATTGATGCAATAGAGGATCCGCTTTTTGGCCTGACCCGTGCTGCCGGGTATGAAAAGGTTGCAAGTGCAATAACATCAACGGCACCACAACCTAGAAGTCCTTTTGATCCGGTAGCAAAGACCAGATTCACGGGGCCAACCGGAATAACGTATCCTGTTGCAATCTTTCCTGCAATTGAAATCTCCTGTTGTTGCATGCATATCGTAGGAAGGAATACCATGTAAAACGGATCATAGATGCATACAGACAATCGTACCGAAATTAATTTATGAGTTATAATACTAAATGGCGTAGTGTCTGTCAGTGAGCATATATGGCTGAAAAAAAGGTAGATATGGATGTTACCGGTATGCATTGTGCAACATGTGCAATTACTATTGAAAAAGAACTGACACAGGTAAAAGGAGTGTCAAAGGCTTCTGTTCAATATGGAACCGGACAGGTTTCTGTTTCATATGATCCTGAATCAGTAGATATCAAACAACTTGAAAATGCGGTCAAAAAAGCAGGATATGGAATCGTTTATCAAAAAGTGATTGTCAGCATTGGGGGTATGCACTGTGCAACATGTGTCGACACCATACAAAAGGCACTCCTCGGTGTTGAGGGAATATCCTCAGCAGAGGTAAACCTTGGGACAGAAGAAGCCAGAATTACATTTAATCCTGCAATAGTCTCAATGGATGTCATAAAATCAACCATTCTCGATGCAGGATACCAGTTCCGGGGAACATCTCAGAAAAACTCTCTCTCTGATGATGAAGATGCAAAAAAGGAACTCAATGATACATTAAGACGAACAATTCTGGGTTTTATTGTATCCGGGTTTCTTATGGGTCTTATGTGGTATGGGGGAATGGCTCATCCTACCATGGGATTTGTACAGTTTATCATTGCTACCCCGGTATTTGTCTATCTTGCTCTACCCATCTGGAAGTCTGCAGTACATGCCCTTTCTCTAAAAGTTCTGAATATGGATGTAATGTACTCGATGGGTATAACAGTCGCGTATCTGGCCAGTCTGTTATCAACGTTCATGATTGTTACAGACTTTCACTATATAATATACGATACTGCCATCATGCTGACTTCTTTTCTCACCCTTGGAAGGTATCTTGAAGCCCGTGCCAAAGGTCATACAACAGGAGCAATAAGACGTTTAATGGATCTGACTCCGACTGAAGCGTCAGTCATTCGGGAAGGGGGTGAAGTTCGGATTCCAGTCAGTGAAGTCAGAACCGGGGACCGAATCGTTATCAGACCAGGAGAACGAGTTCCGGTTGATTCGGTCATTGAATCAGGATCAAGTTATATTGATGAATCAATGGTTACCGGAGAATCTATTGCAGTCAAAAAACAGGCACATGATGAGGTAATCGGGGGAACTATAAATGGTTCCGGCCTTCTTACATGCACGGTCATGCATGTGGGAGAAGAGATGCTCCTCTCACGTATTATAAGCCTTGTACACGATGCCCAGGGAGCTAAACCATCAGTCCAGAGAATCGCTGATACAGCTGTCAGCTGGTTTATCCCTGTTGTTCTTGCCATCGCTATCATTGCATCACTGACCTGGTATCTTCTCCTGGGAGAAACCGCTGAGTTCTCACTATCAGTTTTTATCGCTATTCTGGTTGTTGCATGTCCCTGTGCACTGGGCCTTGCTACTCCCACCGCAATTACCGTGGGTGTCGGGCGGGGTGCCACCCTTGGACTTCTCATCAGGAACGGAGAATCTCTTGAGATAGCAGACCGTCTTACAACCGTTTTTTTTGATAAGACAGGAACACTCACCCGGGGAAAACCAGAAGTTGCGTTTATGTATGCTGATTCAGTCACTGAGATGGCACTCCTCTCTCTAGCTGCATCGCTGGAAGGAGGATCAGAACACCCTCTCGGAACTGCAATAATTAAAAAAGCCTATGATAATGGAATTACACCAGTCCCGGTCACTAATTTTGTTGCGATACCAGGAAAAGGAATTACCGGTGACGTTTTAGGAACTACTGCACATGTAGGTAATCTGGCGATGATGGAAGACGCGGGAATAGTAGTTCCATCATCCATTGCAGAGAGAATTGCATTATACGAATCAAAAGGAAGTACACCGGTATTAGTGGCTCAAAATTCCATCCTGGTAGGTGTCCTTGCAATTGTCGATACGATAAAACCAGATACAAAATCGGTCATTTCTACTCTTACAAAACTGGGATTAAAGACAGGGATGTTAACCGGGGACACACAAAAAGCAGCCAGTGCTATTGCTGAAATGATTGGCATCACCAATGTCATGGCTGGAATCAGGCCGGATCAGAAAGAGCATGAGATCCATCGGTTGCAGGATGAAGGAGACGTTGTTGTCTTTGTCGGAGACGGCATCAATGATTCACCGGCCCTGGCACGGGCTGATATAGGTATTGCTCTTGGCAGCGGAACTGACATTGCAATGGAGAGTGCTGATATAGTCCTGGTTCATGACAACCTCCTTTATGTCGTTGCAGCGATAGAACTGGCACGAAAAGTGATGGGAAGGATACGGATGAATATTTTCTGGGCCTTTGCCTATAATGCAATACTTATCCCACTTGCTGCAGGTATATTATACCCATTGTATGGCATTATGTTCAGACCTGAGTATGGAGCCCTTGCGATGGCATTCTCATCTGTGACTGTAGTCTCACTCTCCCTACTATTAATGCAGTATACCCCACCTGCACTCGCTTTGGCATCTGACCATCATCTTTCAGGGGGAAACGAGAGAGAAGAACATCATTTTAATAGACGGAAACGGCCATCATATCCTGACACCGCTATTGATCCAGTCTGTGGGATGGATGTTATAACTACAGATGCACCATATACCACGGCATATCAGGGAACCACGTATTATTTCTGTGCACCAGGATGTAAAGCTGCTTTCAAAGCCGAACCATCTCGTTTTATCGCAAAAAAATAAAACCTTTTTTTTAATACGAATAACTGAATACAACGAATCGCACGGATTATCAATGATCTTATATCTTTTTTGTTCTGATAACAGTTGCACAGTCCAGACAATAATAGTACTCACCATCTCCCCATCTCCCCATGTACGGTTCCCCTTGCATATCCGGTCACATCTGTATAACGGCTTTACCAAAGACCAATATAGTTTAAAATTCAGTTCTATGCTGAGTATGTGTGGACGATTCTGTATAGCAGTTGCACCTGGAGAAATAAGAGAGCGATATTCTTTATCCCATATGCCTGATGTTTCCCTACCATCCTACAATATCACAGTCTCGAATGTAACACCTGTCATCACCTGTACACATGAGGAACATTTCTCAGGTAAAATGGCAATATGGGGATATCAAAAGAGAGTACAATCTCATATAAGACGAATTAGTAACCTGCGTTCTGAAACAATCGAGAAGACCGTATCATTGTTAGAACGAAAACATACTTCCCGTTGTCTTATTCCTGCAACCGGTTTTTATGAATGGAAACAGGAAAAAAATAAAAAAATACCTTATTTTATCAGAAAAGAGGATGGAACTCTTTTTTCTATGGCAGGACTCGTATCTGATGCACATAACGATTCCAATCCCTACCCTTCTTATGTTATCCTTACATGCCCTTCAGCGGGAGGAATTCATGAAATTCATGACCGGATGCCAGTTATTATAGCGAGGGATAAAGAGATGCAGTACTTCTGCTCTGATACAAAGAGAGCAGTTTCAGTGCAATTTGAACAGATGAAAGCTGATATACGGAACTTTTTCGCGTATCCCGTCTCTCTTGCGGTTAATAATCCAGAAAACAATTATTTGGATCTTATCAATCCTGTCGATTATCCGGATCCTAACCAGCAGAGACTCCTGTAATATTATTCAATATCATAATGACACTTGAGAAACTGCCTTACATTTGCCGATTCAGTCCATCTTATGTCAAGTCTGTTGATGGTAGCAATAATATCATCTGCATATGCCTGCACCTGTTCTGATATTTCAGGACAGGAGAGATCAACAATTCCTACAATTGCCTGAAGTGGATTTTTGATTTTATCGTTCATTATGGCAAGTTCATGCAGGTTTACTTCGATCTGTTCGACTGAAGAATTAATATGGTGTAGATTTTCCTCGAGATTGGCAGCCATACTGTTGACACTCTCCTGCAACAGCAGGGTCTCACGATAAGAAAAAGACGTTGCCCGATGCGAAAGATTACCTTCGGATATCTTTTTTACATCGTTTGCAATACGTTTTATGGGCACTGCAAGACGCATTGCAAGGAGCATACCTATGATGATGCCTACAATGGTAATGATAAATCCAATCAGAATATGAGTAAACAGAATCTGATATGATATCTCATTAATGACTGAAAAATCATACACTATCATAACAACACCCCTCTTTCCATCTGCCAGCATCAATGGAAGGAATGTGGTGATGTAACCATCTGAATTTTCTTCTTTTCTGATAGTTTCTCCTGTTGTTACGACCGTTTCTGCTTCTCTGGGGATCAATCCTGCTGTAGGATCATTACTATCAATTAGTAAACCATCTGCTGACGGGAGAAATATGCGCATTTCATGAATATAGTGATCGTTTTTATTGAGAGCTTCAATGATGGAAACAACCTGTTTTGTAGCGTCTTTCTGTTCTTCCTGATTTAATATTTCGGTCTGTTGAACAAGAACATCTAATGAGAAGAGAATGTCATGCTCAGTTTCACTAACATATTTTTCGGTAAGACTTACAATGTGATTTTCAACCGATTGTATATCAAAAAATGTTACCATACATACGGTAATGATAACAAGAAAGCAGAGTGATAACAGAATGTAACGTGAAAATGGCCATCTTTTTTCGGATTTGAACATAATTTTATTCTCCAGCTGGATATCTCATCTCCTACAAGATAAGAATTTCCCTACATGTATCATACATTCGAATTAGGAAACCACCCTGCCAGATAAACACTGTTTTCTTCTCATTCGTGCCGGTACAACAAGATACGATGGTGCTACTATATCAGGTAAATCGTGTATAGTGTCCATACTATAGACGTTATTATCCTTTATTTTCCTGATAAGACCGGTGAGGACTGGCTGATACCAGTATTGTTGCCAAATCATCTCTCATATAAAAAAATCAACTTATTTAAATCTTTAATGATGATATCTTTGTATGACATTGACTTCGGTCCTGACAGACCTTATCTTGATTACTGAAATCGCGATAATAATATTCGGATTGTTAATATACCGGCAGAATAGACGTTATGGGCTTTATTTAGCCATCGGATTTCTTCTACTCGTATTCATTCGCCTGCTTGAACAGTTATTTATCTCGATAAGCAGTGACCTGACACTATCACTGACATTGCTTGCGATGATACTTGTCCTCTATGCAACATGGTTACTCTTTCGCAAAAAATTTTGAACCATTATTCACAAGAGAATGATATACAGCCTACTGCTGTATGCATAACTACCACCTGATTACAATGGGGTGACATTTTCACGCTATACTTTTTTTAAACCATTATTCCTGTCTAATGAATATACGTTCAATCAGGTTTCCCTAAAGATCTATGAAGAATCTAAAGGAACACAGTAAACGATTTTTATGAATTTCAGATGAGAGAATGCCTTATATTATTTTTTGAGATACTATGTACATTAAACTCCATCAAAAGACAGCAGATACCCTTGGAACCGATAAAAATGAGAATATAATGCGGAAAAGAAATTGATCCTTTCTTATATCAGAGCATGCATTTCAGGTCAAGAAAGTTCAGGACAGAATAATCTATCCATACTTATTAAAAGGGAATACACATTATGAAAATAGGTATTACCCTGTTCAGCAGTCGTTAATCATGCCTGCACCATCTTAAAAACATATGGCAGAATAATAATTGAGAGGAGCATTACAAGGATGAGCCAACTGACAAAACCGGTAACATACAGGGTATATCTTTCATATCCATAGCGATTAAGAAACCTTTCTGCTCCTTCTTTGAATATCAATCCACCATCAAGAGGAACCATAGGAAGGGCATTAAATGTTCCTACAATGATATTGAACCATCCGCACCAGAAAAGGATATTAATAACAATCCAGAATCCCGGGAATGGAACCTGATAAAAACTGGTTAGCGGGGTCTCACTTATCAGTATCTGGAGCGGGTGCATTCCTTCTGAATAGTAGGCTATTGCAGGAAGAGCAGTCATATACAAGATCCCAATAGGTGTGAGCAACTTGTGCATCTCATCTGAGATGAGCTGACCATCATAATAGTACACACCCATAAATCCTGAATCTGATGATTGCATCTCTTCAGGCCATTCACTCAGGACAAGCGGATAGGAGAGCAGATTCCCATTATTCTCTACAGTTAATCTGATGGTGTCACCAGGCTTTGTAGTATTGAGATGAGCTGATACTTCCTCGCGTGAAGAGACATCCATCCCATCGATGGAATAAATGAGTGATATCGGGGGCACACCTGCTTTTTCTGCCGGATACCCTTCATACATACCAAGAATCGCTGGTTGTGTTGTCGGTCCTGCATAACTGAGAAGACCAACCATAAGGACAAAACAGATAACGCCAATAACGACATTATTCATAATCCCGGCACCGTACATCCGCATTTTTGCACGAGACGGGGCTTCATCAACCTCTTTCTCATCAGGTTCGACAAATGCACCAATCGGAATGACGGCAACAAGGACACCAATAGATTTTACTTTGATATTCTCAACTCTGCAGAGAATGCCATGCCCAAATTCGTGTACAATAAGGGTGATAATAAGCGCAATCCAGAATGCAATTGTTGGAGGGATAAATTCATTGATATATGGAAGAGCAATAAAATTCCTGGGTTCATAGATGCCAGTTGGCTCAGGTTGAAGAATTATAGTTGCCTGAAGTGCAAAGAGGAGCATAACTGCCATACTAATCGAGACAATGATGACTAAAAAGACACCGATCGTCCCATAAATTCTCCAGAAACGGGACTGATTCTTAAACCAATCAAAAAAACTGGTTTTATCAGTTTTTATTCCGATAATAGGCCCATAAAATGTGATGTGCTCTTCCCACCTCTTTGTGTGGTACAGATATGAGGCAATAACAGTATATATCGCAATAATAGCAAGAATCACAACAAACAAGTTCATTTCTGGTAATATGTGGTATAGTCAGACTATATATAATGCGTGAAAAGCCCGGGTTTGAGGCAGTCTGTAATTTTCTATTTCTATCTAAAAATCAAAGAGACATGTCTGTCCAAGCGATGCAATTAGATCCCTGGTTGTTGCCCAGGAATTACGGGCAATGGATGGTGCCACATGATGTTTTTGGATATAGTGAGAGAGAAAATCTGTCGTTTTCTGATCTGATGGATATCCACTACCAAAATCACCCCATTCATCCCATAATGACTCAATAATACGATCCCGGGTAACTTTGGCAACGATAGATGCAGCTGATACCACAGGAAAGAGAACATCAGCCTTATGTCTTGCAATAATGCTGCATCGGTCACCGACAAGACCAGATACAGTCTTTGCATACCGCTCCTCACTAACATCACAGGCATCTACATACCCGGTATCAGCACCTATTGCAAGTATTGCCTCAGCATGGGCGTATGCTACGATATCATTCATGGTCATGGTCTCACGTTTCAGATCAATGTCTTCTGACGTAAGGATTACAACACAATAGGGGAATTCTGCAATTATTTCATGATACAGAGAGATTCTCTCTTTGCGTGAGAGAGTTTTTGAATCTCGTGCATTGGTTCTTTCCAGATCTTCTTTAAAACTGCATCCAACAGCACCGATAACCATTGGGCCCAGTACCGAACCTTTTCCAGCCTCGTCCACCCCGCATATCATAGTGTTCTGACATCTATTATGTCGCAACCTATAAGAAGGGAGATGGAGATCGTACAGTATGTACATCATCATTGTCGGTCTTGGTGGAATTGGAAAGACACTCGCAGCTCTTGCAGTTG
>CAYRYR010000050.1:0-14929 GCA_964428385.1 uncultured Methanoregulaceae archaeon
TCTCTTTGTTGGAAGGGTCAGACCGGCGTAGTGATCAATTTGCGCTATTCAGGATGCTGATAACACGAGTAAATTTCTTCAGAAAATAATTACCGGGGTCATTGAGAAGACATCCCTTGAATATGGAATTGTGAGCTTAGAGACCGCATTCTTTGCATCACGAACAGAGCGGGGTACACCTACCGGATTGCACGTGATCGTTCCGTCAGTTCTTCCCGAAGGATGGTCTCCGGAGTTTGATGTGAAACAGGCATATCGGGCCCGGTTGAGTCCGGATGTAGCGCGAATCAAACCCCAAAGAATACCCGGATTCGATTTAGCATCCGGACCCGAGTTGGATTGGTTAGGAGGAACAAGCGGATCAGGATCAGGGGAATATTCATCCGGACCTGATATTTTCTCCTTCAGAGACACAAGCATTTCAGCACCAGAAGAACTAATTACGGTTGCAACTGCCCCCCATTCACGAGGGAGAGATCAGAACAGTAGTCGGAGAATCAGTATCTTTAACGGGAGTCTGACCTTTCACGAACATCGGGCGGTGATGTATGACTCAGAGGAGCAGACAGATGATTCGGATTGTATTAAGCAAGGAACGGTAAGGGATATAGTTTTCCGGATTTCGGGGGATGATTATGAACTGTCTCAAACCTCCAAAGTAATGATAGAGATCTTTAAAGGGGCAAAAATAACACAGATTGAAGCTTTATGATTGAAGGATTTCATTGGTTAGGAAAGTACTCCTGGCCTGAACCGGATCTTATCAGATCCCGTTATATCAGGGTGGTCCCATTTGATCCTCAAGGGGTGAGTAAAAACTAGTCGATATCACTGGAGTTGGTAATAGAGGTTCCAGGTGATACCGGGGAGAACTAATTTGAGTTCACCTAAAAATAGACGAGAGAAACCGGGATTTATTTAACTAGGGTATCGGGGCATCAGTCTGATTGGGCTCTGTCTGAAAAACAAGTGATACCATATCATCATGTTCAGGCAGGATGTAATTACATGGCATTCTAACTTTTATATTGACAATGATCTTTATTATTTTAGAATTCCAACCGCAGAGGACGCAGAGGGACGCAAAGAGGGGAACCCAAGTGTCAGATACTCTGTGAACCACACTCCCCTCCGGGATTACATCATTTCAATCGAATGAATAATTATTGAGGCTGAAACAGTCTCTGCGCCCTCTGCGTCCTCTGCGGTTACATCATTTCAATCATCAAACGAATGTCGTTTCAACAGGAAATGTCAATATAAAGAGTGAAAACATGATTGGCAATATCACTTGAAAAATCAACAGAGCCTCTGATTGCCAAACATATCTCGAACTGGGTTGCATGGGAGAAAAAAATCCATTGATGTTCCCGAGTTCCCGGCAAATTCACTCCTATTCCTATAGATTGGTATTGTCCCATCGAGGCACCTCAACCAGAGAAGTTGAGATCAATGTTATTGATATGCCCTGTTTCCACCCAATAAATTTTAAACCGATGAATAAAATCACTGGAAATTTTGTATGAGAAAAAATTATTGAATATCCTTATGATAAAAATCCAGAAATATAATGCAATTCTCTTTCTCGCTGTAATAATAGGATAAACGAAAAGGAGACAGATATAATTCCCGGGTATTTTTCCTTCCATATTTCATCGGTTTCCCGATGTTAGGATCATCTATAATCCGTTTGATCTGTTTAATTAGTCGTTCCTTAAGCCCAGCATCATGAATTTTTTTAATTCTTTTTTCGAAGTGAATATCAAAACTTACATTTACCATGATGCGATAGTCTCAAGAAATTCTTCTCCATTCATGGTAGTAAAATTACTTTTATCTTTTTTATATCTTTGAAAAGCTTCCTCTGTTCTTCTTGCGAATTCAATATCTTCCTGAAATTCCTTATCCAGCGTTTTGATAGGTCGTAGTACAAATCGATCTTCATCTCTAATGATAACAAAAGAAGAACCAATACTCATATCATGACGAAGATGAGCAGGAATAATTATCTGGCCTTTAGAACTAAGACGTGTAATACCAATCTCCATAGATATTGTAAGATGATTCTTACACATAAGTATTTGGTAAGGATGAGAATTCATTATCCAAACCTACAATATATTAGGTCAGAAAAAATTGAACTACAATCAAATTATTTGATGTACTGGTCAGAAAGGTGGAATTTTCTTTTCCCGGAAATTATCGTGGATATACATTCAGTCCATATTGCTAAAAATGTTTGTTAAATTAGAAGGTGGATCTCATTCCAAGCCGGTTCATGAGAGTAAAAGGGGTCAATCTTTCACGAATATGAAAATGCAGTATTCGTATCCAGCATACATACACCAAGGTAATGTAGTTTTGAAGCTTTACAACGGAAATTTTGTGAATCCTAACAGAATAGTGAGAGTCTCCTCAGATCTACCCTGCCTGATGATCAGTAACCGTTTCATAAAAAGATCGTGAGGCTCTCGATATTCCAAAGGCCCTCACAACCCGGATTGCTCCTTTTTCCCCTTAATCTGCTGAGCCAATGCCGTATACCCGTGCCCTGCTGCAAGGTTATACGCCTCGGTGATAAGAACAGAGGCAGCCTTCTGATCACCCTGCTGTCTGCGGATATTTGCCTGATTCATAAGGCTGATTGCAAGGCCCTCGACGTTATCCAGTTCCCGGCATATCCGTTCTTGTTCTTTCAGCAGCGCCATCGCCCCGTCCAGATCACCACGGGCTTGTAGAATAAGAGCCGGGTTGCCAAGCGATATCTGCAGACTATACACGTTTCCAATGTCACGGCAGATCCGCTCTACTTCTTTATACAACGCCATGGCCCCGTTATAATCCCTTAAACAGATAGATGAACCTGCAATTTTAAAAATGTATTCCAACTCAGTACTACAGGCAAATTCTCATAATGTTCCTAAAAAAGGATTTTCGAATCCAGAACGTTATCAGGAGTATACATTCAGTCCATATTGTAAAAAATGTTTATCAAATGAGATAGCAGATCTCATTACAAGCCGGTTCATGAGAGCAAAAGTGGTCACATCAGTATATAAATAGGTCTTATCTGTAGATGACCTCAGGATGTTCAAAGCCTTATCCTCATCTTCTGATCCACACGTTTCGATTATCCATTCTTTTAACAGATATTCCACTGCAAAAGAGCAATGGAACGGTTTGTTTTGGTGAGAAGGAGCGTGTAAATTTCATCTATGATGAAATTCGAGATTATAAACGTAAAATGAGCATTAATCAATTCATGCATGCAGGTAACAGCGGGTTGATGATCTGTATCATTTTCATTAAATAATGCATATAACGCACTTGTATCAACAAATATAATATTATTGCGTATTGTAGAGATATGGGTCATGGTCCCGTCCATCTATGCCCGGCGTTTTTACTAACCCAACCAGTTTCCAAAATCCAGAATCCTGAGTAATTACTCCCTTTTCTAATTTTTTTGATATTCTTGCGGAGGTTATTCGAATCTGATTATCAGAAATTTCAATCTCCACTTCATTATTTTCAATACCTGCTTCTTTAAGAAGAGAATCCGGAATAAATAATCCTGATACGATGTGAAGAGATTTCGTGATCATATTATCTCCTGGTATATCCTTTTCCTAAATATATTTGACTTCTCCTGTAAAACTTATTTTTATATTAAACTCCTATGGCGTTCATTGAGAATTCCATGAGAGACTAATGAAACCCAACTTTAACAGGTGAAAAGAATTAAGGATGTTTTTAGTGATGTTTGGATTGATAAAAAGCAAACAAACTAAAAATCAATGAAGTTGAACCTAATGAAAATATTCTTTCCTATCAGGACCATTTTTCTTGTTGACAGTCTGTATGAACTCCTTAATTTCACCACTATTTTAGGGAAGCACAAAAAGAATGGAGTACATATCAACAAGCTTCCAAGCCCTCATTTCCTACAAATTTACAGATAACTTCCAAATAAAAAGGTCTCATGAATGGATTCAGGCGACCCCCGAAGTTCTTGAAACATGTAACTTTACATTGTTCAGTGAAAGAACTTTATATCGTGTCTAAAAACCATTGGTCCCAACCGGAATGAAATCATTTCAGACATCCGGGAAGTGCTTTTTTAAACGGTATGAATTTGAACATACTGACATCAATATGGACTGGACCAGCATCGTGCTCCATAGAAGAGAAACACATCTTGGAAAATATGGATACAGCCCGGGATCACCGACCAGATAAAAAGTAGATACACGGGGTGACAAACTTGCCATCCGATACATATCCCAATCGGTATGACTATTGAACCCGGCAATCTCAATGATCAGACACACTTTAAAAAAACCTGACAGGCAATCGAGCGGCAGGCTTAAAGTAGGTTCTCGGGTAATCTTTGATAAGGGAGCAAACAGTGTTACCAATACCCAGATGATTCATGCTTATAATCTGTTGTACATCACTGGAAAAAAGCTCAACTAAAGTGATGACAAAATCATTGCACATTTCGAAGAGTACCATCCTGAAATCATTGATACTGAATCCGGCATTCAGGGATTATCATTGAGAAACCAGGCAGCATCAATTATCTTTTCTTCTCGGAAAAATTACAGAAAAAACAGATGAAAAAATTGTGAGGCAGATCAAAGAAGCAAAGATATCCAGGAAAGTATTGACAAGGAAAAAAGCCTCCCAAAATGATTCAGAATAGACAATCTACTTGTGGATGTGGACTACTCCATTCAGACCAAACTGGTTGAACTCACCGGAAGTTGATGCAATAAAACTCATTGAAGAAAAGTTCATAACTGGTAGAGAGGGATTTTTTTGTCTGAAATCAAGTAAAAATTTGACACGTATTGAGGCACTTCTGACATACTGGAAAAATAGATTCAATCGAGAAAATATTCCACTCTTAAGAAGATTGAAATCAAGATAAAACCACTTTCGAGTATAGACCAACAACAGTCTTTACGGTGTTAAAAAAAGAAATTTTCAGTTAGTATCCCTGAAAACCGTTTCAATACGCGATATCAGCTCACAAACCACCTGCCGTGCCGGACTGTCCCGTGGAATAAGTGAAACCGGCTCTCCGGCAAGATCAGCTTCATCAACGGCAGGATCCAGTGGAATGGAGGCAAAAGCACCAGATTTTGTATGTCCAGGCACAGCACGATTCACTATAAGGAGCATCTTATCATCAGGCATGCCCAGGTCCGTTGCTATGGTTCGTATCCGATCTGCAGTTCTTATTCCCCTGACTCCTGGATCCGATATGATAAGGAGAATGTCTGGCATTCCAATGGTCCCTCTCGCAAGATGTTCCATACCTGCTTCATTATCAATTATAATGAAGGGATACTCCTTTACCAGGTTTTGCATGGCGGTGGTCAGAAGATCATTTGCAAAACAGTAACAACCGGTTCCTTCGGGTCTGCCCATAGCTATCAGATCAAATCCCTCGCTCTCAACAAGAACCTTCCTAAACCGAAGTGCAATATAGTCAGTTCGTGACATTCCCGGGGGAATGGACTTTGTAAAAGCATCCTCCCGCATAGACCCGAGAGTCTCATGGAAGATAACTCCAAGGGCTTCATGCAGATTTGCATTGGGATCAGCATCAACGGCGAGAACCGGCCTTTTACCCTCTGCAATGAGACACCTGACAAGGAGTGACGCAATAGTCGTCTTTCCTGTCCCTCCTTTTCCGGCTATGCCTATCGTATATGGTCTCATAATAATCTGACCCTGTTTGAGATTTCCATAACCGTCTTCATGATATCAATCGATGAAGGTACATCAGCGAGACGAAGGCCACAGGATGGAGTAATCATTGCACGTGCATCAAAGAGTTCCTCTGGTATATACTGGGTCACTTCGGTCCTGATAGTCAAATATTGTTCATAGAGTGAATCAATATTCTCCTCTCTGAATTTATCAACTTCAGCAGGGACAATCCCCCATGCAATCACTCCTCCATTCTCAAGATAGGAGGCAATCTGTTCTTTATACAAGAGGAACTCTTTTGAATACGCATACGCATCAAATGAAATAAGAGACGGGGAGAGAGACATAAGAAAACCCCAGTCTGTATTAGAACAGCAGTGAAATCCAATTCCACCCTGGATAAGGGTAGAAAAATCCTCAAATGACGCTTCTACCATTCCGGTGTCTATCTGCATCACCGATGATCCAAGGGCTGCAAAATAGGGCTCATCAATGATAACCAGAGTATGAGGGGTGTGCGTCTGCTCCATCAACGACTCATACCATCGTGCCCGGAGAGCAAGCATCTTTGAGAGCATATCAAAATACTGGGCATCATATGCAATCGGTCGGCGGTCTTTATCAGTTATCGTAAGGCCAAATGTAACCGGGCCGGTTACCTGAACCTTTATGCACATAACATCTGATAAATCCCGTCCTGCCAGTTCATAATATCCTGATGCATATCCTTCATGCGTTGGAGCGTACTTTTGATAATTTTCTTCCATAAAATCCAGATAAATCTGTTCCATGGCTTCTGAAAAATCAATAGATCGATCAAGATGTAAGGAATTTCCCTGTAATACTCCTCCGGGAAGGTATTCAGCATCACGAATAATAATAGCCTCAAGCGGGTTCAGACTAGGAAGTGTGGGCGCAGTTGGAAATTCCGGCTGATACAAAAGGACATCATTACATGCATCAAGCGGGCTCGTATGAGGAAGTGACCCAACTCCACTCGGTGCTGAGTTAGGGGGAGGGAGAATATGCATCATATATGGTTCACCGTATGTATGCGACACAGTTCAAGTGCTTTTTCAACCATGGGAAAGAGCGATAAATCTGTATGAGGAAGAAATGCACTCCGGGTATACTCATCCATAAATGAGGGTTCAGCATTCAGCTCAATATACCCAATTTTTTCCGCAATTTCATCAAGTACTTTTCGTGTTTTTCTGTCCAGAAGAGCCATGTTTGCTCCCTCTACTGCACCATTACCAAGATTTTTAATAGTATCAATCGGCACTTCCGGGATGAGACCAATAGTAACCGCATTGTCTTTATTGATATAATTTCCAAATCCCCCTGCAAAATAGAGTGTTTTAATATCCATTCTGGTAATTCCAGCCTGATTCATGAGGATTGTACAGGCAGCAAGGGTAGATGCCTTACTCATGATAAGATTTTTAATATCGTTCTCTGTTATTACGATATCTTTCTTTATTCCTGTCTTTTCCTTAAAAACAATAACATACTCAGGATAATAACTTCCCTGACGGATTCGTGGATTTTTAATAGCTGTATTTATCCTGCCATTCCGATCAATAACGCAGGCACGAAGAAGTTCTGCCAGGATATCAATAAGACCGGATCCACAGATCCCCTCAGGATCCTGATTATTAATGGTGTGAATGGTAGGTTCAAGCGTAGACGGATCAATCGTTATCTTCTCTATGGCTCCCGGGTTTGCCCGCATCCCAAAGAGAACCTCTCCTCCCTCAAGTGCGGGTCCGGCAGCACCAGCACACGCAAATATCCAATCATTATTACCAAGAACAATTTCAAAATTAGTCCCTATATCAATCATGAGTGAGATATCAGAAGATTGAGTCATCCCTGATGCCAGAATGTCTGCTATGATATCGCCGCCAATAAAGTCACTCACTGCAGGGAAAATAAAAACTCCTCCATTCGGTCTGACTGACAAGCCTATCCGGGAGGCTGATGTACTTAGTGCACGCCGGACGACAGGAACATATGGCTCTTTAATCATGTATGATGGATTGATGCCCATCAGGATATGAGTCATTATGGTATTACCTGCAATCACAACCTCGTAAATATCATCAGTATCAACACCAACATCATTTGCGGCTTTTTCTATCGCAAGATTGATGGATTCAGCAGCAAGGGCCTGAAGTTTTTGGAATCCTCCCCGTTTTCCATAATTAACCCTGGAAAGGATATCTTCACCACAACTTA
The DNA here is from genome assembly GCA_964428385.1 of uncultured Methanoregulaceae archaeon. GTDB lineage: Archaea > Halobacteriota > Methanomicrobia > Methanomicrobiales > Methanospirillaceae > JAFGOM01. The sequence continues at coordinate 7,963 of CAYRYR010000050.1, forward strand.
TCTGCCGGTTATAATTAGACGTGACTCCCATAATCTGACCGGTTGTCAAATCACGTAAAAATGCAACAATGGTAGTTGTTCCAAGATCGATGGCAACTCCGTACATTTTTCTTGTGGTGTTCCCTTTCTCGAGATTTATCAGACGGTATCCTCCCGGAACGAGTGCAATTGTTGCGGTAACATTCCATCCACTCTCTCTGAGAATTGCAGGGATACAACGGAGAAGTTCCAATGGAGCATATATCCGTTTTTCTATCGGCCCGCCTGATTCATGAACACCGGCAAGAAGACGATCAAGATCGGTAATCGGATTATCAAGGGTTGGGGGTGATAGTTCAAGATAAAATTTCCAGACAGGTGGACGAAGGTCTACTGTCTGACCGAGTGTATCCATCAGGATCTGTTGGGCCTGAATAAGAGCTCTCTCTGGTACCAGGATCTGGCAATCGTCAATAACATAGGTTTTACAGGCAAGACAGGCTCCGGCTTCAATCTCTGATGATGTGAAAAACTCTTTATATCGTTCCCTGTCAAAATCTGCCCTGCCTGATTTGAGGAACATAATGCATTTTCCACACTTCCCGATGCCACCACAGACAACATTTACTGATAATCCGGCTTTCTGAGCTGCAGTTAAGATGGATTCTCCTTCACGTACTTCAATCTTTTGAAATCCCGGTAAAAAAGTGACAATCGGCATTTGTTATGTCCTCTCCTCGGTAAGGAACTTCCCTATATCTGCGGCATCACGAGGACCTACTATAACCTTCCAGCCGGTTAATTCCTCAATACGTCCTGAAAGTGGTGAGGCATACCCAGGGATTATAATTATTTTAGAATCGACTTCATCGGCAAGTGCAGTTTTTTCTATCCATTCTTTTACCACTGTTTCATTAAGTTTCCCTGCAGCCACTGAAGTTAAAACTGACATTCCTTCAGTCTCGACAATAAGCAAAAAACAAGGCACTCTCGTTGCTTCAAGGTACCCCTGGACAGTAAAGAAAGTCAGGGAGAAGTTTACTGTCATGAAAACAGGGGAAGTGCGGCCGGGATCACCAACGCGGTACAGACCAGGAGTCATCTGGATTGGTTTTTGCGGATCTGTATAAATATTCTGACGAAGTACCAGAGCAGTCGTCATCTCTGCCGTAGAGAGAGGAGGAGTGACAATCACTGATGCAAATTTGACAATCCCGGTCACCATATCATCCATTATATGACTAGTACTTACAAGAAAAACAGGATGACTTAGTTCAAGAGCTGTTCTTGCAAGAGCAATCTGTCTTGTCAGAGTTGATCGGGCAAGGAATTCGCCACAATTTTTCCCGGAGAGGTCAAGAAGTATCTTTGACACTCCTTTTCCGGTGCAGTATGTTGCAAGGATGCCAATATCTGAAAGGGTATCTGCAGTGATAACAAGAGGTGCATCATATTTCAGTGCCAGGGAACAGAATGCATCAGCTGTCTCTTTCGTAGCTGAACAAATGAGTGGATTGTAATTACCGCAGATGAAAAGACCTGCTTCCATAATTGCAGGATCCTTAGCTATCAGAACAAGAGGAATGTCTCCGCCTTCACTTGCAACAGTTACTGCTTCTTTGAATCGTTTAGCAGAGCCGGATTCTGCTGATATTGCAAGGCCATCTACTTGCAGATCAATACCGATTCTCGTAATCTTATCATTTCTCACTTTTCTGAGGGTTTCTTGTATTTCTTCTTCCGGTGACAGGTCAGATATGCGATAGATTATTCCAGGCTGATGGTAGAAGGTCTTGTCATGACGGTAAAACACATATTCTTCTCCAACGGTAAAGGAACGGGTTCCCATTCCTATTACGATCTTGTGAATCGGTGCTCGTGTCTGTGAAGAAAGCAATAATTTTGCCTCTTCATCCAGGTACGGGCATGACTCTGGATCTGCTTTTCCCTGTGCCAGTTTCATTGCAAAGGAGAGGCATGTTGGTTCTTTGCATTCTTTGCAATTCTTTTTGGGAAGCAGTTTGTATATTTCAAGAGGTTTAAGCGCCATCTTCCACCTCACTACGTGAACCCTGCCACAGACTATCTATTGCATCTCTGACAGGCTGTACTGAACCCGGATGTCTCACCACCAGTATTGCAGCCCCGGCAATTGCAGCTGATACTGCTGTCGCACGTTCCCATAATATAGCTATTTCATCAGGATTTTCAGATTCTCGAATCTCTTTTACGGTCAGACTGTCAGAGGGAGCAGATATCATCGGCATGGCAAGATCGCTATCTCCTTTGAGTGCAGCAAATCGTATCCTCTCCATTGTTGAGTAGGTATATTCAAAACCATACCCAAGTGCTCCGGTATATGGATCGATGACTATCTGATCATCAGAAACACCGGTTTCACGAAGCAGAATATTTAGCTGCTTGGCAAGATTAACATCAATAGGAGTCTGGGCAATGATAGCATGACCATATGCCATAGCAGCAGCAGCAACACTACGATACCGGTCTGCTTCTGCCGTCCCAAGCAGCAGTTTTTCACCCTGTCCAGCTTCACCACACCGCACAAAAACCTCTGAATCAATATCAGGATCAGTACTACCCTCAATGATTAATGGTAGTCCGGTCGACTCAAGAACGGATGTGATAGTATCTGATATCGCATTAAAATTCGTAAAATTCTGGCATCTGGTTGAGGTAAGGTTTACTCTGATACAATCTGCCTGAAGTTTCTTTTCTGCATAGGCAGCCCAGGATGCCGGATCAGATGCAATATCACCACAGGTATTTCTGACAACCTCAGGCCAGAGTGAGATGTCATCACAGATCTCATAGACTATCAGGGGTTTTTTCCCGGATCTGTTGATAAACGATAGATCAGTATCACCTCCAATCTGATACGATGAAACCCGCGTTCCTCCCTGCTCTGCCGTCGCTCCTATTGTAACTGATCTAATAGTACCTGGCCATCCGGATGAATATGAATAATTCATTGTATTCTCCTAAAGCAATGATGGCATAGTCAGTGCAGGATGATTTACTTCATTCAGATAGGGGAGGAGGTCTTCAATAGTGATTGCGATTGTTTCATCAGCTATCATCGAGAATAGAGTATCATATCCTTTATGTGAGTACAATTCTCCCATTTTTACTTTAATCTCCTCTTTAAGGTGTTTTGGCATCCATACAACCCGTTCTATTCCTCCTTCAGCCTGCAGGAAACGTTCACTTAAGAGATAACTCTTCGAAATACCAATAAATCCTGGTGTCTGGGCACCACCACCAATGGTTCCGGCAAGAGTCGAGAACGTCATCCCTGAAGGAGTATCTCCTTTATATTCACGAGTGACGATAATTACGCCGTTTGTTTCAGGCAGAACCATTGCAATTGCTTCAAAACAACCGCAACAGGTCATTGGAGCATCCATGATGCTGTATAATACACATCTGTCAATCTCGCCATGTGAAGCTTTTTTAACAAAACTATTCACTCCCTCATACTCACCAGGAATAGCATTGAGAAGAGTCCCCTTCTCGACCGGTTGATTCGCTCCTGCCGGAGAAATTTCATAGGCTGTTTTTCCATCAAGCCAGGTAATTGCTCCACACAGAGCCGGTCGTTCCGGGGTAATGATGCAGACATGATTTGGTGCAAAGGTCTGACAAAGAGTGCATGAATAATAGAGATCTACATCTTCATCTTTCATTCCGGCTATGCGTTCATCCCGTTCTGCATAGATTAGATGAGCTTTTTTTATCTCTTCTTCAATACGTACCGGATCTGTAATAAGCGTCACCTGCACCGCATCAAGGAGAGTCTCAAAATCCATCCGAAATTTAGCTGCAAGCAATTTCCCAAGGTCTTTAATCTGCAACCCGTTTGCTACTGCTTCTTTAGTAATTCTGACCCAGATCAGATCACGCTGAGCTACATGCCATGATCCCTCCCCATAATTAATAAAATTGTGAATCCGCCGTTCAAATACCGGTTCAAAATCTTTCTTCATATGCTGCCCGGCAACTTCAATAATGATGCCAAGCGGAATGGCGGTCCCCTCCTGCATCTGGTCAACATCAGGTCCGATAAGTATGACCTGACCATCAGTTACCTCTTTTGCTGGACGGGAGATGAGAAGTTCAAAGGCAGGAGATCTCCCTCCTCCAAATTCTACAAACATCTCTTCTTTTCTGACACTTTTCCCTTCAAAGGCAGGGGAACAGGCCATAGGAATGGGTATTGCAGTAATTTTGACAGTTATTCCTCTAATCTCCATTCCACGGGAAACCGCAGCATCGGGAGATGAAATCTGCCATTCTTCCCCTTCATATGCACCCATCTGGATGATAGGAATTCCAAGAATTCGTAAAGCATCAACAAATGCAATCTCTTCATCACTGAGAGAGGAAAAAGCAATTACAAATGCTTTTGCACGTTGTGCAGCATAGGTAACTAGCCGATTGACATCGCCAGGTGGAACACCCCCAAACATCATTGCCACTCGTGCAAGGATATCGACAAAATGAACTGCTTTTATTGAGGTTTCCCCAAGTGGAATGAGACGAAGATCAAGACCCACTTTAACTCCGGCATCGGTAAGGATTTTGATGACTGATCCTGAAAGAAAAGTTAACATCAATTTTTCCTGCAGTTCCCTACAGATAGCAGCAGCAGTGTCAACTGATTTTGGGGTTCCAAGAAGAAGACACAATCCAAGAATACTTCCATCAACAAGTGAATATCCAAGTTTTCTAATGACAGCATCCTCAATAAAACCGCTATATCCCGGTTTTTCTGGGGTTATTCCTTCCTGTTCTGCTACAAGTATCTCTGCACCAATGAGAAGATTTTCACCGGCTTTCATAAAGGCTTCTAAAGCGCTCGATGCGTTATGGACTTCCATGCCGGTTATTGCATACGTTATCGGGAGATGATATGCTGTATCTGGATAATTCAGGTCTCCTTTTACAGCGTGAACCAGATGAGAAATTTTTTCCTTCCCATCTGCAATTGCATTCTCAAGGATAATCATAATGTCACTGTATCTCTATTAAGCTGTACAGGAATTTATTGATTAGGTCTATCCTAAAAAAAAAGGTGACAAATAAATTGAGAATCTGAAAAAAGAACAGATATTATAAGGTTATATTTGGCATCTCCCCTCTCATGTTATACCGTAATTGCATATACATGCTGAAATCAGATAAATAGCGTGTCAATTAGCTTGTTTAACAGTTATAGTTTATTTGACAGGTATAACAACATAATTGTAGTTTAATTTATGTTTTAGCCAATTTCAAAAAAGAAATGATATAAATTCTATTTTGCGCGATAATTATGGATTTTAGGTATCTATTATTTTAACCGTTTTATCGATTTCATATACACAAAAAACATTCATGTAAGTACCCGGTTATTCAAATAGTATTTAAGTGCCAGTTTCACACGAAGTATTTCAGGATAAACCGGATGTAAATCAGAACACGGATTACTTTCATCTTTTATAACCCGTATTCCAAAAAATCCTACTTGTCTTTGATATGTTCTTCATAGATTACAGATAGAATACAGAATAATTCTTGTCAGTAAACAGTATTCAGTAGTGTGATGTTCGCATTGGTGGACCAGTTTATCTGACTCCGGATAGTCCTGACCTGCCTATACTACCTGAACTAATAAAATCTCATATTATTACAAAACTAAGAGATTGGATTTTTCAGTATCACAATCTATCCTGAACAATATTTCGATAATATAAGAGAGTCAATATGCAGGATTATACGGTAAATAAGAAACGGTTAATTCAACTTCATTATTAGGTCAGAAGAGAATAACCAGATTCTGTTTTTAGATAAAAGAGATATCATCATATTAATAATTCTTATTTACCACAGGTTGTAATTAACCTCTATAATCAGATTTATTTATTACAATCATCAACCGAACATTTTATGACTTGAAATATGGAAACGAAAGATTTACACAGATCTGTATAAAATGACGCAACATATGTATGCTCATATAGTATTACTATCGGGTCATACACATATCCAGCCGATATTTGATGCATGAGAAAAGATAAGAAAGGTCATTTTAATTGATACAAGTACAAAGGATATTATATCTTAATCCGTAACGAATTACCACATGTTTGAAATAATTACAGGAATTATCAGCCTTTTCATCCATCTCGACGAATATCTTCCAACACTCGCAGCATCCTACGGAAATCTCATCTATGGGGTCCTGTTTCTCATCATCTTCTGTGAGACCGGCCTTGTTATCACCCCATTTCTCCCCGGAGATTCTCTCCTCTTCGTTGCCGGAACCGTCGCAGGGTTTGATGGATTGAACATCGGAATCCTTCTTATTATCCTGTATTTTGCAGCTATTCTTGGTGACTCATTAAATTATTTCATTGGCCGGTTCATTGGGCACAAGATAATCGATATGGATCTCCCGATGATACGAAAAGAACATCTTAACAAGACACATCAGTACTTTACCAAATACGGGCCGGTTACTATCATTATTGCAAGATTTGCCCCTTTTGTAAGGACACTTGCTCCTTTCTTAGCCGGAATGGGTGAGATGAAATATAAGATATTTCTGCTGTACAACATAACCGGCGGTATACTCTGGATTAGTACCTTCCTATTGGGAGGATATTTCCTCGGAAGTGTCCCAATCGTACAAGACAATATGTCTCTTATTGCCCTCATAATCATTTTCATATCTCTCATTGCCGTCGGATCACTTCTCATAGAAATCTGTAGATTTTTTGGATCATGTTTTATCAGGAAGAAAAAATAACCTGTGAACTATCTCAAAAGAGAACGCGGTTCAATAATACTCTTATTCCTTTCCTTTTTTCTCACTATCTAAAAATGGTAATGACAGAGTAGTAAAAAAAATATTCAGAAATTATATTACTATAATTGTCACCAGTTTCTCCTATGAAATATAATACAAAATGTGAAAATCGGCTTGAAA
>CAYRYR010000050.1:15029-19901 GCA_964428385.1 uncultured Methanoregulaceae archaeon
AAAATCGGCTTGAAAAATTCAATTAAATAATAGTAATAATTAGTGAAAATAGTGTTCTATTCAAAGATTCAAATCCTAACCTGGATACTATAACACACAAACCATCTTATTTTATCCTGCCATATTACCGGCATTCAGAATTAATGATTCATTTAGATACCTTTAATAATTAGAAGAGGGTTATGTTTATTTCATAGGTAATGCAGAACAAATCATAAAAGATCTGGTTATTACGTAATTTCTGATATAACTAAGGATTACTTGTAATATTTTAAGGAGTAATCATCTCCTCCCTGGTTCATGATGCAGTTATTTGAGAGCGCTTTTGTTGTTTCATGCACGATAATTAGAGATGAGAGTTCCTGAGAGGATACAAAAATGGCTTATTCTGGAACCGTAGCTGTATACAATACGAGGAGAAATGATATCGATATTGTTAGCTGATGATCAGGAAGAACTCCTTGATATCACAAAATTATTTCTGGAAAGAGGTGGAGATTTACAAGTCGACACTGCTTCTTCTGCTGCAATTGCTCTCAATATGATGAAAGAGAAGAAATATGATGCAATAGTTTCCGATTATGAGATGCCCACAATGGATGGGATAGAATTTTTAAAAGAGATTAAACGGGAGAGAATGAAAAAACCGTTTATTATCTTCACCGGTAGAAGCAGGGAAGAAATTGTTATAGAGGCACTTAACTCAGGCGCTGATTTTTATCTTCAGAAGGGAGCAGATCCAAAAGTCCAGTTTGCTGAGTTAAAAAATATGATTCACCAGGCTGTAAAACGAAAACGTGTAGAAGAAGCCTTGTTACAATCCGAAACAAATTACCGGACTCTTGTTGAGTGTACTGAGGATTCTATCTATATGGTTGACCGGCTGGGCAGATATCTCTTTATGAATTCTCATCACAGAAACCGGCTTTCAATACCTGATGAAAATTATAAAAGTCTAATTTATGACGATCTCCATACAGTAGAAGAATCAGAATTATTTATGGATCTCGTCTGTGATGTCATCAGGAAAGGCGAGTCCATTCAGAATGAATATGAACGTGAGGGAAGATGGTTTGTACGAACCATAAGTCCAGTCAAAAATGAGATTGTTGAACAGACAATCGCAGTGACCGTCGTTTCTACTGAGATCACAAAAACAAAGAAATTAGAGCATGCATACAATCAGATGGAGGCCTTTTTTCAGACACTTATTGAATCCACTGAAGATTCTATCTACATGGTTGATCCTGAATGCAGATACCTTTTCATGAACTCCCATCATCAGCGCAGACTTGGTATACTAGATAATTCATATAAAGGCAGATCATATGCAAATTATCATGGGGAACTGGAATCTGAACACTTTTATTCTCATATTGATACCATTATAAAAACGGGAAAACCTGATAAAAACATGAATAGACATGATGGTCATTGTTTCATCAGGACATATAGTCCGGTACGGGATGAAAAAACTGATGCCATTATTGCGGTTGTAGTGATATCAATCGACTCACAGGAGCGGTAACTTTTTCTTAAAAAGACAATGACGCAATATCGGGTTTATTGATTCCAATACATGGATTTTGTCATACATTTCTAATTATATATAGTCCATTAAGCGTTCCCTGAGTTTTCGTTACCATTGTGAAAATTTTTATGTGTACCATTTAATAGTATCCACACCACATCAAACATAATAATGGCAATAACGTATAGAAAATTAAAATTAATTCCAATATTAATTGGTCGTTTTTTCTCTCAAAACCCTGATTTTTCTTATATCTGATACTATTCTCACCTGAAAAATGAGATAGATTCTAATTGAGTTTCGAATACTTTATTTTTACCAGGTAGAGGATTCAAATAATAGTTTCATGCAATACAAGTAGTATGAGTAAGAGGGATAATAAACCAGAATCAACATCAGCACCAATCGGAGAGTGGTATGGTCTGCCTGCTGATGCGGTAGCATCTTACTTAAGTGTAGATCCTGGAAATGGTCTGAAAGAAACAGATATTACATCGCGATTAGAGAAATTTGGCATAAATATTCTTGAGGAAGAGAAGAAACAACCAGCCTGGCAGCAGTTTCTTGCACAATATAAAGAATATATGCAGATAGTACTCGTCAGTGCAGCAGTTGTGAGTCTTGTGATTTCTGATTATTCAACGTTCATTCTTCTTCTTTTATTGACTATATTTAATGCAGTTCTGGGATATAATCAGGAAAAAAAGGCTGCTGAAAGCATTGCTGCTCTCAATACAATGATGAAGACCGTTGCAAAGGTTAAGCGAGACGGCGTAATTAGTGAAGTGCCTGCAGAATTGATTGTACCGGGAGATATCATCATTATCGATGCCGGGGACCGGGTTCCTGCCGATGGTCGCCTCTATACAGCAGCTTCCCTTGAGATCGAAGAATCAGCTTTAACCGGAGAGAGTACTGCAATAGAAAAACATACTGAACCAATATCCGGTGTTGATGTTCCCCTGGGTGATCGGGTAAATATGGTCTTTATGAACACCATAGTTACCCGTGGGCATGGTGAAGTTATTGTCACGGTTACCGGTATGAATTCTGAGGTTGGTCATATCGCAACCATGTTACAGGAACAAAAAGCAGGAAAAACTCCGCTATCAATTCAGGTCAATCATCTTACTCTGTTCTTTATAGGAATGGCAGCTATCGCCTTTTTGGGGATAGTCATTATTGGGTTATTCCAGGGAGAATCCTTTACCGATCTCTTTACTATCGGAGTTGTTCTTGCAATAGGTTCGATTCCTGATGCATTGCCTGCAGTTGTTACCACGATCCTCTCAATAGGGACTGTTGCAATGGCAAAGCAGAACGCAATAATAAAAAATCTTCCCTCAGTTGAGACATTAGGTTCCACATCAGCGATTAACTCTGACAAGACCGGAACACTCACCATGAACCAGATGACGGTTCGCGAAATTACTACAATTCAAAACCGGTTTTTAGTCACAGGAGAAGGATATAGATTTGAAGGACAGATACAGCGGACACAGGGGGCTGCTGATTTTGATCTGGATCCAGTGCTTTTCTCCTCTGCTCTGTGTATAGACTCTGATATTACCGATGGCCAGGTCATTGGCGATCCAACAGAAGGGGCATTATATGTCCTTGCAGAAAAAGGTGGTGTTAATGTACGTGAATTTCGAAAAAATAATCCCCGTATCGCTGAAATCCCCTTTGATTCTGACTATAAATTCATGGCTACATTCCATAGAATGAAAAGAAACGACGGAACAGAGGTTATCAGGACGTATGTGAAAGGTGCCCCTGATATAATTCTGGGTCTCTCTTCTTATCTCCTCTTCCCATCCGAAGAACGAATGATAACTCAGGATGACCGGAGAAAAGTGGAAATTGAGAATGAACAAATTGCCAAAAAAGGGCTACGGGTGCTGGCATTTGCACAACGCGAATTTGATCCTGATACCTTCAGACCTGATGACCCTCTGATGCCACTAATACAGAATCTGACACTGACAGCACTTGTCGGAGAACTTGATCCCCCACGTGCAGAAGCAAAAGAAGCAATCGGTAAAGCAAAAAAAGCAGGAATTCGTGTTCGGATGATAACGGGTGATCATGCAGTGACGGCATCTGCAATAGGACATGAACTCGGAATCGAAGGACGGGCCATTACAGGTGCCGAATTTGCTGCATTATCAGAAGAAGAAGCAATTACAGAGATCGATGATATCGGAATAATCGCACGGGTTGCACCTGAACATAAAGTCAGACTGGTAAATATTCTTAAAAAGAAAGGGGATATCGTTGCTATGACCGGAGACGGGGTCAATGACGCACCAGCAATTAAGGCAGCTGATATCGGCATTGCAATGGGCATTACCGGTACTGATGTTGCAAAGGGAGCGGCAAAAATGATACTGACAGACGATAATTTCGCCACAATCATTGTCGCAATCGAAGAAGGCCGTAAAATTTATGATAATCTGCAAAAGTTCCTTCGTATGCAGATAGCAAATCTCTTCATGTTTATTATAACATTTCTTGGATCTTCACTCTTCGCTATTGCAGGAACTGCATTCTTCTTCCCGGGGCAGGTACTCTGGATTCATATGCTGGTTGTAGCACCTATTGGAACCGCACTTGGCCTTGATACCTCTTCACCAGGAATTATGACAAAAAAGCCACGACCTGCAGGTCAGCAACTTATTGTTCCAAGGGTATATATCAGACTTTTTGCTGAAGGATTGTTTATGGCAGTATCGGCCCTGTTGCTTTATCAGTTAGGGACAAACATGTACCATTCATCACAAACAGGCCAGACGATGGCTCTTGTTACTCTCTCATTAATGAATATTTTTCTCGCACTGAATCTTCGATACCCACAGGATACTGCATTTCAGATCTCGACATTCTCAAACATCCGAGTTATATACGCATTTCTCTGGGTCTTCTTTGGAACGTTACTCATTACTGAATCCCATATCATGCAGACCATCTTTAAAACAACATCTCTTACCGCTTCAGAATGGGGTATCTGTTTCATCCCGGGTATTATTCTGTTAATACTCGGTGAAATCTATAAAGCATCTGTAAGGTATAACAGAAAAAAAAGAACATCAGGGTTGATATCAGGGGTGCAAGTACCTTTTCAGACCTAATGGTTTCATCAAATTGATTTTTCAAGAATATTATACCATTTTTTCCTATACAAGACAGATAGATGTGTATGATGCAATACTTTTCTCATGAATATTAAATGAAACATCAAATAAAAACCGAAAAAATGTAAATCGTCTCTCTTACAAAGGAAATATCTTAATGCTTCTTGCTTAAAAACAGATTCTTTGGCTCTGTCGATTTTTCCAGTT
>CAYRYR010000051.1:0-19421 GCA_964428385.1 uncultured Methanoregulaceae archaeon
AATGCTGATATGGGGATTCGAACCCCAGTCCTCGGCGTGAAAGGCCGAAATGATTGGCCGGACTACACTATATCAGCACGAGTTGCCTACATAGGTGTGTTTTGAAGGATAAAAAGGTTTCCCTTCAATCCACTATTGGTGTTCCTTCTTCACGGGTGCAGGCAGTAAATTGTGCCATTAACTGCTGGGTAATTGGTCCGGGTTTTCCATCACCTATCTTTCTTCCGTCAAGAGTCGTTATCGGGGCAATCTCAGCTGCAGTCCCGGTAACAAACATCTCATCAGCAGTATACATATCAAAGTACCCTAAATTCTTCTCAACAAGCGGCACCCCAAGGGTGTAGGCAAGTTCTATTGCGACAGCACGGGTTATTCCAATGAGATTATTCAGGGTAGGCGGTGTTGCAATCACCCCATTCTTGATGACAAAAATATTATCTCCTGAACCTTCTGCGAGATACCCGTTCGTATCAAACATGATGGCCTCATCAGCATTCCGATAATTTGCTTCAATCTTTGCAAGAATGTTATTTAAGTAATTTAAGCTCTTCACATTTGGAGGGAGCGCAACAGGTGAATTTCTCCTGATAGAAACAGTCACTGCTGTAAGACCTTTTTCATACAGATCTCCATACATGGCACCCCATGGCGTTGCAATAACAACAATGGTTGGGACCGGACATTTTCGGGGATCAAGACCGAGATCGCCATCTCCCCGGGAAACTATTGGTCGTATGTATGCTTCATTCAGATTATTTTTGATACAGGTATCTTTAATGACCTGTGCCATCTCATCCTTTCGGAGAGGTATCACAAGATCAATGGTCTTTGCACTGTCATATAACCGGTCAATATGAGCCTCAAGACGGAATATCTTCCCGTGATATGCACGAATTCCTTCAAAAACACCGTCACCATATAAGAATCCATGATCAAAAACAGAAACCCTGGCCTCTTCTTTTGAGACAAACGTACCATTCAGGTAAATTATCATACAAGGTATATAGGAGGTTCAAGTATTTTTTAGTCGCGAATCATGCTGTCGCATAAGACCCCCTAAAAATCCGGGTGTTAAGAAATTCCTGCTGTTTTACAACACAGATTACAAAATTCACTGAATAGTAGCCGGGATGCAACAGGATGGAGGTGAGTATAACTTCCTATGGTATGATTCCTGGATGCGCCATCAAGCATACCAGTGATGCCAACACCACGCGAAAGAGTATACTGATATGATACCGGGGGTTTTAATTTCACATCAGAATAGTGAAATGCATGACCTTTAAACCAGTGGTGCCCCAAAAACGAAGTTGCCGTAGTCTCTCCCACTACGTAACTGACCACCCGTTTTGCAGGTATCTGTGCCTGTCCTGAAAATACACCTGCCATCTCAAACGTGGTATCACCCGGCAGATTCTGCCATCCTTTCACCGTAGTAAGGTACTCTGTCAGATACATGAGTCCGCCACACTCAGCATATATCGGAACATCTGCCCCTGATGCTTCTCTGACCTGCATGCGCATATCCTCATCAGCTTCAAGTTCTTCTGCATAGTATTCCGGATACCCGCCGCCAAAGAGATATCCATCAGCATGAGGGAACGGATCATGAATCGGACTGAAAAATATAGGTTTTGCACCCAGTACAGGAAGAATATCAATCAAATCTGCATAATAGAAATTAAATGCTTCATCAAGAGCAATGCCGATGGTAATTGCAGGTTTTTCCTCTTCCTCTCCTTTTGAAAAGATGAATCCACAGTACTCCTGATCTGAAAGACTAACGGCATGAGAGAGAAGAGCATCGAGATCGATGTGCGATGCCATGGCGTCTCCCACCCCGTTGACTGTATCTCGAAATGAACTGGTTATTGCTCCTTCCTGAAAGGGAACAAGGCCAAGATGACGCATTGTCAGATTCAAGTCTGAAAACCGTGGAATCGCCCCGATAACAGGGATTTTACAGAAGGTCTCGATTGCTGTTGTTGTCTTTCTGATATGCTGCTCTCCTTTCACATTATTCAGAATAACCCCACTAATGTGAATATCAGGATCAAAACCGGCAAATCCATTCACAAGAGCTGCTGCACTCCGGGTTATTGACCGTGCATCAACAACGAGTATAACCGGAACACCTAATAGTTTGGCAACAGAGGCACTACTCCCGACATCTGTGAGTGCTTCAGCCCCCTCATACAGGCCACGTACCCCTTCAATAATGGCAATATCTGCACCTGCAGATCCATGGATAAAAATCTCTTTGTTCTCTTCATCGCTCAGAACAAACGTATCCAGATTTCGACAGGGCCGCCCGGTTACCGCGGTATGATATGACGGATCAATATAATCCATCCCTACCTTGAATGTCTGGACCGTATATTTTTTTGAGAGGAGTGATGCAATAGAAAGAGTAATACTGGTCTTTCCTGACCCGGATTTATCTCCTGCTATCATAAATGCTTTCATTTAAGACTCCGCAATATAGCTCCAAATTCACTCTCAACAATTGATGAGACGCCAAGGGTCTTTGGATGAAGATCAATCTCAACCATCACATGGGCATGCCCTAATGTCCGTAACGGCTCTACCTGTCGGGGTCCGTTTGTGATAGAGAAACACTCAACATGTTCAGTGTACTTCTTAGGGATTGCATGAGGAACACCTGAAAGCACCACAAAGTCTGGGTTCTCCTCTAAAATCCATCTTCCAATCTCCTCGCCTGTGGCCCCATATTCATCAAGTGCTCCCTTAATATGACAAAAAACACCCCGTGTCTCTAATTCTGTCCGTATCAGTTCTGCATCCCGTCTGACTTTAGGAAGACCCCGGTTATCAAGATTTGCAGCATACTGTATCGGTGCATCAGGGGCAACATCATGCAGCGCAAGGAGAATGTCTGCAAACATATATGCGGTCTCTTTCTTTGCATTCATGATTGCAAGACCGGTTGAACCATCGGCAATCTTTGCCATAAGTGCCTGTCCTGCGACGTGTTTGAGATCTCCTCGTGAAGGTTCGATGTAGGGCAGAGAAGCAGCTCCATACAGTCGCTCTACTTCATTTGCAGCGGCTAAAAGCGTTTTCTGTCGTTCTAATTCATCAAACCCTATCCATCCGGCATCTGCTGCTGCCTGTAGTGTCAGAATAACCCCATCGATATTCTCGCTAAAACCGGCATGAATATCAACAGAAATCGTTTCGGTAAAGAGATCAGCCGCCTCAATAGCGGCATTCATATCTTCTCCGATTATCATGGAGACACAGGTTCCGATAACCGCTATACGTGATGGAGAAAACGTTTTTTCTGCATAGGTAAGGACCTCTGCAAGACGCTCATGTCCACCAAAAATAAATTCATTATCTGATAATGAGGTAGTTAAAACCCGAAGTCCGTCTTCTTCCAACAGTCGGGCATGTTTAAATGAGCATCCTGAAGGACCATGAAGGATAGCTAAATCTACCTTTAAATCACGCGCAGTATATAAGGCTGCAACAATTGAACTGGGACGGGGTTGTATATATTTCACACTTATCTCCATGTTTTAACGGCCAGAACTACAGGAATCATCTCACCGATATCCTGTGCAAGAACTCTTCCTTCCTCTAACGTCGTGGCCTCTTTGATAACCGGTATCGCAGGTTCATCAGAAAGAATTGCTGCAAGGTCGCCATACTCTCCGTTATGGACAAGAACCACACCAAATGGTTGTGTATTCCTGATGGTTGCTAAAACGTTTTCTTTCGTAAATCCATCACATATCGTTGATGCTTCCTCTCCGATGACCAAATTAACCTGGTTAAAACGGGATACAGCCCGTGCATATCTGACGGCATCTATGGTGGTCTCCTGAGAAGTCCCTGAGTTGGCATTATCAATATACAGCCGTCCTGAAACTTCATAAGTATCCATGCGTCCTGGTAACGGTCTGAAATTGCCCAGGGGATCAGGAGATATCTGAAGGATACAGGCAGCACCAACAGCCAGCTGTAATGGCATCTGATATCCGCTAACTAAAAACAGGGGATTAGAGACAGATCCAGAAATCCCCTTGTATGAATACCAGACAGTATCACCAGAGATTGAAACAATATCATCGATACAAACCACATTATCATGGGTGACATCTATTCCCGGCGCAATCAGCAGGGATCTACAGGAGAAAGAAGATGATATTTTCTGCATGAGCGCATCATATCTGCCACCAGCACAGGAATAGGTATCATTTGAGGTGATAATACCAAGATCGCATAAACCAGTCAGTCCCAAAGACAGTTCACAGATAAACCAGGAGGGCGAATCAGGACAGATGTCAAGAATTGCAGCAGGAGTGATACCGGTCTTTCCAATTTTTTTTATTTCAGGATAGGAAAAAGTCCCTATAGAGGAATGAAGAATACCTTCACCAGGGAGTAAGGAAGCCAGCGCATGTGCCGTTGTTGTCTTTCCCCGGGCACCGGTAATCCCGATGAATGGATGGGGAAGATGTGATTTTCTTTCACCAAGAATCCATCTGACTGCTTCATGATGGGTAATTCTCGGATACGGCAGGTTTCGTAAGAGAAAATATGCAGGATTAAGATGGGTTGGATGGATTATCAGATCATAGGCAGATGTAATTGCATGCTCTGCGGGTATCCCGGCCTCACCCCGGTATACATCCACCATCTCGACCTCATGACCCATGGTTTGAAGGTGCCGGGCAATAGTCGTTCCTCCATGAATGGTGTCCAGCACCAGGATCTTCATTGTTCAGTCAGATCCGGGTAAGTGCTCTCTCAGCGCTTGATACCATCAGATCTGCAAGCAACGGGTTCTCTCCAATAGGATCTGCATATACCATAGGGATCTCAGTGTTGCCCTTTTTAAAGGTCCCTTTCTTCTGACCTGAAGTAAATCCGAGAATTTCTGGAATATCTTCATCGATATGCACACCCCGGGCCAGAAATAATGGAACAACAGCAAGAGAACTGATATCTTCAGATTCAAATTCCTGTAACGATGTCCTGATATCAGGTTCATTAAATTCCATAAACCCACATTTTACAATGTATTGAGGATGATTTTCAGAGATGAGAGCTGCCGTCTTTGTGATAAGTTCTTTGTTATATGGCTTTGTACTGCCATGACCACAGAGTAACAATCCAGTTTTACTCATTACGTATAATGTATTACTCAATCTGATAAAACCATTATCAATTGCATAACTCATATCGCACATTTCGCCATAGGTATTCTTACTGTGTGACACCTCATCATCACCCAATAATCCCGGGATTATCAGGGACATCTACTCTGCATCTTGTAGATTATGACATGCACTGATACCATACATAAAAAATACTCAATAAAACGATTTTTTATAGGAATATTTCGGTTTCGAATTATTTTCACCGAAAGTGGTAAACCAAATCTGCGAACCTGCTTACCCTTTCAACAGACCCTTGTACCCGAACTATTATCGGTATGAACAACCAGTAATATAAACGCTTTATATGGAAAATACTGATATCTCATATAACCTTTCAATCGGGGAATTTCAGATTCCACGACCAATAGCTATTGCTTCTATGGCTGGATATACCGATGCAGACTATCTTCTTGCAAGAAAAGATTATATTGGAATCGGGTTTCTCGGCGGATATTCAATTGACCAGCCAACTATCACGGCTTCAGAAGAGATGAACAAACAGGGAAGAGAAGAATTTCTTCCTGATGATCCCATTTCAGAACTCAAAGATCAGGTAACAAAACTCAAAGACAGTGGATTTGTCACAGGAGTTAATCTTCGCGCCTCCTGTCCTGACTCACTTGTAGCAGTAGCAGAGGAACTTGGTCAGGGTGTTATATATGAAATTGATGCCCATTGCAGACATGAAGCAATGAAAGAAACCGGTGCCGGTGAGTCATTATTAACCGATCCCACACGCCTGATATCATATGTCCAGTCATTAAAGATAGCCGGCGTTGTGGTATCAGTTAAGATGCGGGCTGGAGTTAATGGCAATGATCCAAAACTGACGCACGATCTCTGGAAAGCCGGCGCAGATTGCATCCATGTTGATATGATGGACTATGGTGTCTCTCTGCTCTCGGAAATGAGAAATTCCAGTCCAATACGTATCATTGCAAATAATTCTGTCAATACCTATGATCGGGCTAAAGATTTCTTCTCCCATGGGGCTGACATTGTATCTTTAGCCAGAAATTCAGATAGTAAAACATTATCTGATCTTCTGAGTTCAATTCAAAATTATACCAAAGAACATGGCTGGTATAACGCACCGAAACAACTCTGTAGGGGAGGTGATATCAGGGCACTTGCATTTTGTTGTATGCCAGTCAAACCATGTCCATTACTCCCATTTCTTGAACGATATGGCATATCACCGCAGGAATTTGTTGATATGAAAATGGAAGGAGTGAAAGGTACCATCCTCTTCCCAGGAGAGAATACCTGTTTTGGCAGCCTCGCATATTGTTGTAAAGACTCAACTCCCTGTATGTTTCGCGATCTGGCATTACGTCAGGGAGGCATTAAAAAATCAGGATATATGGATCAGAAACGATTGCTGGCTGATAAGATTCTTGAAAAAATTTTTGGTTAATACCATATGGAACAGGCATACCTATCACGAGCTGAACGTGCCCAGATAGCAATGATGCTTGAGGTATGTGCACATCCAAAGCCAGGGAATGTTGACCGGTGCCATGATTATGATGATACATATCTGGAACATTTCCTGGCATCAATAATTTTTTCACGTTTCGCTCTTGAAAAGGCAGAAACAGCAGAACATGGAATCGGCCCTCTCATTCTGGAGGCTTCAGTTCTGACTAGCCGCCATTTAGGCGGCAATACACATTTTGGAGCATTTATACTACTAATTCCACTCATAATGGGAGGAGACATTTATGGAGCCTGCACCCATATCAAAAAGACAACAGTAAAGGATGCTATATCGTTTTTTCAGGCTTTTGCGCATCTGGAAGTTAGGGTTTGTAATACTGATGATGAATTTGATATTCACGATCCGGCAGTTCTTTCAAAACTGTCGAAACAGAATGTAACATTGTATGATGTAATGGCACATTCAGCACCACATGATATCGTTGCACGCGAATGGACCAATAATTTTAACCTCTCCAGGAGAGCAGCGGATCTTCTCCACCAGTTTGATGGATCCAGAAACGCAATATCCCTGGCATTTATCCATCTCCTTTCACTTGAGCCAGATACCTTTATTGCAAAAAAACAAGGAAGTGAAATGGCAGAACATATACGGTTGCTGGCCTGCAAGGTTTTAGACAATGAGATGACACTACAAGATCTGGACCTGTATTGTATAGAGAAAGGAGTTAATCCCGGATCCCTTGCAGATATCATGATAGCCGGTATATACCTGGCAATAGGAGAAGGATGGTCATGGGATGTCTGACAGAAGGAATCAATGAGGTCATCGTCACCACCAGAAATAACGCTGCCCCGATGGGCATTATCTGCAGAAATGACCACTATTCCATGGTAGTCTTTCGAACCAGTACAACTGCCGCAAATATTGAGGAGTATTCCTGGGTTGTGGCAAATATCGTGCATGATCCACTCATCTTTGTACAGACTGCATTTTCTGATATTGTAGACAAAGACCTGATACCGGTTAGTATCAGGGGAATTACCATGCAACATCTTGCAACTGCCAGCAGCTGGATAGCCTTTCAGGCAACTGTGCTAAACCGCACCGATGAGAAGATCCTTGTGACGTTAACCACCCTTCATTCACACCTGACCCCGGTCCTCCCCCGGGCCATAAACCGTGGATTTGACAGCCTCATAGAGGCAACGGTTCATGGAACGCGGTTTATTATAAACGGTGATGTAACCCTTGCAACACAGATTATACATCATGGCAACATGGTACAAAAGTGTGGATCGGCACGGGAAAAAGAGGCATATTCCCTTCTTCTTGAGTTTTTACGAAAAAATGGGAAAGATCCAGAGAACTATCTCACTCCATGAGATACCCGGGACCAGAATACCCGGATCCACCGGGCAGAGTAATCTCATTGAGTACCACTCCGGGATTAGTAAGATCCGTTAATAGAACCGACTCATCCGATATCGTGTATAAGACATCATCCATATAGAGCGATCGGAGAACCCCCCCGTCATCATAGCAGTAATATCCGCAATCGCCCTGTTGTATCCGGGCTTTCTCGATAAATCCTATCTCGGGATTGATACCATACAATAGCACCCCGGTCCAGGATTCCTCGTTCCATTCATATTCTTTCGTCGATTCGGCAGTACTGCTATCCTTTGCAATGACATCCTGTATCAGACAGGCGGGAAGTACCATGATATCCTTGCCAACATCAAGCAGGAATGCACGATGATCTGACAACACCGGCGAGCTTGAACCGGATTTCCCAATAATGACACTATCAATAACCTTTGGATTGGTAACATCAGAGACATCAAAGAGGGCAAATTTCAATCCTGCAGCAGAGACACCGCCCCACTCATTCGATTTTGTATCCTTTCCAATACCGATAAGATGGGTATCATCATAGGGATGAAGATAATCAGAATACCCTGGGATCTTTAACGCACCAAGGACTTTCGGGTTTTTGGGATCTGCCAGATCAATAACAAAGAGCGGATCCATCTCTTTAAAGGTGACAAGATAAAGGAGATCTCCCATGAACCGTGCAGAATATATCTTTTCATCGGGAGCAAGACCCTGTAATCTTCCTAAGATAGTAAGATCTGGACGAAGCACAAAGACACTGCTTGACTGGTAATAATCACCAGTATACGTATCCTCTGTTGTTGCCACCCTGATATTAGACTGATACTCATCTAAAGAGAACTGGTTTAAGAGTGTCCCAGGAACGGTGCCGCTGGCTTTGTACTCGATATTTTCACCATCAATAGCAAACCGGTAAATAATCGTCTTTGTCGCACTTACCGATTCTGATTTAGAGACAATATCATCATAATAGGGAATTACCGGGTTGTACTGATCGTAGGCAATATAGATAGACCCGGGTGAGGCATACAGCGTGCTGTCATACCCAATAAGAAACGATTCGGCATCAGGATGGGGATCGGATCCTGCCGTAAAAGCGGTAAGTGTGTGCATGACATAGGAATATTTTGGAACTGGTGGCGCCCATATACCAGGTGAGGCAACAATGGCGTCATCTTTTCGTATCACTGGCATGATGGCATCATAGGGATCATAAACAGACTCACCGGTATAGGCATACACCACGTCCCCGACCATTCTGCCCTGTTCATAAGAACCCGGCATCTGTATCTCAGTCAGCTTATCAGGAGAGGACCGGTCAGCAATCTGGTACAGTTCTGCATAGGTCTTTTCTGAACTGGAGAGAATTGGTGCGGCAGAACCCTCCGGAGTAATCCATTCCTCACCAAAACCTTGTGTAAAGAGAACAAGGATATCTCCTGATACAAACACCTCCTGAATAGATCTGTCCGTCTGGATGGTTGCAACAATACGGGCAGTCTCTGCCGGGTAGGCATCAATAATTGAGAGAATTCCATCGTCTGCAATGTAGATGTACTTCCCATCATTCTTGACAAAATCAGCTTCATCAACGCCGGCAACCTGAATGTTTGTCGTTGAGTATTCGCCTGCTCCTTTATCAACTCCCATTGAGGTATCCGGTTGCACAGATGCAGAGGGTGCCGATTCCTTGTATTGGGATACATCTGCCTCCCGTGCAAGACTATCGGTAATAAACGACTCTGCGAAATCATAGAAGATTGGAAATCCCCACGAGGAGTCTTTTTCAGATTCATAAGACTCCAGATGGGTGGTCAGGAAATCAACAAGTTCATCCTGGTTGGTAATCCTGACAAGATCCTGCTTATCAGGGGTAGCAGCAGTACCCATGCCGGTGCATAAAACCAGAACAAGGACCAGGATTCCGAGTACCAGTGCTGGTATCCTTTTTCCTGCAGGTCTGTGTTCCGGACTAACATGCAATCGAGGTTTCATGATAAATGCTATATCATGCAGAAAATAAGAACCTGCCTGTAATTGCAGATTTTTTGGTAGTTATCAGTGGAAAAAAACAGAAGAACAAGAATAAATGGTAATTTCAGGCGGTATCCGGCACTTATAACGGAATCCAATGGGAAACGTCCCTCTCAGAATCACTGACAAAACAGGTAATTAGATACAACTATGTTTGCGGTATTACCTACCAAAGAATCTCTTCATAGGATTCGTATCTACACATAGACAATAATGCAAAAAAAGAGGATAGTAATTGCAAAGAGTCTTTTTTATTCCTTTTTTTCAGTTTCCAATTGATTAAAAGTATATAACCCATTTCTCATCGAGTGAAATGTTGTAACAAAACCCATATTCCCGATTCTTTCTCTGTGAACGTGTCAAAATTCGAAAATCATAGAGCACAAACAGGGTAATCTTTTAATGCTACAATAGCGGAAAAATGATGTTTAAAAACAGGTTTGAGTAAAAATTTTAAAAATCCAATGGATAAAAAGAGGGTCAAAATCAGGGCAAAATACCCTGTTTCCCCTAACACACTCTTGGAACCGGATCTCCGAGAGGCGTCTCTATAAACCGCTCGCCACCAGCCGTTGTCTTCATGATAACACCGGATCCTGCAACAACCTCACCAATAATGGCAGCATCAGCACCATATGGATGTTTACGAAGCGCTTGTAAGACAGATTCAGCATCTTTCTTTGGAACTGACATAATTACTTTGCCTTCATTTGCCACTTCCAGAGGATCAATACCAAGTACCTGTGCGGCGCTCCGTACACTTCCCCGAATCGGGAACTGGTCTTCATAGATATCCACCCGAACCCCTGCCTTTTTTGCCATCTCATTAATAGCACTTGCAAATCCGCCTCTTGTAGGGTCTTTCATGGCATGAACAGTTCCTGCATCCATTGCCTGTAAAACCATTCCAGACAGTGGAGCTACATCTGACCGTATCTGTTCACCAAGGTCAAATCCTTCCCTTGTGGTGAGGATAGCAAGACCGTGATCTCCAATCGTGCCTGATACAATGATACTGTCTCCAATTTGCATCCCTGAATCTCTCACAATAGTTTCTGCAATACCAATGCCGGCAGTATTTATCATAATACCATCCAGGGATCCCTTCTCCATTACTTTGGTATCACCGGTGACAAGAGCTGCCCCTGCTTCACCAAGTGTATCATCCATTGACTTCATGATTAGTGAGATGTCATCAAATGAGAATCCCTCTTCAATGACCATACCACACGAGAGAGCAATCGGTCTGCCACCCATCATCGCAATATCATTGATAGTCCCGGAGACTGCGATTCTTCCAATGTCTCCTCCCGGGAAAAAAATCGGTCTGACAATGTGTGAATCCGTGGTAAAAACAATATTTTTATCACCAATCGGGATTACTGCCCCATCATCAAAAGCTTCAAGACCGATGCCTCCTGCATTGTTATGAGTGATTTTACTGACCAGATCAAGGAATTCACCTGCCACTTCCCCACCGGCTCCATGCATCATATTTATCTTCATGCTACTTCTCCATCTTGTGTATCTATCTCAATATGAGAAACTACAATTTCTCTTCCTTTTATTACAACAGGTAACGAACCACAGTCAGGGCAGACAAAAATTTCATTGCCCTTATACCCACAGGAACAGGTAGTCTCAGGTGGGATAACTTTTGTATCCAGAGTTGTTCCACAAAAGAGAGGATCATCCTCGATAATTACCGAAAACAGGAACTCAACCTGATCCGGGCTAATCATTGAGAGTTCTCCTATCTCAACAGTAACAGTTTTTATAGAGGTTGCCATATGTTCCACTGCTGTACGTTTGGCAGTAAGGTAGATATCATTGGCAATGCTGAATTCATGCATATACGAAGGATCTCCCTAATTTTATCATTGTTACGGGTATATGTTTCGATGCATTATCGGTTAATGTTTCGGTTTTTATATCTGCAAATCTAAGGAAGTAATCACTGATTTTTGTATGTTCATTCTTTTCATGGATCCTCAATATACAGACACTGTACAATAATATGATAATTGTTCGTACATCCAGAGGGTACTATTTTCATCTAACCTGAACTGATAATCTCTTACGATAATTCATTCTATATTCTAATTGGTTCTGTCAGTTTTTCAGGTGATATAAAATAATCATAGTACATAGTTGATGAAATTACGGTTTGAAAAATCTGCTTTAATCTATAGCGCTATCAGCGTGCATGCCCTAAAATAATCAAAAATAATCTCAAAAATAATCTTGGTTTTACCTTGATTATTCCATAACGTTATACCTGGCACTATTATCACCTGATAATGTTCGATCTCTTTATTGGCCCTTTGTGTTCCCATACGTTCTCTGCGGTTTGAATTCTCAAAGGGATAAGGAATATTGTCAATACGAAAGACAGAATATCATGTAATTACATCCTGCCTGAATGTGATAGAATTATCTCACTTATTATTGAGACAAAGCCTCATATAGATTGTAAAAAGCCATTGCTTATTGTATTGCCTGAATTATAGACAGTGTCGATAACCCTACCTGCAAATATCATTCATTGATATATGGTATGCATATCTAATGGTGAGATGGAGATGAAATGCCATTTGGAAAAAAATCAGGATTGAATAGTTTTGCTTGCTCTCCGAACACAAATAAAGCGATATATAAGAGATCCGATGATTGAGATGAAGATAATGGCAGCAATAAGAATGATTATCATCCAGAAGTCTTTTCCGGCACGTGAATGGAGGGTATGCATACTAATGCCAATGAGAAAACTACCAATAAAGGCCCCGGTAGCTACAGATAAGATAATTTCCTTTTTATTCATTCCAAGCATATTTCCAATGATGGCTCCCCCTATGCCCCCGGTTCCCTGAAGAGGAATCATAACAAAAAGTGCCAGACCGATGATATATAATCTATCAACCCACCGGTGTTTCTGCAAAAAATCGTATCCCTGATGGACAACGATACTGATTACTCTTCCAACAACAGGTATCCTCTGGATAAGATCAAAATTCCAGACAATAAAAAGAGCAGTTACCACATCCAAAAATGCCACTGATATGGTAATTATCCACCAGGGAATTCCTAATTCAATACCTATAGGAATGATACTCTCTTTTCCGGCAGGGGGGATTAAGTATGCCAGCATGAGTCCTCCTATTGTCAGAAAAACAGAATAAGGGAGGATGAGATACCAATAGACCATATATACAGTGATGAGAAGAATCGGGATTACGATTTTTATACATCTGTCAATATATGGAGAAAAATAGATAGGATTCTTTATAAGAACACAATAATCATCTTGTTTCATGGATATAGTTACGAAAGAGAGATAATTAATATTTTTTTAGTAATCAGGGCACTGTAGCAGGGTTATTGTGAATCCATCTGCATTCCGATATTATTGACTGATGTGGTAATTGCAATAGACAGCCCTATATTTGTTACAACCTCTCGAACTTCAGGTTCAGGTTTTTCGGTGATGATAACAATCGATGGTCCGACAGAACTCATTCCCACAAACTCAAGTCCTGCCTTTCTGAGATGATTCATATAATGATATATCTCAAACGAATGGTGCTCTATCTCTGCCCGTTTTGACCCCCGGAATTCAATCTCCCACATGATATCACCCATACAGACCAGGTCATCAGTCTGCAGCGCAGGTATAAAATCCATCATGATACAGTATGCTTTCTGTTCACGGTCGCGGTAATCGAGTGTTCGTGCTTTATTCATCAGGAGATCAAATTCCTGTTCTCCTGCAGAGGAGATAGATGACGGAGGAATGACGATATATACCTGTTTTCCAACTCCAAAAGAGTGATGATGTATGAGGGTCAGCATATCTCCCATGATTGCCATACCTCCATACATGCACGCTGCAGGTCCAACCCCGGTCTCAAATCCAAAAGCTACTTTTCCGTCTTCAGTCTCCTCTACATAATTATGACCTACAAGCTTTCGGAGCTCGTCATCGCTTAAGGGATCTCCAACTGCATGATTCAGTGCTTTTGCCAGGGCGATGAGGATACAGCTGGTAGAACCAAGTCCTACATGCTTATGATCATGATCACGGGCAATAACAGAGAAACCACCGGTATATCCAACTGTTTCTGAGAATACGCTAATAAAGTGTCTGATTATCGCAGGGCGGTTATAATCAATATCAATACCTGCCTTTGTGCAGATAACTTCGACATCACAGAAAATATTAATGGCAAATCCCATGCCACCACCACCAGGATGATCAGGAGCGAATCTATTCATATCAAGAACGGTAAGATGAATTCTGCCCGGGGCACGGACTTTTACCGGAGTATATAAAATATTCAGAGGGTATTTTTTCTTCAGGCCAATGCACCTGATATCTTCTCCTGGAGAAAATGAGTTAAACTCATACTCCACAAGATCCAGGTCTCCCCCGCGAATCTTCATAATTGCCATATGTGTATCACTGGATAGGACGGTCAAAGAAGATATTCTTACCGGTTACTGACAGGGGAATACCATATGCAACTGTACACGCATGTAACAACCCCAGCTCTCTCGCTGCAACACCAGCTGTAAAGAGCACACGGTTATCAACATTGTGTATCTGAGCCGTTTTTACTGCAGAACCAATAGCTATACCGAGATCTGTCATCTTAATGACACAATTTGGACCATTAAACAACCCATTTTTGTCGTTTATCTTATATTGTTCATGCATTTGTGCACAGGTACTATATCCACAACCGCCACAGTTAATTCCCAGTGTTTCTCCTCCTCTGCATCCAATTAAAACACAGGCATCAGATACTGCTATATTTCCAGCATCACGTTCAAAAAAAGGCATAAGAACCCGATTTCCAATCTCTTTCATCTTTTCTGCAAGTTGGAAAAGATCGTCTCGATATAGTACTGCTGTCACTATCGAATCTGCACCTTTTCCTTTTGGTGCAGTACAGGCTGATATCACCATCAATGAAGCAACAGCCCGTATCCCTTCCTGTATATCATTCATATAAAATATCTGACAAAAGAAGAGAAGAGTGTTTTTATTGAGTCTCTCTAAAAGACAGATTATGATTCTGTCAATTTTTCACGTGATATGAAACATTTTCAATAAGAAAATTAGAATATCATGCAAATCAACCCTGCCTGAACATAATTGTATGGTATCACTTGTTTTTTCAGATGGAGCCATATGATGAAAGAGAAGAACTACAAGTATTTCGGCATTTAGAGAAAATTTGCGAGAGAAAGGAAGAGTATCACAGATTTGACTGATACGTATGATGCTATAATGACAGTATCAAAACATAATCCGGGTTTATTACCTATTTGAAGTCTTATGTGCAATACAGGTTAATATTGATGCATATGCCATCTGCGATCCAAGATATGCCTCCTGCCTTTTTGGTTCTGTCTCAAGTTCAGTACGCATCTTCATGGATTCATACTCACGGGATAGATAAATGACAAAGAGATACAAATACGTCTGCCATGATGAAATCTTTCGCAGAGTCGCCTGACATACCAGATCCCATCCATGCTGTGCATACACTGACAATTCATATTTAGTCGGGCTGTGTCTGACTTCATCAATAATAGATATCAGATCCCCGGTATGCAGTATCCCCTTTCTCATAGCAACCCGTTGTGTAAGTTCCCTGATTCGTACTACCCAGTTCTGTTGCCAGAGACTGGATCGAAATGCAGAGTAATCTTCGTGAGAATCTGGAATTCGTGAAAATGATACTACAGAAATTGGTTCAGATAAACAGGACAGGTTCTGCGGATAACAAAAAAATAAGTAGATGGTCTCTGCAATTAACACAGAGATATCCATGATAACAGAATAGGGAATACTGATAAAATCATGACTGCTTCGCCTGATTAGTAATCGTGTGTCTGTGGAGTATATAGTTACCAAATTTTTTTTATGGCTTCCTGCCGAAAAGAGCACTTCCTGGCTTGAATTGACTATTTCAAGCGGCATGAGACCAACCCTTAAACATTCAGCCTGGTCGATAAAAAGGGGCTCTTTATCTGATATACCAGAAGATCTTCTATGATTTTGATACTCGAAAACAGTTTTTTTCAGGTATTTTTCCCATTCATTCGTCCATTTTGGATCTGATGAGAAACAATAGGATCCAACCTCATCAGTACATACACCATGAAGCATAATCCAGATGGCATCGCTCTCTCTTTGTATAATCATCTGTGGTGCATGAAACGAGATGAGGATATCATTGTCCTGTGTGCATGAGATGTCACGAATGGTATCATAAGGTATCACAATACTCTCATCAGTTCTCATTGTGATGCAGAGGTGATCTTCTCTCATCTGCATCAGGCAAACATTTAGCTGCTTTGGCCCGGTGATGAGACCTATCAGGGTCTCTTTTGATACCGTCTCCTTTGGCTCAGCCATAATACCATTACAACATCTTAGTATCTCTGACTATCTGCTATACGCATACCAGAAATATCATGTTTTTATCGTCAGAATGCAGTGTCCTGGAATGCATGTACATATCACAATTTTTACAGGGCTATATCTTTTCTATGTCGGGAAAGAACATGAATATTCTTCCATATATAGTAGGTTACAACAAACAATATCAAAGACACGGGATTTTGCAGAGACCAGTGAGTTTCCTGATTTCTGCGATGCACAACGTTATTTCATCAAAAGTTGTATGTATGTCTGATGTCACCTGTATCAAAAAAGTTACTGACTGGTGATTCAAAAGAGGAAGAGACAGGAACAAAGAGTGGGCACCACTGGATATAGGTACAGGAACCAGACAATTATGAGAAAAGATGTGTTCACCGGGGTGGATATTGGAGGGACAAATACTGATATTGCTGTTATCGGAGACGAGATAATCGCAAAAAAGGTTGCAAACACCACTTCATTAGTGACCATCTTTTCTGATATCAGTTCTGCATATCGTCTTTCAGTCAGCACATCAGAATTATTGAACCGTTTTTTAACAGGTACAAAACCAGATATCTGTACCATTACAATCCCAGGACCGGGTCTTGCCAGGACCGGGGCAGTGAGTGGTGCAATTGGTCACCGGGGTGAGGTTTTAGACCCTATCAATCCCGATGAAGTGGACACCTATATCAGGCAGCATATGGCTGATGCAATTGCCATAATCGGGAAGTTTTCAGTCAGAAATCCATGCCTGGAAGAAGATGTACGAAAGATTGCACAGAGATATTATCCAGACACCGGCATCACGGTTAGTCATACCCTTGGGTATCTCAACATGCCTGCCCGTATGGAGGTAACTACGATAAATGCAGGACTAAAAAAGAAGATTTCCCGGTTAATCAGCCGTATCAGAACATTCCATGATTCTTTTTATTTCGTCTCCGGTGATGGTGGCCTCGTATCCAAAACCCGTGCCTACAAAAATCCGATGGCATTATATCACTCAAGTCCTGCAACAGCAGCTCTTGGTTCATATTACCTCAGTCGTCAGAAAAACTGCCTTGTTGTTGATATTGGAGGGACCACAACTGATATCATCCCTCTTGTGGATGGAAAACCAGCAATCAGACAACTCATAATGAATGACCAGAAAACCGGTATAGATGCTGTTTGGTGTGAAACAGTCCCATATGGAGGTGATTCGAGGGTCATGTCAGATCTTATGCCCTGGCGGGAAGGAAACGCACGGGCTTTTGACGGAAAGAAACCGACACTTACTGATGCAGTAAACAGGGCAGGGATCGCAGAAATAGGAGTATTCACCTCTACCGGACTTTCATTGGCACAGGCAAGACGCGCTCTTGAGACATACACTAAAAGCATTGTTTCGGTTATCAATGCCACACAACCAGGCCCTCTTGTAGGAGCTGGATATCTTGCCCCTTTCCTTCTACCGGTTATCGCACATTATTCCCATCGCCGGTATACCATTCCTGAACACGCTTCCTGTGCAAATGCAGTCGGTGCAGCAGTCTCACGGATCAGTATCAGTCTGCATGTCCACGCAGATACCGGACGTGGCATTGTACTCTACAATGGAGTGAGTCATTCAATACCAAAAAATACTGATGATGAAACGCTTATTCACATGGCAACCGAAGAATTGCGGCACCGGGCAGAAAAAGAAGGGGCACCTCCTTCTGATATAAAAGACGTGATTATTGACCGGTTCAATGCATTTGATGTTGTTAGGGGGTGGCAGATTGATGCTCGCATCATCGATTTTATTATACGGGTAGCTCCGGGTATAACTTCAGAGGCACCATGACAACAGGAATTGTATATCATGATCAGTACCTGCTCCATGAGCAGTCACCCACCCATCCTGAACGACGCGAACGACTGAGTTATACACGGGATCAGTTCCTGGAAGAGGGCATTTGCGACAGAAAAGAATATGTTCGTATCACCCCCTGCCCTGCACCTTTACCAGCAGTTCTCGCTGTTCACGACCTGCAATATATCTCTTTTTTAGAGCAGAGCAGTGAGAAAGGGGGCTATATTGATGCTGATACCAGTATTCCAAAAGGTCTTTTTAATAGTGCACGGCTTGCCGCAGGGGGAGCTATTGCAGCAGCAGATGCAGTTCTTGACAATCAGGTGAAAAATGCTTTTGCATTATGCCGGCCTCCCGGACATCATGCCGGAAAAGGGCATGGAGCTGGTTTTTGTTACCTGAATAATATTGCAATTATGGTTCGCCATCTACAGGCCCGTGGCATGAAACGAATTGTCATCTTAGACTGGGATGCTCATCATGGTAACGGGACACAAGAGATCTTCTATGATGATCCATCTGTTCTGTTCATCTCAATTCATCAATATCCTTTTTATCCAGGAACCGGGAGTATCTATGAGACAGGTTCTGGAACCGGAATTGGATTTACAATAAACATGCCAATCCCTGCCGGAACCTCCAATGAGAGTTATTACTATTTCTTTGATGAGATTATTCATCCTATAGTATGTGAATTTTCACCTGACTGTATTGCCATATCAGCAGGACAGGACACTCATTTTACGGATCCTCTCACGTCACTTGCTGTAACGGCAACCGGATATGCAAACCTGATGCAAAAGACTTGTGAATTATCAGAACGTCTTTGTGACGGGAGACTTGTTGCTGTTCTTGAAGGAGGATATAGTGTTGAGGGAGGGCTGCCATACACCAACCTTGCCATTCTTGCAGCGATGGCAGGACTGGATACTTCCCATATGAAAGAACCCTCCATATTTCATACAGCTTTTGAGCGACGGTATGATCCTCATTCTTTTGAGAATGTCGTATCGATGGCACGTACATTGAAAGGAATACTTTGCACATTCTGGCAGAGTATTCCTTTTACCTGATATCATCTCCTTG
>CAYRYR010000052.1:0-18836 GCA_964428385.1 uncultured Methanoregulaceae archaeon
TTATTTCTTTTTTGGGGGAAATTTTCACTGAACCTTGTTCACCCTTAAGTCCATTAATTATATCTTTATATTTTTGAGATATTTCTTGATAATATTCTAAATCCTCCTTAATAATACTAATTATTTCAAGTAGTGAACGAATTAATTCAGGATTTGTTTCCTGCTCAATAACTTCTGTAGAAAGTGAATTGAGAAGTTGTAAGTGTGCATCACTGAGAGTCGTACTTATTACTTTTATTGGTCCTGAGTTATATATCTATCCCTTGTTTTTAATTGGGATACGTATTTTTCTTCAATTTTTTGAAGATATCTGATGCATACAGCCTAAGCCGTTCAAACTCATCTCTTGTTAAGGGACGGGAATGAGCAACCTTTTTTCTAATGGGATCCAGTTCACCTAGTTTGGCATAGACTCCTCTCATCTCCTCTTCGGTAAAGATATCCCGGAAAAACTCCCAGTTTCTTCCCTTATCAAGAATCTTTTTCAAATGGGTGAAATCACAGTACTCGATGAGTTCATAGGTCTTCTCGACAATGTCACTTGTTTCCTCAGCCAGCTTGCGGGT
Organism: uncultured Methanoregulaceae archaeon; assembly: GCA_964428385.1. Taxonomy (GTDB): domain Archaea; phylum Halobacteriota; class Methanomicrobia; order Methanomicrobiales; family Methanospirillaceae; genus JAFGOM01. The sequence continues at coordinate 567 of CAYRYR010000052.1, forward strand.
TTTCATATCCAGTAGAACATCAGCAGGAATTTTCGAGATAAGATCTTTTTTATGGGGAATTATTATTCGCTGGTGAATTAAATCCCGAAGCATTCTCTCAAGGGTGAAGAGCAACTCGTATCCGGGAATGTTAAAGGAGATATCCATGTCTGTAATGACGATATCATCCAGTTGCCTTCTCATTTTTTCCCGCCTGTCCCGTGTGAAGGTCTGCGAACCATTCCTGGTATCATCTTCTTGTGGTAGGGATTGTATGAGGTCGGAGAGGGATCCGATGGGGGATGAATGAAGACCGAGTTGAGAGGATGCCGACACATTGCCTGCCATTTCTCCCTGTTCCCTTGAAAATCTGGCAATGAGGTCATGAGGGAAGATCATATCCGGGTTTATCAGGGAATGTTTCAGAGCCTTGGCAGTGGAATGAGAGAGATCAAATACCCGTACGGTATCGCTAACTTTTTTAAGCGCCTGCTCAAGCGAATCATAATACTTCTCAACGATTTTGGGATTTGTAAATAGTCCTCTCTCGATAAAGGTGAGGAATTCCTCAAATGTCCGGACCGGGAGATTCTTTTTAACCGCAGAATCTTTATCAGTCCAGATGCCCCTGAGAAACTCAAAGGCAAAGTCATCTGGAATATCCTTGCGATTCTGTATAAAAATCCCGATTGCGTCTTGTTTTTTCTGCAAATCCCCGGTGTTGACGAGCCGGATGATATCCTGCATTGAGTTGATAACATCAGGTGAGAGATCTCCTTCTTTTGGAATACTATCTTCTAGTTTTTGTGAATTATGGTGTACATCCAGTGATGCAATGAGCCTGTCCACGTTCTCTTCCCGGGAGCGCTCCAGCAGGTCATATCCTTTATGAGTTATTCCGTTTATGGTAATGGCCGGTTGTTGTTGTCCGTCAACGCGACTGATACGTCCTTTTAGAAGATTCTCTCCTGTCATGAATATCAGGTGATTAGAAATCAGGTAGTCTGGGTATCCATCAATCGATAGTGAGGAGAGTGGGATTTTTGTTTCCTCTGATTCTATTCTTTCCAGGATTTGTATCATGAGATCTATATCATGTTTCATGAATACCGCGTTGATTTTTTTCATTGGTCTCTCCTGATAGGTATCAGGTACTACTTGCTGGTGCGTCCAGTATCAAGCGTGCCGGTCACCTGCCTGATATGAGAATATAGTAGTTCTCCCCGGAATTTCATAGAGCCTGGCAAGTCATCATTTCTGATATTGGGGACCCAACCGGATTATCAAACAGGTCATATCGAATCATTCCCTGGTTAATGTTCTATTGTTTTTTATTGATGCTATGTATGTGCTTGGTTGATGCTCCCTTGTTACCTGATTTGTTCTGCTGAAAAGAGGTGTCGTATTACTGGCAAAAAGAGAGGTTTTCCTGTGATATCCATGATTATCAGATGCCTGTCAGACGAAGAAGGATGTCAGGGATGGAATTGCCGCATTTTTGGATCCGGGTCTTATAACAGCTAAAACAAGGCTTTACTCACAGATAATATCATTCACGTTGGATTGACCAAAAACTGTATAGCCTCCGGGTCTCTGGCACTTTGTAACCTGATAACGCGGGCATTTTTTCAAGGTATCATTTCATCCCTGCATGTAAAATAAGAGATGGTCATAAGAGAGGTATAGCCAAATTAGATTCATATCTACCTCTTGCCAGCAGAGGAACAACCACTATCTTTATTATTAGGTAAAGCCTAACTAATAAGCAGGACGTATGATGGAGAAAAAAGAGCATCTGTTTGAAGTGTTTGAAAACGTGCTCAGGATCAGGAACGAATGTTCCTGCACTATCTCCTCTGAATGCGGATTATCGAATCTGACAGTGAAACAAATAGCCTATTTAAAAGTCATCAATGAACAGGGTGATGTCACTTTCAGCAGGCTTGCTGAAATAACCAGGCACTCAAAACCTACGATAACGGAGATGATTAATAAATTTGTCAGGATGGAGTGTGTATACCGGGAACCATGCCCTGATGACGGAAGGATCCTGTACATTCGCCTGACCGAAAAGGGGCAGAAGATAGCACAAGCCGAACAGGCTGCCTTGCTCCGGGTCATTGAACGGATGGTGAATTCACTGGACGAACAAGAGCTGGATCTCCTGATTGGGATCCTGCAGAAGGTCAGGTAATTTTTTTGTTCCGGCCTTTCGTTAGGTAAAATAAAACTAAATAAAAGAGAAAATCATGTCATTAGAAAAAACAGATACTTCACAGGAAAAAATTGTTATACCGCTCTTTGAGATTGTCGTCTATCCTGACAGCCGTGCAAAATTTCAGGTTGACCTGGCAACCGGACAACTCTTTTCAGACGCTCTGGAACATTCAGAAACTGCGCATGCAGTCGGTCTTTGTGTTAAAAGCGGCATTCAACCGTTGGAATTGACTGAAGAATCATTTTATACTACCGGTACCCTGCTCCAGGTTTTGCACGTACAGCCTGCCGATGACGGATACCTTATCTGTGCACAGGTCGTGCAGCGGGTAGAGGTCATTAGTTTCTTAGAAAAGGGCGGGCGTTTCTATGCCACATACGAACCGGTCCCTGACATTCAGGATCTCGAAAAAGATCAGGAGATCCAAATTCTTGATGATATAAAAACCACCATCAATGATATCAGCAACTGCTTTACCGGTTCTGAAGAGTTCACGAGGCCCATCGAAGAGATGGATTCCATCGACCAGATCATGGGATTTATTATGCCCTTTTTACCGGTCAGCCTTACCGAGAAGCAGAATCTCCTTGAGATTGTTTCGATCGGACAACGGTACAGCACGTTTCTGGTACTTCTCATTAAAACAAGAGATGACATCGCCATCAGGATCGAGATGGCAAAAAAAGTCTCTGCCCGGGTGAATAAGTCGAACCGGGAAGCAATGCTCCGCGAGCAGCTGAAGGTTATCCAGGAGGAGCTTGGTGAGATTGATGGCACTGACGGTGATGGTGGATACCGGGAGCGTATCGAAAATACTGCAATGCCTGATGATGTTTCGAAAAAGGCACTGACTGAGCTGAAAAAACTGGAAACCGGTGGCAGCCACAACCATGAAAGTTCAATTATCAGAAATTATCTTGACCTCTTGCTCGATCTTCCCTGGGTAACACAGGAGAAAAAAAATATTGATATTGAGCAGGCCCGTTGTGTGCTCGATAGCCATCATAACGGTCTTTTAGAGGTTAAAGAACGGATAATTCAGCACCTCGCGGTCATGAAACTTAAACAGGAAAAACAAGGGTCGATCCTCCTTTTTGTCGGTCCTCCCGGAACAGGTAAGACCAGCCTTGGAAAAAGCATCGCAGAGGCTCTCGGGCGGACGTACGTACGGGTAAGCCTCGGTGGTGTCAGGGATGAAGCAGAGATCCGGGGGCACCGGAGAACGTACATCGGGGCCCTTCCCGGAAGAATTATCCAAGGCATACAAAAAGCAGGCACAAAAAATCCTGTCTTCATCCTTGACGAGATCGACAAGCTCTCACTGTCATATTCGGGAGACCCGGCAAGTGCCCTTCTTGAAGTTCTTGACCCTGAGCAGAACAGCACTTTCTCTGATCATTATCTGGAATTACCTTATGATCTCTCTGATGTGCTCTTTATCGCCACGGCCAACTCCCTCGCAACGATCCCGGCACCGCTACTTGATCGGATGGAACTGATAGAGATCTCGAGCTACACGAAAAATGAGAAGTTTGCCATAGCAAAAGATCATCTTATCCCCGAGATAATCGAAGAGCACGGTCTTGATGATGACAAACTCAGGTTCGAAGATCCGGCTCTGAAGGTAATTATCGAGAAGTACACCCGTGAGGCAGGGGTTCGGTGGCTCAAAAAACAGCTTGCAAAGGCAGCACGATATGTATCAGAGAAGATAGTATCCGGAAAAACAGAACTCCCGTTTGTAGTGACCGTTGATTCCCTCCCGGTGATTCTGGGAAAAGAGATTATTAGACAGGAAGTGGCACGAAAAGAACCGGTTCCTGGTGTTGTTACCGGTCTTGCATGGACACCTGTCGGTGGTGAGATTCTCTTTATTGAGGGGACTTTCATGCCCGGGACCGGTAAACTCACCCTCACCGGCCAGCTCGGTGACGTGATGAAGGAATCGGCAACGATTTCGTTAAGCCTCATCCGCTCACGGCTCTTAAACGCAGAGAGTGGGTTGAACTTCCTCACAAGTGATATCCATATTCATGTACCATCGGGAGCAACCCCTAAGGATGGTCCTTCTGCGGGTGTGACTATCTTCTCGGCGCTTACATCGTTAATAACCGGGCAAACAGTTGACCCGAACCTTGCTATGACTGGTGAGATAACCTTAAGTGGTGCTGTTCTGCCGGTCGGGGGAATCAAAGAGAAGATACTTGCTGCACATCGGGCGGGAATCACAAAGGTTATCCTGCCTCGGGAAAACGAACGGGATCTCGACGATGTGCCCGACGATGTCAGGTGCGAACTGAGCTTCGTGCTGGTGGAGACCGTTGAGGAGGTTTTACAAGAGGCACTAGGTATCAATCTGCCCAGGACCCTGATGTTGCATGCCGGGAACAGTTCCATTCCTGTGCAGAATCTATAAATTGAACCGGTTTCCAGGCATCTGTCAGTAGCAGTCTGGAATGAATGGACGATGTTTTCACCAGGATAGGAATGATTCATCTGGTATCTGGTCCGATATTATGAAAATTAAACCTATTGAGGGGGTAATGAAACCAGCCCCTCAATCAGTCGTCTGCTGCAAAAACTCTCAAGTTATAATTTTTCCTGATCACGAGGCAGAAGAATAAAAATTTCCTCTCCCCGTTCACGTCTCGTACACAACCCGGTATACGACCCCGTTTTTGTCATCAGATATAAGTAGGGATCCGTCAGGCATCACCTCAACATCAACCAGCCGGCCGTATACCCTCCCGTTTGTTAGCCATCCTTCAATAAACGGTTCATACGAGATTGGATTTTTGTTCTCAAGCCTGACCTGCATTATCCGGTACCCGATAAGGTCTTTACGGTTCCAGGATCCATGCTCAGCGATGAAGGTGGTTCCCTGGTATTCAGGAGGAAACAGAGAACCTGTGTAAAACGGCATCCCCGAGTAGGGCAACATGGGGTCCGAGCTCCTGAGCGACTGGTGTACAGTTCCTGCATCCATCAGGAGCGTTCGCTCCAAATTCGGGATCGACAATATCCGTTCCGTGATGGTAGGGATAGCTGAAGAACAACCCTTTGTCGGGAGCTTGATTTAGTTCATCAGGGGGAATCATCACCGAGATAATCCCTGCCATTATCGGTAAACCAGAGATCCCCTTTCTCTGGATCCCAGTCAAATCTGATAATATTTCTTATCCCTGATGCAAAAATCTCATACCCTATTTTATCAGGGTGGATTCGGTGGATAGCTGCGTACTGTCCATCCGGGGGTAGACAGATATTATATGGGGCACTTACCGGAACATAGAGCATTCCGTCCGGGCCCAATCTGATAAATTTCTACCTTTAGCCAGTTTCAGAGGGGAATTCATCGCTTACCACTTCAGGTACCGGAAAGTTGGGAAGAGAAGACTTAATATCAGGATACCTGATAATGCGACTGATTTCAGCAACATACAGGTCCCCATCCCGAAGGGCTATCCCATTTGGCATTGTAAGGCCGGATGCTACAACCATAACAGTCTCTCCGGTCCCATCCTCATTACTGTCCTGGACAGTATGGACCGTATCATCCCTGGTTCCTACAAAGAGTGTCCCTTTTGTACTATACGCAAGGGATCGGGCACCCGGGACATCCGTTGTGTAGACTGATATAGAAAATCCTGGCGGAAGTGATAGTTTGGTTTAAAATATCCTCAAACCCGGGTCTTTGTGGTGTGTCAGCCATTCCCTGGGAAATGATAGTGTTTGTCTGTAGAAAAGGAAGGGTGTTGGTGTCCGGGGACTGGATGAATACATACAGCCCTATGTAGAATATGATGCCTACAATGATGAGGATAATAGGAATTTTTCGTTGTTGTATCATGTGAAATCATACTGAAATCATACTGAAATCAGGTGCTGAAATAAAGATGATAACGGTTATATCAGAGTTGCATATCTAAAAAAGATGAAAATAAGTATATATTCGTGTTTCCTGTATTTTATTGATATAATGCGGAAAACCAAATATTGAAACAGAGACTCTAAAACTTTATACATATCAATAATATCCCGATTTCAGGGGAATACCAGATTCGTTTTCAGTATGGATCTCGAGTCTCAATTAGTCTTATATGTATCCTAAATGGATTTAGAAAATTTTCATATCAATTTACACGTTAAGCATAAAGTAATTAAATAAAGGAATTGTCTGATACAACTGCCATTTCAGATAACTTAAATATAATATCTACTAATGCTTTATTTGTCATCATAATAATATGACCTAATTGAACTATTAAATTTCAAAATGAGGAGATAGAGGCAAACAAGTATGAAAACCGTTTTTGTGCGACAGGAACTTTGTGTTGGATGCAGGCATTGTGAAATCGCCTGTGCTATTGAACACTCTCTTAATAAGGACCTTTTTTTGGCAATTCACGAGAAAAAACCCTCCAAACCGCGCATTCATATAGAAACCGTTGATAACTATCAGACATTTCCAAACCGGTGCAGACATTGTGATCCTGCTCCATGCATGCAGGTCTGCCCTACCGGGGCGTTGTATCGTGATGATATAACCGGATCGGTTCTGGTAAATTATGGAAGGTGTATCCGGTGTGCTGTCTGTGCAATGGCTTGTCCGTTTGGAATTATTGAATTTCAACAGGTGTATCAGTTGGATACTGAACGGGAAGTCAATGCAAAATGCGATGACTGTATACAAAGACAAAAAGAAGGAAAAATTCCAGCATGTGCAGAGGCATGTAAAACCGGTGCCCTCGAGTTTGGTGATGCAAATGATCTGATACGAACGAGCAGGACCGATTTTACTACGAAACTTATCAGATCTCAGGGAACTGATGTAACAGTCCCCACAATTCCAGAACATATCAGTGCATATAAGGCAGTCATGGAGAAAATTGCCAGTTTATGACCATCAGGAGAGGAGGAAAAGCATATGTGTGATCCAAAAACGATGAGAAAAGAAGCAGAAAAGAGATCTCTTGATAAATTAGATCAGGAGATGAATGTAAAAGCGATGCAGGAGGGCGTTGAAACAGCATGGGATAGGTTATCCCTCCAACAACCCCAGTGTGGATTTGGACAGCTCGGAGTTTGTTGTAACAACTGTACCATGGGACCATGTAGAATCGACCCATATGGTGGAAAACCGACACACGGGGTATGTGGAGCAAGCGTCGATACTATCGTTGCACGAAATTTGTTAGATGATCTCTGTGTTGGTGCATCAGCTCACTCTGATCATGGCCGGGAGGTTGTTGAGGTTTTGCAGGAAACTGCTGAGGGAACGGCTCCGGGATACCAGATAGTAGACAAAGAAAAATTATACAGTCTCGCTGCTGAATATGGTATTCAAACAGAGGGAAGAAAACAAGAAGAAATTGCTAAAGATCTTACAGTTGGGATGCTTGCAGAATACGGGAGCATCAAAAACAGGCTTCAGCTCTCTGAACGGGCACCAGTACCGACAAAGGAGATCTGGAAGAAGTATGGGATTGTTCCCCGGGGAATTGACCGGGAAATAGTGGAAGCCTTGCACCGGATTCACATGGGCGTTGATGCCGATTATGTGAATATTTTACTTCATGCGATGAGGACTGCTCTTGCAGACGGCTGGGGTGGATCGATGATAGCGACCGAATGTTCAGATATCCTGTTTGGGACACCAAAACCAGTTTCATCTTGGGTAAATTTAGGGACATTGAGCACAGATAAGATAAATGTGGTGCTCCATGGTCACAACCCGCTCCTTTCCGAGATGATTGTACATGCAGCAGAGGATCCTGGCCTGAAAAAATATGCAGAAGAGAAGGGTGCTAAAGGGATAAATCTGGTTGGAATGTGCTGCACCGGAAACGAACTCCTCATGCGAAGCGGAATCCCGATTGCCGGGAATGTTCTTGACCAGGAGCTGGCTATCGCTACTGGTGCAGTCGAAGCGATGATTGTTGATTACCAGTGCATATATCCATCTATTCCGGCAACAGCAGGATGTTATCATACAAAAGTTGTCACCACCAGTAAGAAGGCAAAGATTCCTGGGACTGTGTACATGGAATTTAACCCGGAAAATGCTATAGATATCGCAAAGGATATTATCAGACTAGCTATTGATAATTATCCGAACCGGAATGCAGACCGGGTGCGTATTCCGGGAAAACCAATGAAGCTGATGGCAGGATTTTCAGAGGAAGCTATCTGTACCGCATTGGGAGGGACATACAAACCACTCATCGATGCAATTGTTGCTGGATCCATTAAGGGTGTAGTAGGGATAGTCGGGTGTAATAATCCCCGGATAAAGCACGACTATGGCCATGTCACCCTGGCAAAAGAGCTCATAAAAAGGAATATCCTGGTTGTTGAGACCGGATGTGCAGCGATAGCATGTGGAAAGGCCGGGCTCCTCCTCCCTGAAGCTGCAGATCTGGCCGGAGATGGACTCAAATCAGTTTGTAACCTGCTTGGCATCCCCCCTGTTCTTCACATGGGTTCCTGTGTCGATAATTCTCGGATTCTGGTGATGGCCGCAAAGATTGCAAACGAACTCGGTGTCGGTATCGGGGATCTGCCACTTGGTGGTGCAGCACCGGAATGGTACTCACAGAAAGCAGTTTCCATTGGGACGTACTTTGTTGCATCTGGTGTATACACGGTACTTGGCATTCCTCCAAAGATTTTTGGTAGCCAGAATGTGCTAAGTCTCCTTGCAGACGGGCTGAAGGGAATAACAAACTCCTCCTTCGCGGTTGAGCCTGATCCGGTGAAAGCTGCAGATCTCCTTGAAGCAGAAATTGAACGAAAGAGAAAAGCTCTGAATATTTAATTTACCCTTCAAGATTTTTTTTTTGGTAACTATTATGGATGAGAAGACATTAGATGAGATTATTTCCCAATATGCATCTCCATCTGGCAGAACGCTTGGGATCCTACGGGACATCCAGATCCAGGAACGATATATACAAAAGGATCTCTTAAAACTGCTTTCGGTAAAGATAGATGTACCGGTCTCCCAACTCTATGGGCTGGTCACCTTTTATTCGTTTTTCACTCTGCAACCGGTTGGGGAGCATTTGATAACAGTTTGTATGGGAACTCCCTGCCACGTAAAAGGAGCTTCTGTTCTCCTAACAACTCTTGAAAAACTATTGGATATCAAGGGCAGGACAGAGGATGGAAAATACTTTGTTACTACGAAGGATAACAAATTCACGGTTGGGATTGCCAGATGTTTCGGAGCGTGCAGTATGGCTCCGGTCATGCAGATTGATGGGGATCTTTATGGATACCTGACCCCTGAGAAGATTCCGGAAATCCTTGCAGAGTATGGGTGGAAGCATGAGGATTAAATCGAGATCTGACCTGGAGGAGGTCAGAACAATTGGTCTCTCTAAAATACAGCCGGATAGGCCTAGGATTGCAATTGGTCTCTCTACCTGTGGGATTGCGGTAGGTGGAGAAAACCTCTTTAACCGGCTTTATACTCTCATCAAAGAGGGAGGATATGATATTGCTCTCACCAAGGTCGGGTGTATCGGGTACTGCAAGGAAGAGCCTATCGTCGCAGTAACGATTCCAAAAAAACCACTCATTCTGCTTCACCGGGTTTTTCCTGAGAATGCAGAAGAAGTTATTAATGCTGTTTTGAAAGGAGAGGTTCCAGAAAGCCTGGCACTGTGCCGGATTTTAGAATGGGATCATATCACAGGGATTCTCCAATATGGGGAAGGGTTTGATACCATTCCCCTGTACAACGATGTCCCGTTTTTTTTACATCAGACCAAGGTTATTCTTCGGGATGCTGGTTTCATCAACCCTGAAGATATCGATGAGTATATCGCCGTCGGTGGATATGAAGCTGCATATACGACACTTACCGAACGTGATCCTGATGCTGTCATCGATGAGGTGAAACAATCGGGACTTCGGGGACGGGGTGGTGCAGGATTTCCTGCAGGTCTGAAATGGGAGATCACAAAGAAAGCCAAAGGGACTGATAAATACATCGTCTGCAACGCTGATGAAGGTGATCCCGGTGCGTATATGAACAGGAACGAGATGGAGAGTGACCCTCATATGTTGGTTGAGGGGATGCTCATTGGTGCGTATGCAATGGGTATTTCCGAAGGGCTTATTTATATCAGGGCAGAATACCCGCTTGCCATAAAAAGGCTGAGACATGCTATCGATCAGGCCCGTGAATATGGACTACTCGGAGATAATATTTTCGGAACCTCATTCTGCTTTGATATCCAACTTGCGACAGGAGCCGGGGCTTTTGTCTGTGGTGAGTCGACAGCTCTTGTAGCCTCTATCGAGGGAAAGACCGGAAGACCTCATCCCCGTCCTCCGAGACTGACTGATTCAGGGGTATGGGGCAGGCCGACTGACCTGAATAATGTAGAAACATGGTGCAATGTCCCGGTTATCATCGCCAAAGGTTCAAAATGGTATAGTGGGATCGGAAATAGTAGCAATACCGGCACCAAGGTCTTTTCTCTTGTCGGGAAGGTTGAGAATGTCGGGATGGTGGAAGTTCCGTTAGGCACTTCCTTACACCGGATAATCTTTGATATTGGTAGTGGTGGTGCCGGAGGCAAAGCTGTCAAGGCGGTACAGACCGGTGGTCCTTCCGGTGGCTGCATTCCAGTCAGACTCTTTGATACCGGTGTAGACTTTGAGAACTTAAACCGTATTGGCTCAATGATGGGATCAGGAGGGCTTGTTGTGATGGACGAAGATACCAATATGGTTGATATTGCACGGTATTTCATTAATTTTGCTGCAAGTGAGTCATGTGGAAAATGCGTTCCCTGCAGGGAGGGATTAAAACATATCCTGCTCATCCTCAACAAAATTATATCAGGAAAAGCTTTGGCACAGGATCTCATTCTCCTGGCTTCCCTGAGCGATACTATTCAGAAGACCTCACTCTGCGGGCTCGGACAGACTGCTGTCAATCCGGTCCAGACTACACTCAAATACTTTATGAATGAGTACGAGGCGTTCATCAGCCAGGAGAAACGGTGAGGAGGTGAAGAGATGGATAATACTAGCAAAGCGGTTACCATAACCATCAACAAGAATCAGTATAGGGCAATGGAGGGTGAGATTCTTCTTTTGGTAGCGATACGGGAGAAGATTGATATTCCTCATCTCTGTTATGAAGAGTCTCTGGATCCGTATGGGGCCTGCCGGCTCTGCATGGTTGAGGTTGTCACTTGTGGAAAGACCGAGATGACCACAGCCTGTACGCTTCGGGTATACAACGGGCTCGAGGTTCTGACTGATACCCCTGAGATAATCAGGCACCGCAAAACCTTATTTGAACTTTATCTTGCAGAGGCACCAAAGTCTGAAATTATAAAAACGATGGCTGAACGATATGGGGTGACAAAAACCCCGTTTTTAAAGAAGATAGTTCACGATGATCCCCTTGGTGGCAAATGCATCCTCTGTGGTCTTTGTGTCCGTGTCTGTAACGAGATTATGGGTGCAAGTGCGATACAATTTATCAACCGAGGCCCCTATACAGTCGTGAATACTCCTTTTTTTGAGGAGAATCCGGTCTGTATGGGCTGTGGGACTTGTGCAAAGGTCTGTCCTACAGAAGCAATTGTCATTGAAGATATCAGTGATGAACGAATTATGAAATCGTGGTCGAATACGAAAATAAGGCGCATTGCCTGCACTGAATGTGGTAGATACTTTGGACCTGAACCTGTAATGAAATACATTAACACCCGGCTTGATCCCGATCTAATAGAAAAATTACACACAATCTGTCCTGCCTGCAGAGGAAAGACAATCGCTCGTCAGGAGATCCTGGCAAAGAGAGGGGATATCGGAAATCATGTCTGATACCCGCGATAGAAACACAAGGATCTTTGATGCAGCATACGAGATAGAAAAAAGAACTCATCCTGGTATTGAAAAAGGATTTCGTGTGGTTATCACTGGGAAGGGTGGTGTAGGGAAGACGACCATTACGGCGATTCTCTCTCATCTTTTTGCCAGGGAGGGTTGTACGACACTGGCAGTTGATGAGGATCCCCAGATGAATCTACCCTATGCCATTGGGGTGCCTGCCTGTGATGCCGAGACTATAATTCCCCTAACCCGGAATTTTGATTATGTGGAGGAGAAGATTGGTGCCAGGCCTGATTCCGGCTGGGGTCTTATGCTTTCTCTGAATCCTGACGTCTCTGATGTGGTCAGTCGGTTTGGAATAAAAGGACCTGGTGGGGTAAATATCCTTGTTATGGGAACTGTTGTTTTAGCAGCCTCCGGTTGTCTCTGTCCCGAAAATACGCTTCTTAATGCTGTTATCCGCTCTATCAATCTCCGGGAGGGTGAAGTGATACTCATGGATACCCAGGCCGGGGTGGAGCATTTTGGAAGAGCTCTGGCACAGGGATTTAATCAGGCGATACTCGTGACTGATCCCACTTTTAATGCGGTGCAGGTTGTAAAGCATGCAGCAAAGCTCGCAAAGGATCTGGAGATCCCGTATATTCATCTGGTGGTGAATCGGGTCCGGTCGCCAAAGGATACAAAACGAGTACATGAAATTCTTGGTGAAACTCTGGAGTTGTTTTCTGAGAAGTTTTACCTGCCCTATGAGGAGAAACTCATTGAGTGCGAACCTGATGTACAGTCACTTATCGGAGAAAATTCATTATTTATTGAAGGGATAAAAGAGATACAGAATGTGTTAAAAGGGTATGGAGGTCAGTAACAACAAAAAGAATCTTATCACTGTCTTTTAGAAAAAGACAGTTGCTGTTTTACTATCCCCGTTATGAGTTAGATCGATATGTACGGTTCCGGGATACCTGTAACACTCCCCGGAATCAAGTAGCCACACTTGGCACATGAATCATCTTAATAACTGGGTTCACATAATTTCGGGTATGTGTGCTCGTATTGACATTGGAGAGGGTTCCGACCGGATAATTGAAAGTGATAATTAAAAATCCGAAGACCCGGCTTTTGATGATATATTTACTGACATCAGAAGAGTAAGCTGGATCTGGATATATCTTAATCCCATTTTTTTAGAGATATCCCATAACATCTATTCACCATATGTCAGATCATATTCTAGTGATGAGAATTTCACGGATGGATACCTTTGAAATGTCAGATTACAATGTATATTGTATGAGCATCTTTATCCCAGAACCTACTTCCCGGATGCAACTGAGCCGGTGAATGCATCCGCAATAGCCGGTCAGGTTCATGTTCTTTTGGTCTGAAAAAAGGTATATGAAAGGTTAGATCGCATAATAAGTCCGACTCTACTGATTACAGGGATAAAAGATCTGATAGTGCCTCCAAAGAATTCTGATATGATTGCATCACGGATGTCAGAGGCAGAGGTTGTCATGATAGAAGGTGGCGGTCATGGGGTAATATATCAATTCCCTGAAGAATTTTCTCGTATTGTCCTTGATTTTTTCAGAGCTGAATGAAAACGAGGGCATGACAATAATTGTTGTCTCTTTCACATTTTTCGTGTTTTTTAAGAATTAACGTGAAAAATATACTGCTCTTCAGGTTGGTTACCATACTATACTGGTTCAGGTGTTTCTGTATGCTCCTGCGGGAACTGACATTTCAAATCGTGCTCCCATCCCTGGTTCACCGTTTTCAACAATACTCATCCTGGTTATTGCAAGAATATGATGGATAAGAAAAAGGCCATATCCGGTATTTTTTCCAAACCCTCTCTCAAATATCATTTCTTTTTCCTTTGTGTTGATTCCAGCTCCATCGTCCTTGTAAATAAGGGATAGAGTAGTATCATGTTTGATAGGGGAAAAGACGATTGTTGTAACCTTCTCCTCATGACGAAGTGCGTTTTCTATCAGATTCAAAAAAACCTTATCAAACAGGGGATCGGTAAAGATCTCGAGATCACCTGTCTTTATGATAACACGTGTCTGATCCATATTAAGAGACTTGGTTGATTGACGTATCATATCAGAGATATTCTTACATTCCGGTTTATAAACTCCAATAGTTTGATAATCTTTGGTAAAGGTGATTTGACGCTTGATAATCTTAGAAATAGCTTCAGATCTTTTAAGATATGTTCGTATCTCCTCGATATCAGAACGATCCTGTGAAATCTCCAGATAACCTTTCTGTTACCTCATATTGCTAACAGGTCCGATTCACCAATGAGGATATTTTCGTCACGTTTTATGCCATGGTAATAGGAATTAATTTCCTCATCAGAAGCAAATATCAGATCATAAGAAGTGGTCTTTTGGATCTATGAAACGGGATAGTATATTCATAATCATCTTTTCCAAGCATGTCAGAGTCATGAACTCCTGCCATTTCTGCTATTCTGTTTACAGGAATAAAAGTCCGGAAAAAGTTCTTCTTTTCCGGGGATGCGTAATGCAGCCCAATATTCATCGATAAAATCAGTATCATTAGGAAGATCGTTATATCCCATCATGTCAGCAATTTTTTCTGACTCTCTTCTCGCATCATGGGAGACGAGATCTGCATATGCTCCTCTTAGTGAGTCATTTCCAATTGTGTGTATTTTTGTCTCTGGAAGTTCAGACAGAAGACCAAAGGCAGTCAGCTGGTCAATCGTTGAGAAGGATCATATGGCTCCAGCAAGATAGAGATGCCTGATATCCATTGGTTTTACCCGGTATTTCATAAACAGAACACTGATTGCACCGGGAATAGCGGCTTTGGTATCCATCTGGTATGCTATATCCTGATGGGTTATACTTATGTCACGGGCAGTTGCGATCATTTCTCCTGGGACCAGCAGATATTCCAATCCATCTCTGCCTTTTCTGATTCCAGGTGCATCAAGAATGAGTTTTCCTGAAAAATCAAGAATTCCTGCAGCAGCCATGGGCAATAGTGGCATCAATAATTCCTGTTCCACAGATATCTCTGGGTTTGGAATCGCCGATAACATCATATGAGATTTCATCGGTTATCGGGTCTATCCTGACATGATCAATTGCCCCATGCATCCCCCGCATCCCTGAGGTGAGTCCGCTCCCTTCAAAAGCCGGCCCACTTGCACATGATGTTGAGACGAGCCAGTTATGGTTTCCAAGGATTATTTCGCCATTTGTTACGAGATCAATAAGAAGTGAAATATCTGGGGTATGGATAAGATCTGAGGTGATAACATCACCGACAGCATCACCCCTGACAAACCGGCTGACCGCCGGGAGGCAGTAGACATATGTTTTGGGATGAATGGTAATATCATATTCACCTGCCTGAAAGATGATTGGTTTTCTCTCTACTGGTGCATCTATGAACTCAAAAGGTCCAGGATCTTGTCCTGCTAAGAGATAGCACATCATGGTATTTCCCCCGAGACAGAATTGTATACATCGTTTGGAGTGACATTACCTGTAAAAAGAAGGGATGAGATAACCTCATTGAAACTTGTTACTGCAGCATCCTTTTAGGTTACAAAGACCCTGCTATTTCTTTCCGATAGCAATCCTGGTGATTAATTCTTCATCATAAGTAATTTACCGGTTTAGTGAAGATGCCGTAGCTATCACCTCGCCAGTTACCAGGTTGGTGAGGATTTCTGCTATGGTAATTGTCCCAAGATCGATTGCAATCCTATAGAGATTAGTGAGTTTTTCTGACTAACTTTTTCCACATACTGCAATCTTTCGACTCATTGGTTCTCATCGTGTATTATTGAAATTGTTCCCTTTTTTGAGTATTCATTAGCTGCAGGGTAAAATTTAGAGCAAAAGTTTCGGTCTGATTTGTTTTTAATTTACCGATATTTATCTGCATACTTCAATATTATTTTAAGACGTTTAATTCTCCGATACTTGCTGTGAAACCGTTATCCTCATTTATTGTTGAAGGGATTGTGACGGGATTTATATTTTGAACCTCTTTAACTGTTTGAACTGTTATTGGTTCAGAAGTTGTTAATGGAGCGGTTGTGTCCTGATTTGAATTTACCGTACATCCTGCCATCATTGTAATTGTGGTAAGTAGAAGAACCAATACTACTAAATAGTATCTCATAATTATGCTATCTCATTCATAGTAGTAATGCTTTTTGATTTATCAAAAAAATCATGTTTCTATATTTATAGTTATGGTAGTATCGTTATAGAGTAACATTCACTCATTTTGGATTCGTCACCTGAATATAGTCTTTCTTACCGGGCCGAAGAAAAGAGGGGAGCTTGCCATCAATGATGAACGCAACACTACCATTTTCTATCATATCCTGCATTTTTGTATTGTGTCTGAATTGA
This sequence comes from uncultured Methanoregulaceae archaeon, assembly GCA_964428385.1. Classification (GTDB taxonomy): domain Archaea; phylum Halobacteriota; class Methanomicrobia; order Methanomicrobiales; family Methanospirillaceae; genus JAFGOM01. Next base: position 17,040 of record CAYRYR010000052.1, read on the forward strand.
ATATATCTGAGAGAAAACCTTCCATTGAAGCAAGCCTGAGATTTGATAGAGAGTAATTTCTTTACGGAAGATGCCGTGTATATACCTCAAATAAAACGTTTCATGCGGCTATTTTTTAAAAATTTAGGATTTTTTGGCTTTTTCTTCTGAAAAAAACTTATTATGGTAGACGATAAACAAGTACCATATGCTTAAAGCGCTTGATGTTGAGACATGGATGAAGCAGCGGCGTTCAAATCTCGATGGAGCAAAAAAATCCGCAGCAGAGATAATCAATGCTATTCGTAATGGAGGTGACGAAGCCCTCCTTACAATGGCGAGAAAGTATGAACCTGAAATTGATTCAATCAGAATATCTGAGGAGGAACGCGAGGCTGCATACGATGAGGTTGAGGATTCACTCGTGGAGAGTCTTATTGAGGCAGAGGTACGGATAACAAGGTTTCACGAACGGCAAAAGGATCACGACCTCTGGCTTGAGGAGGTCGAACCTGGTATCACCCTTGGAGTTAAGACCACCCCCCTCGATCGAGTTGGCCTCTATATTCCTGGACGGAGGGCGGCATATCCTTCGACAGTGCTCATGAATGCGATACCCGCAAAGGTTGCCGGTGTTCCTGATATGTGTGCATGTTCTCCCCCGCCCATTCTCCCCCTCACGCTTGTGGCTCTTGATATCATGGGAGTGGAAGAGATTTATCGAATAGGCGGAGCACAGGCTGTTGCTGCGATGGCCCTTGGAACTGAGAGTATTATGCCTGTGCGAAAAATTGTCGGTCCGGGAAATGCGTATGTGACAGCTGCAAAGATGCTTCTTAGAGAAGAAGCAGAGATTGATTTTCCCGCCGGTCCGAGCGAGATTGGTATAATCGCCGACAGATCGGCAAACCCGACGTTCATAGCTATTGATATTCTTGCCCAGGCAGAGCACGATCCTGATGCTGCATGTATTCTTATTACAACGGAGAAGGCACTAGTGGGAAAGGTGGAGAAGGAGCTTGAAAAATTGTTGCATGAGTTGCCCAGGCAGGATATCATTATGCAGGCACTATCCCACTCAGGGTATATCATAACTCCAGATATTGATACGGCGGTATCTATGATGAACCAGGTGGCCCCGGAACACCTCTCGATAGTGGTAGAAGATTCCCTCCCGGTCCTTAACTCTGTACAGAATGCAGGCTCCATCTTTGTTGGTCCTTACGCACCTGTTGCTGCAGGTGATTATGCGTCAGGAACGAACCATGTGCTCCCGACTGCAGGGTATGCTGCGACATATTCAGGGCTTAATGTGAGTCATTTCTGCAAAACTTCAACCGTCCAGATTATCACCAGGACGGGTCTTGAGGCAATTGGTGATGTTATTGAAACTATTGCTGATGCAGAAGGCCTTAGTGCCCACGCCAAATCGGTCCGGCTCAGGCGATCATTTTAGGAACATATAATCTCCCTGCTATTTTTAAAAAATCAGGAATATCTTTTTTTTATTTTTAATCTGAATTTACTACAGTCCTTCTTTATTTTTAGAAGAGTGTCCGAGGACTTTGGATTACTAAAAAGACTTTGAAAAAAGAGCCTATTATGTGCATTAATTTACAAATAACCGTCAAATCGAAGTATCAAAATGACTAATTTGGGCGCTGTCGATTTTTCAAGTGATATGAAATAGTCATGTTAGAATCACTTCGTTTGAGAATTGAAATAATTTAACCGCAGAGGACGCAGAGGGGGGAACCCTAGGTTTTTAGAACTCTGCAAACGAGCATTCCCTTCTTGTATTACATCAGTCCAATCGGA
>CAYRYR010000053.1:0-17957 GCA_964428385.1 uncultured Methanoregulaceae archaeon
GATTGAAATGATGTAAATCCCGGAGGGGATTGTGGTTCACAGAGTATCTGACCCCTGGGCTCCCCTCTTTGCGTTCTTCTGCGTCCTCTGCGGTTGGAATTCTAAAATAATATAGATAATTGTCAATATAAAAGTTAGAATGCCATGTAATTACATCCTGTCTGAACGTGATGATATGGTATCACTTGTTTTTCAGACAGAGCCGTAGACTGCAGAACAAAGTCAGAATAAACCCGTAAAAAAGAAGGATCTGTTACGGATCAGTAACGCCTGAAAGCAACTGCAAGTAGGGCTGTTATCAGGAGAGCCAGGAATGGAGCACTGAAGAGAGGTGCCCGTGTTGGAACAGGAGTTGGTGGGAGGTCAGGCGTCCCCATATCTGGTTGTGGTGTCAGTGAGGCATCGATGGTAGCCTCTTTCCCTTCTTCAAACAGCAGATGTAATTCCTGTGATTCACCAGCCTGCAGTGTCACTGTCTGGGCAGCCTGACGATCTCCTATCCAGAACGTAAGGGTCTGACCAATGGTATCTTCTCCCGTGTTTACTACCAGCCGTTTGTCAAATGTCCCGGTACCGCCATATAAACCATCAGCTGTTGTAGTGATGGATCCAAGAACCGTGCCATTCAGCTTTGCAACAATTTCGGTTCCCAAAGGAACCTGTTGACCATCAATGGTACTGGTTCCATAAAATTCATAGGGGAGCGGGGGAACAGCTGATGCTGTGATTACCACTCCAATCAGGCATACTAATATTATCCCATATTTTAACTTCATGATTAACCCCATAGCAACATAGTTTGATCTTTACTTTCTAATATACAACGTATGTACAAGAATAAATTGGTTTTGATGGTTTTTATCTTAATTACCTGACAATATGCCATTCTCACGCATAAAAATCCAATATCCGGTACCTGGGACCAGCAGGATTCCACTGTCTTTGGATTCTACACTATTGATAATTGGTTCCTGGTACCGCTGTGTTTCTGCTTCATATCTGATGAGATAAACCCATTCTGGAGCTCCAATGAGGACCGTCTCTGCATAAACCGGGACTGAACCAGGAATGCCAATAAGATTCCAGCCGGCAACGAGCTGTTTGTCTGATATTGAGGTGGCGCCAACAGAGAATGGTATAAAAATTTCCTGTTCTGTATATATCCAGTATGCATCTGTTGGTCTGATGACCGAATTCTGGTCAAGTGTTTGCCATCCCTGAGAAGGAGAGAATGTAAAGATAGAGTGACCATCTACCGGAATACCTGAAAAAGCGGCTGCAGTGTCTTCTCCTGGTTGTAATAGCACCGGAATTGATATCATATTCCAGCCCGGGTATAGGTGGAGTTGCCAGATTTCCCCGCCACCTGTGGTAACCTGCATCGTTGCGGGAATGACAGATGCCGTAATTGCATATCCGTCATCATCATCAAGTGTGGTGATATGCGGCTGGATTGTTAGCGTTCCAGGGGTCTCTCCCTTAACAATAAGAGTTGCCAGTGTGATGTCTTCACTTCCGTCTTCGACACTCTGGTAAATATCAACTGCTTTGAGTGAGACACTGCTGTCTGACTGTATCTCAGCGTTGTGAAGACCAGCCCAGTTTGGAAAGGTAACGTTTACAATCCTGGCAACCTCTGAATCTGAAAGACTGATATCCATCACATATCCGGCAAGTCCCTGCTGTGCCTCATCCAATATAACCGGAATGGAAAGAACCGTTCCCTCCCTGGTCTCCTGGTCAGGTATGCTGACTGTCACCGCACCAACCGTAGTGCTACCTATGATACAAGCAATAAAAAAGAGAAGTAATGTATAGGAAAAAGCCGGAAGGGCCATAAAATCCTATACCTCCTGGTATAACAGAATCATATCCTGCATCTCAATTGCACCGTTTCCATTCATATCAAAAGCAGAAACTGGTTGCTGCTCTTTTATCCAGTCGATCTGGTTATAGAAAATGATAAGATCCTGGTAATCAAGACGCCCGTTTCCGTTGATATCTTCATAGAGTCCGTCATTATCAGGGTCAGTAGGAGCCATAACAAGACCTGGGAATATCTGGATGGAGGGGGATTGTTGCAGTATGGTAACCGGGGTTACAGGAGTCGGTGAAAGTCCGCTCCCCATCTTAACCAGCCAGGCATCTGAAAGACCCTGATGGTCAGATACATCACCATCAGATGATAATGTATACCCAATAAGAGCTATACCACCATCAGATGTGGAAATAATTGATGAACCCGTCTCATATTTACTTCCGCCAAGTGTTTTATCCCACAACAGGGTACCATCACGTCCCAGTTGGAGTAACCAGATATCTCCGTCTTCACGGTTGCCGACCAGATCACCATCAAAGGAGTAGGTGTCCCCGATAATGAGATATCCTTCATCATTCTCTGTACATCCCCATGCAAGGTCTGAATAGCTGCCCCCAAATGTCTTCTGCCAGAGGATTGTTCCGTCAGGGGAGAGTAAGAGAACCCAGAGATCACTTATATTTGTTGCACCATAATGGAGCGTTACGTCACCATCATCGGATGCTGTTGTCCCTGCCGCTAAAATATTGCCATCACTGGTCTCAATGAGAGCATGCCCCCAGTCACTTCGACTCCCCCCATAATATCGCTGCCATATTGGATTTCCACTGGCATCAGTCCTGATGAGGAGCAAATCTGTTCCTGTATGGTGACCGGTGATTCCTGCATCATCAGAGGAGCCGGCACCGACTAGGATGTACCCTCCATCACTCATAAGGGTGGATTGAGCAGTATTTTCGTTTTTGGATCCTCCGTAGGTCTTCTGCCAGCGGATCTCGCCTGTAGGTGTTAGGCGTAACAGCCATGCATCATTTCCCCCATGTGAATCCGTTACATCCCCGTCTGATGAGGATGTGTACCCTGACAGGATATAATCTCCATCAGGCAGTTCGAATCCGGTTCCAGCCTCTTCATCGCTACTTCCGCCATACTGTTTCATTAAAAGGGTGTTTCCATCACGATCCAGCCAGGCAGCCCATATGTCAACACCCCCATGGTTTTGTATGAAATCACCGTCAGATGATTTTGATGATCCGATGGCAAAAAAAGAACCATCTGCTGTCTCTGTGATCATCATCCCATAATCTCTTTCACTTCCCTGAAAAATCCGTTCCCAGAGAGGATTGCCTGTACTGTCTGTCCTGACAATCCAGACATCTTCATCATCATCTGGTGCCGTCATCCCGGTGAGAATATATCCATTGTCAGAAGTCGGTGCAACCCAGAATGCACACTCATGCCCACTGGCGGTTCCAAGTGTTTTATCCCAGATGATATCAGGAGGATCTGAGGCCATGACATGAGCACAGAAGAATACCAATGTCAATGATGTAATAACTATAAACAATTTCATTTCAGCAACATATCCGTATGGGGTATAATATTATAAGAAAATGTTGTACAGGTATTTTACTGATACCTGTCACAAAACGTAACTTCCGTATCTAAACAGACATTAAAGAGTAATTTCTCTGAATGAACTGCCAGGTACGTTACAGATAGGGCACCGGTCAGGGACACTATCGATGGTGATATTTCCACAGACCGGACAGAGCATAAACCGTGAAGCAGAGAGATCTGTTCCGTTTTTCACTGCAGCAAGTGCTTTTTCATATAACCCGGCATGCACTTCTTCAGCCTTATTCGCAAAGGTAAAGACCGCTTTTGCAGCTGCATTTCCGTCTTGTTCTGCTCCCTTTAAAAATTCGGGGTACATAACGGTGAATTCATGTGTCTCTCCTGCAATAGCTGCAGTTAGATTGTCAGCAGTTGAACCGATTTTACCGGCAGCCGTAAGAAGTTTTTTTGCGTGAATCGTCTCAGCCTCAGAGGCCGCTCTGAACAGTTTTGCAACATTGGGCAGTCCTTCTTCTTCAGCTTTTTGTGAGAAGTACAGGTATTTCCTGCTTGCCTGCGATTCCCCGGCAAAAGCGTCCATTATATTCTCATCGGTACTCATAAGTCATATGTGTGACTGAAACTGTAATATCTTTATGTTCTCTCTAATCTTTTTCTCAGCTGGTTAGAGTGCAACCTATAAAAAAAGGAAACATATGGGAGTTCCCAGGAGGTATCGATGAAAAAGACGTCATCACAAAAAGGTATCCTCAAGTGGGATAAAAAAGATACAGTCTGTGTATCTCATGAAACGGATGCGGGATATTGATTCGCGTGACAGACCCCGGGAAAAGATAGCAAAACGGGGAGTTGATGCTCTTTCAGACCAGGAACTGATAGCTGCCGTCATTGGCAGAGGGACAAAGGGGCATGATGTCAGGGAAATCTCTGCTGAACTTGCAGAGGTGATACACAGAGACAAAATTCCGTCTTATGATGACCTTCTCTTAATTGAAGGAATTGGACCCTCAAAAGCCTCAGTTCTGGTTGCATCATTTGAACTGGCACGCCGGTATGGTGTCAGACCGGATGATAACCCCATCAGGATTACACATCCACAGGATGTCTTACCTCTGGTCGCAGATATCAGATCCAGAAAACAGGAATATTTTCTCTGTATCACTTTAAACGGGGCTGGTGAGGTGATAGAGAAACGAACGATAACGATGGGGATACTCAATCATAGTCTGGTCCACCCCCGTGAAGTTTTTGCTGATGCCATTGTTGACCGGGCTGCATCAGTTATCTGTGTACATAACCACCCCTCAGGTACACTTGCTGCATCAGAGCAGGACATCAGGATAACAGGCCAGTTGACTGAGGCAGGAAGAATTCTTGGAATCGATCTCTTAGATCACCTTATTGTCACGAAAAACGGGTATATATCCATGAAAGAACAAGGATTAATCTCCTGATATCTGTTCATACTCCTTTTCCTAGATTCAGACCTTTCTGGTATGCTTCGTCAAGAAGATCCGGATACTGGGTCAGATCTTTTTTTGTGTCCATATCACGAATCAGCAGTTCATCTGATACCTTACAGTCGATAATGTCACAAAATGCATCTACAGACATCTTCAGACCCACAAAATTGTCTGATAAGTTTAAGCCGGATATTGATATCAGGAGAGTCTTTCTTGTGTGCCGCTTCTCTTTTGGGACAAGTGGCATCTTTCGTTCATATTTGGCATTATAAAATACCTGAAACCTGTCCATAAAGGATTTTAACGCTCCCGGAACTCCCATCGTCATGATAGGAGTTGCTATGATAAGACCGTCCATTGTCTTAAACTGGTGGTACAGTGGGGTGATATCATCCTTAAAAAAGCATGTTTCTTCGATAAGACAGTTATTTATCTCCTCACATGGGGAGAATTTCAGTTCCGGCACCATTACTTTTGTAACCGTGCATCCTGTTTCTTCTGCTCCTCTGATGGCATTATCTAGTAATTTTGCTGTATTACCACTGGGTAACGGACTACCAAGGAGCGCAATGATATGGCTGCTCATTTGACTACGATAGGAATAATCATCTGACAAATATATCAATTTCGTTCGATATCCTTTAAAATCAAATTCAAACATATTTAGATATATTAATATATAATTAATAATATTGATTAGGCTTATATACGTTACATGAGGATGTATGTATTGGTAATAATCATGACAGAACAAAGCAGAATCAAAGCAGGAAGTAAAGTCGGACCTGGAAAATATGTCTGTGTCGATTGCGGAAAGACCTACCACATGACCGAATCAGAACAGGATCTCAGGATCTGTCCGTCATGTTCATGTGAGATGTATGACTGCCTGCCAATGACCCACATCAGGTCTGATGTAAAAACACCTGAAGATGCAGAACACCCACCCAAGAGATAACCACATCATTCTCTGGAATATGCATCATGGGTTTTTGAAGAGCTGAATGAAAATATCTGTATGAGGTGATACAAAAATGGTAAATGTCTCTAAAGTTGGAGAGGTCTATGAATGTGAGATCTGTGGTAACATTGTCGTCGTAAAAGAGGTTGGAGGAGGAGAATTGATCTGCTGTGGTGAGCCAATGGTCAGAACGGAGTGATATTATGGATAAGGATATGGATGAACTTGAGAACAAGATTGGTAAAGTCCCTAGAATATTCAAAGAATTAAAGAAGACGGATCCAGATATCTTTAATCTTGTGATGAAACTGGATCAGATGGTCTGGGATGATGGGGCACTTAACCGAAAGACAAAGAAACTGATTGCAATAGCTATTGCCGCAGCATTACGGGATCAGCATGCTATAAAAGCACAGATGCAGGGTGCCCATGCACTTGGGGTAACCAAGGAAGAGGTCGAAGAAGCACTTAGAGTTGCCTTTTTGCTTGCAGGAATGCCTGCGTATGTGAATGGTAAGATAATTGAAGAGGAACTTATGTAAGAAGGATTTTACAGGTGATATGTATGTGTGATGATGAACCAAGTGACTGTATTTCGTTTCCGGTTCTCGGAGAACAAGCGCCGGATTTTGAGGCTATAACAACACACGGACCGCTCAGATTATCTGATTTTCGTGGTCAGTGGGTTGTCCTCTTTTCACATCCTGCTGATTTTACCCCTGTCTGTACAACCGAATTTATTGCATTTTCACAGGCTCACGATGAGTTTCTGGCACTCAATGTCAAACTAATCGGACTCTCCATTGATAGTGTCCATTCTCATATTGCCTGGGCCAGAAATGTAAAAGAGAAGATGGGTGTTGAGATTCCATTCCCGATAATTGCAGATCTTGATATGAATGTCGCAAGTCTGTATGGGATGATTCATCCCGGTCAGAGTACTACAGCGGCAGTCAGGGCAGTCTTCTTTATCGATGATAAAGGGATTATGCGGGCAATGATCTACTATCCCCTCTCAAACGGCAGATATATCCCTGAGATTATCAGGCTGGTAAAAGCGTTTCAGACAAGTGATACCTATGGGGTAGCAACGCCTGCAAACTGGCAACCTGGTGATAAAGTCGTCGTTCCCCCGCCAAAAACAACAGCAGAAGCAGAAAAACGTCTCTCTGAAGGATATGAGTGTAAAGATTTTTACCTCTGCTTTAAAAATATCTAACCCGACATCCCTTTTTTCCCGTTGTAACGCATAATGAGTGCAATGACATATACCATACTTGCCTTTGCAGCAAGTCCAAGAAGGCATGGGAATTCAGAGACCCTACTTGACTGGGTCCTTGATGCGATGCAGAAGGATCCCCTGGTGCAAACCGAGAAGATCGTTCTGGCACAGGCTGATATAAAGCCGTGCCGGGGGTGCAATTCCTGCGAAAAAACCAATATCTGCGCCATCAGGGATGACCTTGATCTCATCTATGAAAAGATTATAAAAGCTGACTGTATCATCCTTGCCGCACCAATTTATTGTATGAGCATCTGTTCCCAGGCTAAAGTGCTTATTGACCGGGCACAACTCTTTAGATCACGTAAATATGTGCTTCACCTTCCGGTTACCCCCCCTGAGCGGCAGGGAAAGCGGTTGGGACTCTTTATCTCAACGGCAGGTCAGAAATGGGATTATGTTTTTGATGCTTCAATACCAGTCATCAAGTGCTTTTTTCATGTCATTGATATCAAAAACCATGACACTAAGTATCTGTTAATCAACAACGTTGATGAAAAAGGGGCAATTCTTTCACATGTTGATGCAAAGAAACAGGCAGAAGAGATGGCAGAGACGATAATTTCTACCCTGATGAGTCGGTAACACAACCGGGATAACAGATGACGATGAAGATAACGATGATGGGAATATCAGGAAGTCCGCATCGACATGGAAACACTGAGCAACTGCTTGATACATTTCTTGCCGGGGCATCTGATGCAGGTGCTGATATCGAAAAAGTAATTCTGAGCAGATTAGATTTTTCATCATGCCATGGATGCAATGCATGTCATAAAACCGGGATATGTGTCCTCTCTGATGATCTGACCCTTCTGTATTCAAAAATCCTGAATTCTGTAGATATTCTGGTGGTTGCAAGCCCGATATATAGTATGAATATGACTGCAGAACTCAAGGGATTCATTGATCGTGCCCAGTTTATCTGGTCTCAAAAATTTATCATCAAGACGAAATCTTTTTCTGATGATTACATACAGAGACATCAGGCCTATTTTCTATCAACTGCAGGAATGGATAGTAATACGGTCTTCGATGCAGCATTTCCTACGATACAGGCAATCTTTAACAACCTTGGTTTTTCCTATGCAGGAAATGTCCTGGCCAATGGACTAGATACCCATGGAGGAATACGGGGTCATCCTTCTGCTCTTTCTGATGCGTATGAGACTGGAAAAAAAGCTGTTGAGAAATTTTCCATCCTGTAACCTGGTAGAGTAATATTCTCCTCATGTATATCTGACTTTGTTCTCTCTTTTTTTGCCTGGATAAAAGAGAATACTTACACCCTGTGGCCGTTGGAATTTATATACCGCCGGTTTGATGATCTATAGAGAATAGATGTCATCAGGTATGCCGTTTTGTGCGGTCAGTCAGGAATTTTTGGAACAGGCAGATGCAAATAGAGACTACCAGGTGATACATCATGATAATGTATTCAGATATGGTCTTTCCCACCAACCAGTTATGGAGTCTGTGTATTGCGATCTTGGTGTGTTGCTCGCTTCTCTGCTTGACCAATACAAAGACTGTTCTATACCCGATGTTCTTACCGGAACAACGATTTCCACCGAATGTGGATCCTGTTACCTAATTGAGCATACACAACCACTCACCATCCCGTGTTATGCAAAAGAAGATATTCAGAAGATATTGTTCCGGGATCTGACCCTTATCAGGGGTATTGGTAAAAAAAGGGCAGCGTTTTTAAGGCAGCGTGGATGTCAGGATGTACGGGATCTGGTCTGGTCCAGGCACTATGCACATCGTGCACATGATTCAATAGATATTATCGAGAGTGGTGGAAAAAGGCTCTATCAGGAAGTTGCCCGCTGGCATGGGCATTCTCATCCCTTAACTCTTCTCACATCAGGTTTGTATCCCCCTGAGTCATTCATGTTTCTCGATATTGAGACGCTTGGCATGTTTTGTCGCCCCCTTTTTCTCATTGGAACTGGAATTATCAGGGGAAATTCTATCCACATCAGTCAGTTTCTGGCGCAGGATATCTGGCAGGAAGCTGCTGTGCTTGAGGCCTTCCAAAAAACAATGCAGGATACAACTGTTTTTGTAAGTTTCAATGGAAAATCGTTTGATATCCCCTATATAAAAAGCAGGCTTGCGTACTACGACAAGGAGCAGGAACTACCAAACCTGCATTATGATCTTCTTCATTGCGCAAGACATTACATGAAAAAAAATCTTTGTGACTGCCGTCTGAACACACTTGAAGAGCACATCCTTGGCATCAGACGGGAGATGGACGTTCCGGGAGCGATGGTCCCGGAATGGTACGAGACGTATCGTATTCATAAGAATCCGGGACCACTCATTCCGATTATACACCACAATCGTCAGGACATTATCAGCCTTGCAGAGCTTTTTGTCTACTTCCAAAAACTGGCATATGGAGATCACAGCGTTTCTTGAGTCACTTAAGGCTGATGAGCGTTTCTCTCCTTATATCACTCATATCGAGAAGATAGATGAGAGACCGTCATCGTGTGTAACCGGAGCAGATCTCCCTGATGTTATTAAAAAATACCTTGAACTGAAGAAAATATCACTATTCACTCACCAGTACAAGGCATTTTGTGAAGTGATGCAGGGCACGTGTGTCATCCTTTGTACGGCGACGGCATCAGGAAAGACACTTGCCTTCTCTCTCCCGTTGGTGGCACTCCGCTCAGAGAATCCTAAAGCAACTGCTCTTGCTATCTATCCAACAAAGGCACTCTCGCATGACCAGAAAAAAACGTTTGAAGCACTTGGGGATGAGACTGGAATAAATCTTGCACCTGCTGTCTATGATGGCGATACCCCACGAAATGAGCGCCCGGGTATCCGGAGAGATGCCGGTCTCATCCTTACAAATCCCCATGAGATACACCATCTTCTTCCCTGGCATCACCAGTGGAGACGTTTTTTTGAAGGACTTTCGCTTATTATCATCGATGAAGCACACCAGTACCGGGGAGTATATGGTAGCCATATGGCATATCTCATACGAAGGATACGCCGGATATGCAACCATTATGGATCAAACCCTGTTTTTGTCCTGGCGTCTGCAACACTTGCCAATCCTGATGAATTTGCCAGGGAACTAACCGGTCACTCATGTACCGTCATCGATACCGATGGTTCCCCGCATAAAGATCAGTACTTTGCATTATACAATCCATACACAAGGAATGGTGTACCCCGCTCCTATTTTTCTGAGAGTGCAGCTCTTACGGCAGCGTCAGTAGAGGCCGGTTTTCAGACACTCTGTTTCACGAGTTCGAGAAAAATGACTGAACTCATCTCAACCTGGGCACAGGAACAGTATCAAAAGAAGAATGAGACACTGTATACACCTATCAAATCATACCGTGCAGGATATCTTCCCAGAGAACGGCGGCAGATTGAAGATGATCTGAAACAGGGTCGTATCCGGGGTATTATCTCAACGAATGCACTGGAACTCGGGATAGATATCGGGGGACTAGACACTATTATTCTCACTGGGTATCCCGGTACCATGATGTCAACATGGCAACAGGCAGGAAGGGCAGGGCGCTGTGGGACCGATGCACTTGCCATCCTCGTTGCGGCACAAAATCCCCTTGATCAGTACTTTGTCCACCACCCTGAACGGTTCTTCTCACGACCACACGAGCATGCCATTATCGACACAAAAAATCCGTATATCATTGCCGGGCATCTGCTATGTGCTGCTTCTGAGCTGCCGGTTACTCTTGAAAACGACAAAATGTATTTCGGGGATCACCTGTCACTCGTGCTCGAAGCTCACCTCTCAACAAAGCTGATTGCGCAGACAGCGCAGGGATATGTATATGCAGGCAGAATGCGTGCAGGTGCTCTGGTCAGTCTGGGCTCAGTCTCTTCATCTGCAACCTATACCGTTGAGGTTAAAGGCCGGGTTCTTGAGACCATGGATAAACGGCAGGCATTTCGTGAGGCCTATCCTGGTGCGATTCTGCTTCATCAGGGTGAACGGTATCTTGTAACCAGCTGTAATACGAGAGACAATCGTATTCTGGCTGAAAAAACAGATGTACAATATCATACCCGGGTTATCTCAGCATCTGATATCAGCATCATCGAGGAGCAAAAAACACAGGTAGGTGATGGATTCACTCTTCACTACGGCATTGTTCAGGTTACAGAAGCAAGTACTGGTTACAAAAAGGTGCTTAATGAGAACGTCATCGGCACTTGTATGCTTGACCTGCCCCCGATCTCGTTTACAACCCGGTCTGTCTGGGTGACTATCTCACCAGATATCTGTTCTGTAATGATAGAGAACGGATATGATCCGGCTGGTGCTCTGCACGGGGCAGAACATGCCCTTATTGCGATGTTCCCGTTTCATGTGCTCTGTGATCGCTGGGATCTGGGAGGTTTATCATCGCTGGCATATAAAGAGACAGGAAATGCAATTATCTTTATCTATGATGGATATAGCGGAGGAATCGGTCTTTGTGAACGGGGATATGAACTCTTCTCTGAACTTGCAGCCTGTACCTGTGAGATGGTTGTAGCATGCCATTGTGAGGTTGGATGTCCTTCCTGTATTTACTCCCCGAAATGTGGCAATGATAATGAACCACTCGATAAAGCAGGGACAATTCATCTCTTAACATCACTCAAAATGGCACCATAATGATAAAATAGATCTTATTTTTCTCGTTTGCTTTCCTGGGCTGCTTTTTTCTTACAGAGGTTGGTATAATGTTCCTGTATCTTTTGTAATGAGGAAATTTTGTCCATATCCTGACCAAAGAGACAATATCCCCTTTTATCGGCTGCTACAATCTGATATGTTCCTTTGAGAACTGATGGGATCTGTACTGACGGAACTGTTTGCATGTCCATAAAGTTTTGAAGCCTGACTGAGAACGTCTTAAATAGGAGTTCTTTTATCTCTTCAATCCATTTTTTAAGGTATCTGACATCTTCCATATTCCAGTTTTTAATCTTCTCTTCAAGGGCAGATATCCTATCTACTGTCTCCTGACTGCTCTCAATATGTTGATCAACTGCCTGAGACAAAGCCATCTCTGCCATCTCCTGAGAAGGATCATACTCATTATCTCTCACGCTGGCACACTCTCACTCTTTTGTTATATAAATAGAGGTGATATCCTGCATTATAGTTACTGGCAAAACGTTCTTGATAGTTTGCCTTAATCTATGTGGCGCGATTAGCGTGCACGCCTTAGTATGGCTCCCGTTTTATTGCAATTATTCCAATACATTATTCTGGGCACTATAATTGTTGTGTGGTGCCATTGCATGTGTAAATCTGTGGTTTTATCTGTTTTTTTAATCTGATATTGGGAACTGGTCTTTATACATACAGAATACGATTTACCGCTATGACATTCAAACGAATGTAATTAAAATACAAAATATTAAATAAGGAGGAAGCCAATTTCTTTCCTTCTATGCGAGGTGCGCCATCATCTGCCACCTGGTGTTTGTACTATAAATTTCTTCAATCTATGACAAAATGGAGATTATAATGGACTTTTCATCTATAAGCCCTGTTGATACCGGTTTTTTACTAATCTGTACCGCACTTGTCATCCTCATGACATTTGGCGTAGCCTTTTTTTATGGAGGACTTGTTCGCAGAAAAAATATTATCTCAATGCTTATGCTCTCCTTTGTGTCATTTGCCCTGGTGACACTCCAATGGACCTTTTTTGGATACACACTCGCATTTGGACCTGATATTGGCGGGATTATTGGAGGATTTGATTATCTTGGTCTATCCGGGGTATCTCTGTCCAGTTCATCGATTTTTCTGAATATTCCTGATATGGTATTTATGGTCTTCCAACTGGCATTTGCTGCTGTAACACTGGCAATTGTTACTTCAGCGCTCGCAGAACGAGTTAAACTTTCTGCTTTTATCGTATTCGGACTTCTATGGACGACGTTTGTCTATGATCCTATTGCCCATTGGGTATGGGGAGGGGGATGGGCAGGCACTCTTGGCATACTGGATTATGCAGGTGGCATTGTTGTTCATATTGGTGCAGGTTTCAGCGCACTAGCCCTGGTATTTGTAATTGGGAGCAGATATGGATTTAAACAATATAGCATGGGCCCATCAAGTATCCCTCTTACCCTTCTTGGCGGGGCACTCCTCTGGTTTGGCTGGTTTGGATTTAACGCCGGTAGTGCATACTGCGTCAATGAAATCGCCATTAATGCATTTGTGGTGACAAACATCTCTGCTGCTGCCGGGTCGCTCTCATGGATGGTTGCATCATGGATATCTGGAAAACCAGGTTCACTCTCCATGATTAGTGGAACTATTGCAGGTCTTGGTGCAATCACTCCTGCAGCTGGTTTTGTCGGGCCTCTCGCTGGTTTTGTTATCGGGTCTATTGCCGGACTTATCTGTTATTATGCACTGATGTTCAGGCTGAAGAGAGGATGGGATGAGAGTCTTGATGCCTGGGCTATTCATGGAGTCGGCGGATTTTTTGGTACACTCTCTCTTGGGATCTTTGCATCTGTTGCCATCGGGGGTATTGCCGGAATTATTGAAGGGTCAGCTACCCAGTTTGGTCTTCAGATTATAGGAGCTGTTGCAATTGCCCTGTATGTTTTTATCGCCACGTATATCTTAGCAAAGATTGTTGATGCCACCATTGGATTGCGGGTATCAGAAGATGAGGAGTATGTCGGGCTCGATCTCTCACAACACGGAGAAACCTTAGATCTATAGGTATAGGTGAGATTCTATGCAGAAACTGGATATTATAATCAGACCTGAAAAATTTCAGCAGGTAAAAGAAGCTCTTGATGAGTCTGGATTTCACGGTATGACTGTCACCGATGTCAGAGGAAGAGGTGATCAGAAAGGGGTATGTCTGCAGTATCGGGGAAAGATGATGAAAGTTGATCTCATCCCAAAGAAAAAGATAGAGATGATTGTACCTGATGAAAAAATTGATGTTGTGATAGAGATTATTAAAAGAGAGGCATATACCGGGAAAAATGGTGATGGGAGGATATTCATCTCACCGGTATCAAAATCAATCAAAGTCAGAACCGGGGAAGTTATCACCGAATAGTAAACACTGCTATATCTACGTTATAATGGAGTATACCGCAGAACATCCCAAAAAAGGGTGGGGTACTGGTCTCATTTTGTAGTATTCTAGTGCATTATGCAGAAAATTCTGGTATTAAAACCAGGAATCCAGTTTCTTTTGCTCTCCCTTGCCACACAATGGTATGAGGACAGATTCAATCCTATCCCGTGAAAATCCATAATCATCAGAGAGACAGGCAATAAGACCATCATAATCCGGATTTTTCCAGGTGAGAGTGTATGCATCAGATACCGGGGGATGCATAAAGAAATCTATTACGGGTTCAGGTTCAAATTCAGGCATTTTTTCCTTGAGCACAGATTCAAATTCCCCTTTTTTCACCTTTTTAAGACCGGTCTTTGCACCAACCCCGTGCACCCCACTATTAAAATCGGTTCCTGTAAGAATAGCAACCTGTATCAACTCTTCACGGGTAATTGCATTGCCATCCAACACTGCCTGTAATGATATCCGTTCCGGACTAACTGTTACATTCTTCCCCTGTATTTTCCGTTTTCCTGATATGGTCAGGTTTCGGATGACAATTGGTGCACCAAAGAGGAGGGTGTCATAATCCTGTGATGCGACAGATGTGATATCACCCTTCGTTCCCATATATGCTGCCTGTGCCTCACCCTCACTTGGGGCATCAATCACCGGGATACCAAGGAGTTGGATGAGTCTTTTTGCTGACCCTAGTATCTCTGCATCAATTTTAGAGGAAGCACGGGCATAGATGTAGGCAGCCTTTACATCACCTTCCCGTCGAGCCTGCTCCCACATTACCATAGCATCTTCCCTGACAGACCGCCGCTCCTCAATGGTATCAGCCTTGAGTGCTGGTGGCATCCCGTCAAATATATAGACAGGTCTGATACCCAGTGCCAAAAGAGACGTTGTCCTGAAGAAGAGGCCGGAGAGATGAGATGTAATTCGCCCTGAATTATCCATCAGGGGAGTACCATCAGGTTGACGGATGATTGAGAGGAACTGATACAATGCATTAAATGCATCAATAGCAACGATTCCGGAGATTTCAGAGAGACTGACTTTTTCACGGAAGGGGACGATGATATCACGTAAATTTACTCCCATATTCTCACCGGTAGATCCTTTTTGATATTGAATCCGCAATTGCTTCAATATGTTGGGATGTCTCATCATACCGGTTGGAAAGATGCATCAAAAGATCATTATCACGAGATAATATCATCTGTTCACACATGGCAACCTCCTCTTGTAATAGGTGTACCTGATATGAAAGTCGTATAACAACAAGTGTCACACAAAAAACCAGACCCAGCAGTAACACGATCTGAACGAGTGAAAATTGTGTACTCAGTACAAAAAGAGAGGCAAGAATCCCCATACTACCTGCAAGAGCAACGTCACCACCTAAAGAACGTATCATATGTATGTATTGTACCTGATAATCAGATATGCATTTAGGCTTATATCTCTCACAAGAAGATATTGCAGATTTTATGGAAGGGATTTGTTTTCATAGAAAAGAAAAAATCAGCCTTTCTCCTGAGTATAATTTGCATTGTTCAGACTGGTTTTTTCCGTCTCTCTTGCTGGTACTACCATGAATCATGGTACCAATCTCACTCGTTGGGAGGTTTAACTGATACAGTATCATAAACCATCAGTCATGTTCCTGTGCAGCCTGTTCTGACACTGATACAAATAGTACCGACGATAACCTTAGAGAGACAATAGAAATGAATGATGAAACAAAGATCCAGATGATAGTTTCCTTTATAGCAATGACCGTACTTCTCCTGGTGACACAACTTGGTGCAGTCTTTATTGCTCTTCCTATGGCCCATGCAGGGTATGCAGCATTTGAAGATCCAGAATCACTCACAAATCCGATCTATTTTATTGTGACACTTCTCATCTTTACTTTGGTATTGCTGCTGCTCATCCGCTATCGGCATTCAAAGATATTTTCACTTATTGTCTGGATATCGATTGCTATCGCATTTGGATATATTTTTAGTGGTATTCTCTTTTATATCACGGAAGATATCACTATCCTTACTATATTCACTCTCTTTCTTGCAATAGCATCAACATATGCTCTCTACCGGTACCCTGAATGGTATGTAATTGATATTCTCGGAGTGCTGATGGCAGCAGGGATTGCATCAATCTTTGGGATATCACTTGAACCGCTTCCGGTTATTGTGCTGTTAGTCCTTCTCAGTGTATATGATGCTATATCAGTGTACAAAACAAGACACATGATAACGCTTGCTGATGAAGTGCTCTCCTCAAAACTTCCTATCATGGTCATGATCCCAAAAAAGAGAGGTTTTTCCTATATCCGGGATGGAGCAGGGAGCATTGAGCCTGTCTCTTTAGAGACCGGAAGTGGCAGACGGGGAGCGTATTTCATGGGACTTGGCGATCTTATTATGCCTGCCATCCTTGTGGTATCAGCAGGTACATATGTCACAAGCGGTGGGGTAGGCCCGTTTTCTCTAACCTGTATCACAACGATGATAGGATCTGTTGCAGGCCTTTTTGTTCTCACCCTGTTATTACGAAATGGGGGAGCTCATGCCGGGTTACCCCCGCTCAATGGCGGGGCGATCATCGGATGTCTTATCGGAATTCTTATTACTACGGGTATATGACGGTGGACGAACCGTGCGATACGCACAGAGCGTGGTAAACAATTCATCAACACCCTCTCCGGTTCCGGTTGAGATATTAGGATACCCTTCAAGAGATTTTAGATCGGTTTTATTGACCGCTGCTACAATCGGGACATCTACAAGTGAGATAATCTCTTCTAACAGATGCAACTGGTGTTCAATACTGTATCCGCAATGTTCACTGGCATCAATGATAAAGAGGATGACATCTGCAACATGCATGATTGCTGACATCGCCTGCTGCTCAATTGCATTTCTTTCTGCTGCTGGTCTGTCAAGAACACCCGGAGTATCTATTAACTGAATCCTGTCATGACCAACCCCATAGTGCCCGACAATGACTGCTTTTGTTGTGAATGGATAGGATGCAACCTCTGGATCTGCTGTTGAGACACGTCGGATGAACGATGACTTACCAACGTTTGGGTAACCGGCAACAACAATAGTGAAGGCATCTTCGATATAGGGGATTTTTCTGAGTACATTTCTGACCTCATTTAAGAAGATGAGATCATCATCTATCTGATGGACAACCGAGGCAAGTCTTGCAATGGCTCGCTTTCTCCCAATGACGGTATCTTCCCCATACCTGACATCCTTTGCAAGGCCACCCTTATGGTCCCGTGTCCACCGGGCAGCCCAGGCAACGGCTCCAAGAGACATCCTGAGTCGGTCGATGCCATATAAAATATCAATTAGTTCCTGATAGAAGACTGGGAGTTCATCAAGCTCAGGGTATGCCTGCATCACTGCGACAAGCCGGTCATGAACCGCTGCAAAGGCTGTCCGTACAAATTCCTCATGGGCACGCCGTTTGTCAGTCTTCTCCCGCATTTTTATAGCAGCCCGTCGTAAACTCCTGTCCAGAATTTCGTCGGCGGTAGGTATAGTCGGGATCTTTTCTAAATTCACGTTCTGTTATATCCTCCCACTACTATCAGTAATAATAGATGTTAACCATTGCCTCATCTGATGATAGTATCTGTCTATGATACTCTCTATACTATCGGTACCTGACACGTAGATTGTGCCCTAAAGAAGTTTAAAATCATGCGCAAAGCTTCGTACTGCAC
>CAYRYR010000054.1:0-11242 GCA_964428385.1 uncultured Methanoregulaceae archaeon
TTGTCAATATAAAAGTCAGAATGTCAGGTAATTTTATCCTGCCTGAACATGATGGCAGGGACTCACTTCTTTTTAAAACAGAACCCAGGTTGCCCAATATTCTTGTAAGTTTGACCTGTCTCTTATTTTTTTGTGAGGCTCAGCCTGAAATAAGACTCTGTTTTTTCATAATTAGTATAAATCAATGCAGACCGGAAAAGAAGAACTTGAAGAATTTTGATATCTGATTACAGACACAATTCCAATTTTCTGTAATCAACGAAAAGTATCAGTCCATTTTTACCTGATCCAGGATTAACCGGGCAACCGTATATAATATCAAAACCAGGCCAAATGTGGCAAAGACAGTAATGATGCGATTATCAAATAATTCCCCTATCCTGCCTCCAATATATATTGATACCAGTACGATAATAAAGAGAAGAATTGTCTCTCTTCTGTGATCTTTAGAAAATGCTGACATAATACCTTTTTATAATTCTCTGCTTGTTATCAGAGACATCCTGAAATTTCCGGGCGGTTATAATGAGCGGCAATAAAAAACATTAAATTCAGATCCAACCGGGAGAGTATAGTGTTGGTAGTTCTCTATGTATCAGCCTTCCATAAACATGCTGATGACACATACAAAATCTACACGAAACCTGATAAATCCCTATTTCTTTACAGTCCATTCAGCATCTATTACATCAGATTCTTTGTTTGAGTCCTTATTTTCAAAAAAAGCCCCCCATATTCCTTTTAAAAGGAAAAACAAAATACTGACAAGTATAATCAAAATTGAAAAGATTCTGGTGAGAGAAATGAGAGTTGGTGAAAAGGGTTTATTGGTCATTCCTTGTCTCTGTCTATATATGATATCTTCTTTATCCTTGGGTAATTATACCTGATAGATATATCGGAATACCACATATAATTCATCATGACAAACCAGCCAATTGCTGTCGATATCGTGCTAATTCCGTCCCCTGATATCATCTCATTTGCCATTGAAATGAACAGGAAAATTATCGCTGAAACTGCGGTCTCACCCATTATATTGGGAAAAACCAAAACGATACCGCACATATCAGTCTGCATGTGTACTCTTGCCAAAAATACCGATATCCTTATTGAAAACCTGCGTGATATTGCTGATAAGTATCTCCCACTTCCCATCACAATTTCCGGTATACAGACTGTCACAACCGCCTCAGGAGATCTCATTACAGGTTTAGAGATACACAGATCAGATGATCTTTTCGCCCTTCATACTGAAGTGATGCAGGCAGCAGCTCCATTCTTTGGCAGGACAATAACCCCTGATATGCTGGCGCTCGGCACAGATGAAGAACTGGCGCCCTTTACCATTCCCTATATCACTCACTTTGCATCCCATTCTTCTTATGATCAATATCATCCGCATATTACCCTGGGATATGAACAATCTATACGAGAACATGACATGAGCAGGTATCCGGTCACTTGTACCGGGACAACCCTTGCAGTCTGCCATCTCGGGAACCATTGTACCTGTCACTCTGTTGTCTATTCCTTCAAAAATGAGAGACCACTTGTTACATGATCCCCTGATACTAAAACAACAATTTTATTCTCTTGCGTATACTACTCCTTACGAAAATTATGAGGAGAAGACTGAGTCTATTTTATATTCTGCTTTGTATTATTCTCATCGGGAATACATGTGGATCGGCAGCAACCACTATCGTCCCCAGGGAAGGAACGGTCTATCTCGGAGAAGAGGGGCTTGATTTGTCTCAGACCAGCATTCGATCAGGAGCAGAAATCGCCTGGTGGAGCGGGGGAGAGCCCTCAGGAATGCCACTGGAAAGATACAAGGTGCCAGATGCAAAAAACTTTGATATCTCGTATGATATTTTTGGCGGGCGAACTGGTTCCTGGTATACCCTTGAGGGGAAAAATCTGGCATTTACTGTTGAAGAACCCTTCTTTGAGATGGAGGTAGAAGAAAGTGGCTGGGATTGGGAGAAAGAATGGATTAAACGGGGAAATCTTATCACATTTACCATTAAATCAAACCTGATTGCCATTGCAAACCGTCAGGGCAGTAATTCAATCCCAATAACCATCATCCTCACAGGTCCTGATGATACCGAGTATACAGAAGTGAAACTATCTGCCTCTGAAACCTATACTTTACAGGACATCCTGGCATATTATAATCCATTCTCAACCGGAGCAGTCTGGGATACCGGACTTACAGAGTATCCGGATGGTACATATACCATCTCGGCTTATACCAATGTAAATAATGTAAACGAACGTGCACCTGCTGATGGAATGACCAGAACAGAAAAAAAGACTTTTATCCTGCAGAAAACAGATCCCGCAGATGATACACCTCAACCAACCGTGCAACCAGAAACAACCTCTGATGAGGAGGATGCAGAAAATACTGATATAAATACCAGTGAAGCAACAAAAGATGGTATATCCACAGAGCCGGCAATCATAGAGACCACACTTCCAACCCCGGTACGAACACCGGAAGTCAGAGTTACTCTGGTAGAAAAAACAACAATACAACCTCCGAGAAAACTTCAGGAATGGAAAGAAAAAACAGAGATGATACCAGTGACAACGACTCAGGCTTCATCATCACCAGGCTTTCCCGGTTGTATTGCAGTAATACTGGCCTTAGCAATACTTATACGAAAAAGATGAAAAATTCAGTCAATTTACCATTTTTTAGCGATATACAAGCAACTGGCACTGAGCAAGGCAATAAGAACACCATACAATGAAAGAGGACTCTTCATGCTCTTCTCTGTACCAGGTATATAATCAACACTATCAGGATAAGACCAGTTTGCAGCAAACTGTGGATCTAATGCAGAGCCCTTAGAAAATGCTTCATCAGCTTCTGCATTATTGCCATTTCTGGCGAGAGAAGCTGTCAGATTAAACCATGCAGGAGTCAGATTCGGATTGAGTGTAACTGCCTTTTGATATGCCAGACGACTCTCATCATATCTTTTTAGTGAATCAAGTACAAGACCATAATTATACCAGATACTGTCATCTTCAGAGGTTATTTCAAGTGCTTTCTCATATGCAGCAGCCGATTGATTGAAGTTTCCCATCTTTTTTCTGACAATACCTAGATTATTCCATGCTACAGCAAGAGAAGGATCAAGACTGGTTGCATTTTCATATGCCAGTTCGGCCTGAGGGAGATCTCCAAGGAGAAAAAATCCATTCCCTGCAATATATTCATGCTCTGCGTCAGTATAGTCGGCAAAAGAACCACCAATAAGGAGCATGAAAAGCAGAATGCTCCCAATCATCATCTTGATAGAATTCATGTGTACTCGTAGGACTGATAACGATTAGAGTCTTTCATTCCCTCTCATGAGTACAAAAAATCGAGCCCAATTTGTGTGTATGCCATTTTCTATGCATCATCAAAAAAAACAGGGATGTGTCTGAATGTAGTAACATCAAAGAGGCCTTTTTCAGTTATCCGTATCTCTGGAATTACCGTAAGAGCAAGAAACGAAAGATACATAAACGGATTGCATATAGAACCCATATCCAGCACCATATCAGAAAGTAACTGGAGATTATGACATACAGTCTCATAGGGAAGATCTGCCATCAGGCCGGCAACATGAAGCGGAAGAGACCGTACTGTGCCATCAGCAATCGCAGTCATAGCACCCCGGTGTCTGACGACCTCGCGGATTGCATCACAGATAAGGGCATCACTGGTCCCAATGGCAATGATGTTATGGGAATCATGAGAGATACTGGATGCAATAGCACCATTTTGTAGTGAAAAACCGGATACATAACCAACACCAATTTTAGTATCATCATATCTGGAGGCAACTACCACCTTAAGAATATCACGTGAGAAATCAGGTATCTCTTCTGAGTTGATAATATGGGTAACTGCAATCGTAGAGATCTGATCTTTGACTAATGCAATTACGTGTGCTTTTCCATAGCCCTGACACATGATGTCTTTTGGTTCTGGAATTTGCGTTCTGAACCGGTATTGTGGCAATGAGACTGGTGTATCCAAAAAGTCTTTCTCCTGTATTAAAACACCGTTTTTAAAGACACGATTGATCTCAAAAGTTTTAAGATCCTGTACAAGACAGAAATCAGCACGTCTGCCAGGGACCAACGCACCCCGGTCTTTCAATCCAAACCGCTCTGCTGCTGATAATGAACCCATCCGGATGGCAAGCTCTGGTTCAAGACCCGCCTGTATAGACTTTCTGATACAGTCATCGATATGTCCATCCTGGTTCAGCAGATCAGCATGCCGGTCATCAGTACAAAACGATGTCTGTGAGACAGAAAATGGCGTAACAAGAGGAAGTAATGTACAGAGATTCTTTTCTGTTGATCCCTCTCTGATAAAAAGATACATCCCTTTTTGCAGCTTTTCACGCCCTTCTTCAAGGTTTGTGGTCTCATGATCACTCTGGAGTCCGGCACAGAGATACGCATTTAAATCCTTTCCTGATAGCCCCGGGGCGTGCCCATCCCTGATATCCCACAGGTCAAGTTTTTGCATCACATCAGGATTTTCTTCAAGGACACCCGGGACATTCATCATCTCTCCAAGACCTATCACCGTATGACAGGTGCGATAGGGCTCCATCTGTAATTGTGATAACACCTCTGCAGATTCATCAAAAGGCGTTGCTGGTACACACGAGGGAAACATAATAAAAATATCTAAGGGTATGTTCCTTGATGCCCTGATGATGTAGTCGATACCTGCACACCCACAGGTATTGGCAATCTCGTGGGGATCTGCAATAACCGTCGTTGTTCCATGCCGGGTTACCAGACGTCCATACTCACGGGGTGTAAGTAATGAACTCTCAATATGTACATGTGCATCAATAAGGCCGGGAATAACATAAGATCCCAAAAGATCCACTTCCTTTCTGGCCTGATAGGTACCGGTTCCAAGAATAGTGGAGCCGGCAGTGGCAAAAGCCGTCTTATCCCATTCTCCGGTAAATGGATTGAATAAAACTGCATTTTTATAGAGGACATCGGCTTTTTCTATGCCCCTGGCTTTTTTGATACAGGATCGCATAGATGGTATTGTTCATTGAGGTACAAGTAGTATTGCCACAATTTGTGCATCTGTTAACAGGGAGAAAAGATACATCCAATGAGTTCAAACAATTATTTCCCATGAAGATATGGATGTTGATTGTTATCCTTATTACCGGTCTTTTGGTAATAGTGGTAAACTTTATCATAGGAACCATCATCCTGATTGGTCTTATGGTAATTGTAATTATGAGTTGGAGAGAAAAAAGCCCAGAGATACCAGATACACTTACCATAGAGCGACTGAAACGTAAACGGGAACTAGAAGAAAAGAACCTTTTGGATGCAAAAAATCGTGAATTCTAAATTAGATATGTCACTCTTGACAGATCTCAACAAGGTAGCCATCTGGATCTGACAGATACTGACAGGAACTCATCTTTTGATCCTCATCATCTCTCTCTTTTTCCTGTGAAATGGTGATACATGCAGGATTTTTAAGTGTTTCACAGGAATTGGCAACAAAACCACAAAAACCGAGATGATCAATGCCATCTCCTCCAGCAGGCAGAGGAAGACCATTTTCATCATATTTCTGCATTAGAATTATCCTGATATTTTTTTTCTCATCACCAAGATAGAGCTTATCAGAATCCAAAGCTGGTATATCCTCACCCTGTGAGGTAATAGCGATGAGCCCAAGATCCTGATAAAACCGGGAGCTGACCTTTGTGTCAGATACGTATACCATCAGATGAGACAAACCCGATACCAATGGTATTCCAGTCTCTGCCTCAATTAGGGGGATCGGAGTTACCTGACTACATGAACCTGAAGGAATCAGCTCGACTACCCTGCCATCAGGATCGGTGAGATACAATGAATATCTCTCATTTCCCGGGGTAAATTTCAGGCCTGATGAGTATGAATCGCCTATCCGAAATGGAACACCTGCTATCTCAAGATCCCACGCAAGGATATCAGGATGAATTTCATCCCTGATGACAAATGCAAGTCCATAAAGACTTGATCCAGATAGAGGCAGTACCATTTTTGTCTTTGGATCCTCTTCCTGAACAATAAGAAGTTCATAATAAGGACCCCCTGTTCCTAGCTGACAGACCATTGCATTCATCATCTGGTACCCTGATGTGAATCGCTCACGGGTAAACTGGTGAATCTTTCGGGGTGCATGTACGAGGAGACTGTGACTGTATTTTAGTAGTGCTGAAGTATCTTTTACGCTAAATTCTCCAGTGTTGATAAGACCCAGGATCTTCGAATAAAAAGTTACGGTCTTATTCAATTGTTCGGTTCTGATTGCTATGTGATGAAGGGAGGGACATGTGGTATTCATAAATTCTCTTTGTGTGTGTAGTTATATGAAAATAGATTAATTCTTGCTCTCAATTGTTGAGATAGCTTCCTGTGCATAAATTTTAACCATATCATTGCTGTCATCTGCTGCTGCAGATTTGAGATAGGGTATCGCTCCGGCATCACCTAGTTTACCAAGTGCTTCTGCTGCACCTGCCCTGACATTCCAGTCTTCATCCAATTCCAGAGACTGGGCGAGAATACCAAGTGCATCATTATCCCCGATGGTAGCAAGTGCATCTATCGCAGCTGACCTGATATTCCAGTCAGGATCATATTGTGCTGCATCAGAAAGATCGGGAATAGCATCCTTACCCAGTTTTCCAAGGGTCTCTGCTATCGTCTGTTCTACACTCATTTTGACAAACATATCACTGATAGAAAGAGAACGCATCGCTTCAAAGAGCGGCTGAACAGCATTTTTTCCTATTTTTGCTAACTCATCTGATGCTTTATTCCGTATATCAGCATTATTGTTGGTAATATTGTTGAGTAGCTCTTCAATGAACTCAGTAGTACAGCTCTGTGGTTCTCCTGTTTTTTCGGAGTGGCAGATGATAATGAACTCTGCCTCGTTTCGGTGATATACAATCGGCACTATAGCAACCTGGACATTCGATGAATCCTGACCTCTTGGATGGAGTTCTGCAGGCAGATATCGTATTGCCGATACAGAACCTACTGGCGTGTGCGATGCATTTTCATCATAGATAAGACACTCTTCAAACTCATTTGCCTCTTTGATATTACAGTACTTCATTCCGGCAGGATTGAGATAGAAATACGTGCTATCTCCTCTGATTGCCATAATGTCGGATGCATGATCTGCGATATACCGATAGTGTTCTTCACTTTTTCGCAGGGTATCCTCAACCATAAACGATGCCTGAAGGGTTTTTATTCTGTTTGTAAGCTCATTTTTAAACGAATTTCCAATGGTCTTAATGTAAAAGCGAATACCTTCATTCAGAGCCTGAATTACTTTATCTTCTCCTGATATGTCTGTCAGGATGATATGGGGAATAATTATTCCAGAAGTTTTAAGCAGGTGAGTAAATTCGGGCGCGTAAATATCGGTAAGACTAAACCCGGTTATTAATGCATGAAATGAACCAGCCTTAATTATCTGATACCCTTCCTCTCCATTTGATACAACAGAGAGTGATATGGACTGCATATCTACAATACTATCCTGTACGATTCCATACAACAATCCATCAGGATCTATAATGAGGATGTTAAAGGTTGTAGTCATGCCTGTATATGTATAATCCAAAAATATTATTCATTCTCATATTCTACCTGCAGTCACTTGTAGTACTCTTTTCATTACCTGCCGTAATATTTCTCACTACTCTTCTCCAATGCAGCGAGGGCTGGTAATTTTTTGCCGGTGAGAAATTCTATACATGCACCACCTCCGGTAGAGATATGAGAAAACCTTGAATTGTATCCAATTTTCTCGATGACTGCTGCGGTATGGCCTCCACCAACCACCGAGAACTCAGCTTCTGATGCGGCTTTGATGATATCATATGTCCCAAGGGCAAAATCAGGATCCTCAAAGAGGCCTGCAGGGCCATTTAAGACAACAGTTCCGGATTTTTTAATGGCATCTGCATATGTTTCCAATGATTCCACACCAATATCCAATACAGGGCAATCTGACGGAATTTGAGATGCCTCATACTCAACACGGTCATTGCCTTCTCTGACTGCTACATGTGAGGGGAGGAGTATTTTATCACCATAGGTATCAATAAGCTGTTTTGCAGATGGAATGAGGTGTTCATATCCAAGTGTTGCGATAAGATCATGAGAAGGGCAACCAATATCGTAACCTGAAGCTTCAAGAAAGAGGTTTGCAACAACACCTATCATCAGGACATTACCTGCAGAACCATGAGCCAGAACATGCTCAGCAACTGCTAGTGAATCATCCACTTTTGTACCACCAAGAATAAATGTAACCGGAAGAGGCGCATCAGTAAATACTTTTGAGAGATTTTGTATCTCTTTTTCCATAAGAAGGCCTGCTGCAGAGGGCATGACTTCAGGCAACCCGACAACTGTTGGCTGGGAACGGTGTGCAGTTCCAAAGGCATCATTGATATAAAAATCTGCCATCTGTGCGAGACGTCTGATAAGAATGGTCTTTGCTGCATCCTCACCATTCATCTTCAAATTTTCTTCAGCGTTAAACCTGACATTCTCAAGCATGAGAATCTCTCCGGGATTCATGGCTTTTACCGCATTACGGGCTGCAGCACCAAAAATATCATCAATAAACCGGACAGGGGATCCTATCAATTGTTCCAGGCGTTTTGCATGAGCTTCCAATGAGGTAAAGTCTTTTTTACCTGGCCTGCTTTGATGCGTTACAACGATACAGCGTGTATCATTGAGAGCACGGATTGTCTTTAGATGTTCCCGGAACCGTTTATCATCAAGGATAATACCGGCCTGTGGATCAATGGGAGAGTTGAAATCTACCCTGAGCAATACAGTCTTTCCGGCAGGCTTAATCGTAGCAATCGTCTGGATTGGCATAAGAAAATCACATTTTGATTATCTGGCTATATACACGTTCTTGGTGATATTGGATATTACATAGTCATATCTGTTATCGTATCAGAAATCGTTTGATTGTATAGTATCTTTTCGGTAATGGAAAAAGATATTCATTCTTATTGCATCTTACCGTGTCGAAACAGAAAATTGGTTGCAATTGGCCTTTATTATGGGAAAGATTACGAAAATGAAACATTGACAACTTAATTGACTCCATTCAGGTGAACGATGGATCTCTCCTGTCCGAGACCTAATAAAGATTTAAACGTAAACTTCACTATGATACTGCCTGCCAATATCCATATAATAAGCAGTATTACAAAAAAAAAGAGACTCAGGCTTGATTCCGAGCTTTAATTCTCTTAAGACGAAAGAGTTCTTCTCGTTCCATCTCATCAAGCCGCATCTTAATGAAGTCACGTGCTGCTGATAACTCAGGGATAACCTTAAATTCAAGTGCATTGACACGCCGTTTTGTGCCTTCAATTTCATTAAGGAGACGCTTCATAGTAGTCTCAATCTCTGCACTCTCAATGATGGCCTCGACGAGTTCTTCAAATGATGTTGCAGTCTCATCAATCACCGGACTAGTCCCTAAAATACCATAGCCTCTATCCGCAATTCCTTTTCTAACTTTATTAGATTCTATCTTGGGGACGACAACCCCCATGATATTCTTATTTTTGAGAGTAATGTCAGGTTTTTCCTGGACTGAAAAGGCTGCAGCTTTTACTTTAATGGCACCTTCAACCGTGTTGGCAATTGCCATCATCTCCTGTGCCTTTGCATAATTGATTAATAACGCCCCACGGCTGTCCTTAGCCTGTCCAAGCACCTTGAAAAATTCAAGAATGAGTCCATCGCGCTTCATTTTTAGGATTTTATAGCCATTCTGACTGAGTTTGATCTTCTTTTTGATATTGATAAGCTCAGATCTGGTTGGCTTGACATCTTTCAGCGCCACTGGACTTCACGCACCTGTACCGGCTTTCCTGTACTTTGGATGATACTTCTCGATAGTCTCACGATCAATCCTGACAAGCTGTTCTTCAGGCAATGCTGAAAGCAATTCCCAGCCAAGATCAAGTGATTCTGCAATTGTTCTATCCTCATCATGACCCTGTCTGACAAATCGGTTCTCAAAGGAGTCTGCAAATTCCAAAAATCCTCTGTCACGATCAGACAATGCATCTTTACCAACAATGGCAACAAGACCACGAAGATCTACACCCTCTGCATATCCTGCATACATCTGGTCAGATACTTTCTTATGATCCTCACGGGTAAACCCTTTGCCAATACCAAGATTCATAAGACGTGAGAGGGAAGGCAGGACATTAATAGGCGGATAAATCCCTTTTCTGTGGAGATCACGATTAACAACAATCTGTCCCTCTGTGATATAGCCTGAGAGATCCGGAATAGGATGGGTTATATCATCGCCAGGCATGGTAAGAATCGAGAGCTGCGTTACCGATCCTGTTTTTCCTTTAATGATACCTGCACGTTCATATAATGATGCAAGATCCGTGTACATGTATCCCGGATACCCACGGCGACCTGGCACTTCTTCACGGGCAGCTCCAATCTGACGGAGTGCTTCGCAATAGTTGGTCATATCAGTCAGGATAACCAGTACATGATAATCAAGTTCAAATGCAAGGTATTCTGCTGTTGTCAGGGCAAGACGGGGTGTAATGATACGCTCGACTGCAGGATCATCTGCAAGATTTAAAAAGACTACTGCATGTTCAAGAGCACC
Source organism: uncultured Methanoregulaceae archaeon (assembly GCA_964428385.1). Classification (GTDB taxonomy): domain Archaea; phylum Halobacteriota; class Methanomicrobia; order Methanomicrobiales; family Methanospirillaceae; genus JAFGOM01. The sequence continues at coordinate 10,754 of CAYRYR010000054.1, forward strand.
AGTACGCTCAAAATCAGCCATAAACTGATTTTCTTCTTCTTTTGTGATACCCATTGCGGCAAATACCACAGCAAACGGCTCATCAGAACCAGGTACTTTTGCCTGTCGTGCGATCTGCAGAGCAATCTCATTGTGCGGCAGACCAGATCCTGAGAAGATAGGGAGTTTCTGTCCACGAACAAGGGTGTTCGTTGCATCAATTGTTGAGATACCAGTCTGGATAAACTGGCGTGGAGAACCACGAGCCCATGGATTGATAGCTGCTCCGGTAATCTCTAGACGTTTCTCAGGCACAATGTCAGGACCGCCATCCTTTGGTTTTCCTGCTCCGGAAAGAATACGACCAAGCATATCCCTGCCTACTGGCATCTTAATGGTCTCTCCAGTGAAGCGGATTCCGGTATCTTTACCAATACCGGTTGTCGTCTCAAAGACCTGAACAACCACTATCTCATCAGAAGTGTCAAGTACCTGACCACGTTTCTCTGT
>CAYRYR010000054.1:11342-17925 GCA_964428385.1 uncultured Methanoregulaceae archaeon
GTCATTACGCCAGCCTTTTGAGCGGCATATGCCTGATCTGAGTACGCCTTGATTGCCTTCATAATAGCAAACTGTTTCTCCATATCACAGAAAGTATCTACAGGATCAAATGCATTCTGCTGGAGGAAAATTTCACGAAGCATACGGGCAACTTCAATCGTAACCTGTTCCTCATCAGGAAGTGCATCAGAACCAACGAGTTGCACGATTTCCTGCAGTTCTGCTTCTTTCTGAAGGACACCCATCGCCCAGGAACGTAGTTTGTTCCAGTCAGGAGAGACCTTCTCATCGTAATAAGGCCCAAGGGTATCAAGGTATAATGAGTACGAATCAAGCCAGTTGATTGCAGGGAAGTGACGACGCTGTGAGAGTTTGGCATCAAGAGCCCAGAAACACTTTACAATACGTAACGTATTCTGTGTCACAGGCTCTGAGAAATCTCCACCTGGTGGTGAGACTGCACCGATGACCGTAACTGAACCATAATCTTTATTCAGAGTATGGACACGACCTGCACGTTCATAAAATTCAGAAAGACGTGCTGCAAGATATGCAGGATATCCTTCTTCACCAGGCATCTCTTCCAGACGGGAAGATATCTCTCTCATTGCTTCGGCCCATCGTGATGTCGAGTCTGCCATCAATGAGACGTCATACCCCATATCACGGAAGTATTCTGCAATCGTAATACCGGTATACACTGATGCTTCACGGGCAGCAACCGGCATATTTGACGTGTTTGCAATAAGAACTGTCCGTTCCATTAAGGGACGTCCGGTCTTTGGATCCTCAAGCTCAGGGAACTCAGTCAGAACCTCTGTCATCTCGTTCCCACGCTCTCCACATCCAATATAGACCACAATCTCGGCATCAGACCATTTTGCGAGTGCCTGCTGTGTAACTGTCTTTCCACTCCCAAATGGACCGGGAATTGCAGCGGTTCCTCCCTTTGCAATCGGGAAGAGACCATCAAGAATACGCTGACCGGTAATGAGAGGGATGTCAGGGTTTAATTTTTCAGTTACCGGACGGGGAACACGGACCGGCCACTTCTGCAGCATGGTTATCTCTGCTCCGGTATCCAGAACACATATAACCTCATCAATCGTGAAGGACCCGTTCTTTATCTCTTTTACCGTTCCTGACTCAAAAAGTGGTGGGACCATAATTTTATGAACGATATTGGTCTCCACAACTTCACCGATGATACTTCCAGGCCCTACTTTATCCCCGGCTGAAACAACCGGTTTAAAGTCCCATTTTTTGTCATGAGAAAGACCGGGAGCGGTTACTCCCCGTTCGATGAAGTTGCCCATCTTCTCTACCAGTACCTGTAATGGTCGCTGGATACCATCATAGATACTTGTAAGCAAGCCAGGACCCAGTTCAACAGAGAGAGAGAGTCCGGTATTCTCTACAGGTTCTCCGGGCTTAATCCCGGAGGTGTCTTCATAGACCTGGATGATGATATCATCACCCTTGATCTTGATGACCTCACCCATCAGCTGTTCATCGCCGACCTTAACCACATCATACATGTGCGCATCAAGGTTCACTGCAGTGACAACCGGCCCTGCTATCCGCTTCAAGATTCCTTTTTTATGTTTTACTTCCACAAATCAACACCCACTGATCGTTTAATTCTCTCCCGCATGGAAACTCCACCTTCTTCCTCACCAAGAGCGATGACGGTGGGCTGTACAGACTCCTCAAGGGTAAGCTGAAGCCTTGGTGGAACCCGTGCCATGTCATGAGACGAAAGGACAAGAATTCCAACTTCAGGGTCTTCCAGCACATTTGTGATATGCATAACCAGTTTTTCGTCTGAATCAGCTGCATATGTCTTGTTGATGCCGGCAAGACGGAACCCGAGGATGAATTCACTGTTTCCAATTACTGCAATCTCCATTTACACCACCAGATATTTCCGAATAATGTCGCTGGAGAGATTCGATTCCTTACCGCGGGCCAACGCACGAAGGTTTAATACTTCGTATTTTTTCTTCTCCAGATAGACCAGAATCGGATGAATTGAAAATGGATTTATCTTCGATAATCGCTCCATCTGTTCAAGCTGGGTCTTTGTAAGCCCGATATCCACTTCATAATAGGGTTTTTCACCCCGAAGATCTTCAAGCGCCTCTAAGAGGGGTTTAGTCTTAATGTGTGCAACAAGGGTATCAATAACTTCATTCTGCGAACCCATCGCATTCATCTGCTGTATATCATCAGGAGTAAATGTTCCACCAGGAATAATCATGGATCGTGCATCTTCCTCAAAGCCATCCTGCCGAAGGCGAAAGAGTGTCTTGATATTAGTGATATCAATATCAAGCTGGACATACTTTAAGAACTGATTACCACCCTTTACCCCTCCTCGTCCAATAGTGAGGAGTTCTCTATACATCTCTTTATACAGCTCATTTTCCATTCGTGCAAACGAGCCTGATGCTATAGCATCCTGATATTCCTTAGAGAGCACTTTATGAAGTTTTTCCGTTTTGAGAGCATCAATAATACGCTCATTTGACTCTTCTGCTACCAGACGGTCCAGAGTCAACTGGTCAAGAGAACTTGCCGGTATGAGTACTTCTTTAATCTTGTTGGGAGTCACGCCCTGCATTTTCCCACGAAGAATGGTCATTACATTGTATATGTCCCATCTCCGCAGATATGCCTGTGTAAATTCCTTCAGTGATCCAGGTGCAATGTCAATTACGTTCCGGAACTCTTTTGCAAGATTCCATGAGAGAGCTGTCTCAATGAGATCAATTCCTTCAAAGGAAGCACCAAGTTCATCTACTTCTTTCTGGTACTCAGTCTCCCCAATCAGTCGGATTATCTCAGGGAGGCTCATATTGAGCATACGCGGATACTCTTCAGGCGGGAGCAGCTTGGCCTTCCGCACGCGAAGTCGTGTGCATACATAGATATACGGTGCCGAGCCGCTACTGTTCTGTATCATGAGTATCTCTCCTGTTATCCAAAAAGAATGTCAGACGCATCTTTTAATCCGGATTCCCATACGGTATTCAGGAATGTACGATAACTGTAATCCATTTTTAGTAAGCCATCATTACTCTCAACGATGATTCCGCCTTCGATATCGATAACAGAGCCAAATGAGTAGTTGGAATATGCAGACTGACCAAGAATCTCCTTGAGAGCTGGTTCATCCCGTGCATTGCAACTGATTTTACCTGTTGAAATCTCGCTTTTTGCCATCTGCAATAGTGATAAGATGATCTTCTTGTGAAGATCTAAACCAAAATCTCCTATTTGCTGAAGTGTTTTTTGATATACCTCATCAAAAAGTTCTTTTTTGGTATTGAGTAATTCACGCTTGACAACGAGACCTCCTGCGGCTTCTTCCTGGGTAATGAGATGAGAAACTGATTTTTCTATCTCCTCTTTAGCAACAGTTCGAATATCAGCGGATTTCTGCTGTGCTGTATCCAGAAACGCCCTAACCTGGGTATCTGCATTATCTTTAATGACTTTGGCTTCAGCCCGCCCTTTTTCCTGTATCTCTCCGATGACTGCCTCCAGTCCCATAATGTATCCCCAATAATTCAGGAGAAGAGAAGAAGCAGCGCTACTACAAGACCAAAGATGACAATCGTTTCAGGAAGGACTGTAAAGAGTAATGCAAGACCGAACATCTCTTTCTCCTCCGCTACTGCACCGACTGCCGCAGCACCAATGCTCATTTCACCAAGACCTGAACCTATACCAGTCAGACCAACAGCAAGGCCTGCACCTATGGCTGTCAATCCTTTTGCGGCTGCTGCGCTCGCCAATACTTCGATACTCTGTGCTGCTGCTTCAACTGCCATTGTTTCTGCTCCAGATGCCATATATTTTAACTCCTAATATCATTCAATTTCTGTTAATTTTCTTACTTTTCCAAATGGATGGTATATTTTTCCTCCACCCCGGTAAAACTTGGTGAAGAACTCAACATAATGCAGACGAAGGGGGTGTAATCCACCACCTATGACGCCAAGTGCAGTATTAATTGTATGTCCAATCAGGAACACAATGATACCAACCACAAAGAATACAATACCGAAAACACTTAACTCAAAGTTCGGTTCAATTATCATCCCAATTGAGATGTAATTTGTTACCATCGCAATTGCGACAGATGAGAGACCAACTGCAATAAGACGGGTGTACGAAAGCACATTACTAATAATAGTTGGAATCTCCATCAGATCAAGTACATTCTCCCGTGCAATACATATGATTCCAACGATAAGAATAACAGCACCAGCGATGGATGCTACGTTTAATCCACTCACAATTCCTGGAAGACCTGTTAGATCAATCATGAAGGGAATTGCGAAGAAAGACCAGATTAATAAAACAATTCCCCACATCACCATGATCCAGCCGATGTTTGCATAGATAGCGAGCTGGCGGTGATGTCCATGATCCATCTTTGCGGCATTTCTCGCTCCCAAAATACGTCCGAGCGTGATATGAAACAGTCCAATCCAGATTGAGAGTACCAATAGTTCAGGAATATGGGAAACTTCTGCAATTGCATGGGCTTCTGGTCCCGCACCAATATTCAGGTGACGTGACAACCACAGTGGGCGCCATGGTAATGAAAACCCTAAAAATTCTGAGAAGACTATCCCAAAGAAGATACTGCTGATGCTACAGTTCCGAAGAACATCAAGAAGCTGATTTCCCCCTTCATTATGAAAGAGTGATCGAAGACCAAAACTCATAATAAGCAATATCAGACCATATCCAACATCACCAAGTATCAGACCGAACATTATCGGATACACGATAGCCATAATCAGGCTAGGATCGATTTCTGTATACTTGGGACGGGAGTAGACGTCTATAAACAACTCTGTCGGGTGGGCAAAATCCGGATTGTGATACTCAACAGGAGGTCCGTTATTGGGATCATCAATATCGAGCTCAGATATCAGTACATTACCGGATGTGATTTTTTCAATATCACTATGTAATGCCGTTAGATTCTCGGTTGGAACCCATCCTTCAATCGCAAATGCATGATCTGTTGTTGCAAATCTAAGTGGTGCCTCTGCCCGGTCCACATCTGCACTTAGCAGCTCTTCAGACGCAAGAAGAAAATCTTTTTGTTTCTCTTTGATCTCTTCAAGTTCTTTTACCACACCATCCATTTTCTCCTTTAAAGATGCAATTTCCTGCTCATATTGATAGATTATCTCCTGCGGAGATCCATCTTCAACGGGAATTGCAATTTTATGGAACTGGATGTCTAACAGATACTTCTCCACTGTTGCCAGGTCATTTGTCCTGACTGCAAGGATAATGAATGTAGTACCTTTATGTGAATAGGAATATTCCTCATGAGGAACCTCAAGGTTAAATACACCAGTAAAGGTTCCGGCAATTACACTGATCGTGTCATACCCACGAAGCATATCCATTGGAACAGGGGATCCGGTGAACGGTTTTAAAAGTTCAATCCTTTGTTCATAATCCTTTATTGAAGAGTCCAGGCGACTTCGTTTACTCAGAAGTTCCTCAACTTCTTTTGCAATTTGTGGAAGATCCTGTACGATACGTTCACGCAGCACATTATTTTGTGCTCGTTGTAATCCTAGAGCATCATTTTCTGTTACATTAAACGTGGACGCAATCGAACGTATCCTGACGAGGTCTGAAGATGTTTTATCGACTCCCTTACTTGGATTGCCAATTTTAACACCCTTTAATTCCTCATTACCACTCTCTATAAAGTCCTCAATATGAAAGACATTATGCCGGTATAACTCAGCAATAACAGGATCAATATGTTCTTTTGAAGCAACGATGAGCAACCTGCTCATAGGTTTAGGACTGAACATGAAGCTGCTCCTTAAACCTGCTAACAAGCAAATCGACAGTTTTGTCGAGATTTTGCCTGCCTTTCTGCTCAAGAACAGTAACTTCGTCTCTGCCTTTTTTTACAATTGCATCGTACCGAGAAGCCGCTGTAGATTTTGCATCGGCGATACGTTTCTTTTTGTACTCTTCAGCATCAACATGTGCCTTGTGAACCAGATTGTCACCTTCGAGCTGGGCATCAGCCAACGCTTTTACACGTCCCGCTTCAGCCTCACTGATCATCTTTTTGTACTCTTCTTCTGCTTTCTTGATATTCTTCAAGACCTCAATCTTCATCCAACCCTCCTCTCTCGATGGTACATTAGTTAGGTTGAGAGCATGAGTATATTAGTTTTTATTTTGGATGTTTACATGATGATAAGTTGTATTAATTAATTTTTCAAAAAAATGATCCTTTTTTTTAAAGTAGGCCGTTTTTACTGCAACATCATACACATCTCATCGTGTATTTCTTCCTATTCATCCCCAAATATCCATTTGATAAATATTAAATTGATAAAAACAAATCTTTACACCTGTTCATTTGAATGTACCTGGATATGCGCATTTTCAGAAGAGATAGTAATCGGATGAAAAACACTATTTGAATAATGTTTCAGACTGGAGTGTCTGCTTGTCTGGATAACAATCCTATCTATTCTCTCTTTATACAATGAAAGAAATTACTGATGAAACGTTGTTACAG
>CAYRYR010000055.1:0-17580 GCA_964428385.1 uncultured Methanoregulaceae archaeon
GTAATCTCCCATCGGTGCATCTAAGATTGATATATAGAAGATCATATTTCTATACTATTATAAATAGTATAGTATCTTGCCGTAAATCAGAGGAAGAGAAACCAGCTCAAACTATATCCGTTATATATTAGATCCGGGTCTGAAAGAGGGAGATGAAGGTAAAAACAATGAATATTTACGTTACCGCGCCGACCAGATGTACAGATGACGACAGATACAAAAACAAAGGTCAGATTAACCACCACACAAGGGATAATTGTAATCGAACTGGACATGAAAAACAGGCCCATTACTGCAGGAAATTTTAAGAAACTCGTTGAAGACGGTTTTTATAATGGAATTGTCTTTCACCGGGTCATCGCAGGATTTATGCTACAGGGAGGATGTCCAAAAGGTACCGGAACCGGCGGGCCTGGCTACACCATCAAAGATGAGTTTGGAGAGATGAATAAGAACAACAGGGGAACCATCTCCATGGCAAATGCCGGTCCGAACACCGGCGGAAGTCAGTTTTTTATCAACCTTGTCAACAACAACTTCCTTGATGACAAACATCCGGTCTTTGGAAGAGTAATCGAAGGAATGACAGTCGTAGACGCTATTGGAAAGACAAAAACAGGTAAAAACGACAGACCACAGACAGACGTGGTCATCGAGAAAGCGGTTATTCTGTGACCTAAAGATAGCATTCCACCAATACAACTCTTTAAAGAACCGTTAGAAACTTCCATTTAGAACCCTTATAATTAATTAATTCTGGTTCTCAACTGGATATGATAGAGTGTTTGGGAGCAGGGATATCTGTATTGTCAAAATATCAGGTATGGTGAAAAGGTCAGATTACCTTTTTAATCCCTGCTTACTTATGTATACACATTCAGGTGCCAATATACCATGACAGATCTCCAATATAGAGTTTTATTAAAGAAAGAATCAGAAGGAGCCTATACCGCCATCGTTCCAATTCTTCCTGGATGTATTTCATGGGGAGTAACAATTGATGATGCTATACATAATGCCCATGAAGCAATTGAATTGTATCTAGAGAGTCTTTTGGCTCATGGGGAAGAGATACCAACAGAAGAAGGGATACTTGAATCTCATATAAAAATTTCATCGCATGACCCGGTTGCCACCTCTTAAAATTCAACAGGTATTATCCATACTAAAAGATGCCGGGTATGAATTTGATAGATCAAAAGGAAGCCATCAGATCTTCATACATCCCGACTCGGGAAGGAGAGTTGTAGTCCCCGTTCACCCGGGCAAAGAAATACCATCAGGAACTCTGCATGAAATATTGAGACAAGCAGGGATTACGCGGGATGATGTTGCCAAATTCCTTTCTTCATGATCATCTCAAAAAAAGGAACCCAAAATATTTTCCGATATCAGGGGCTGTTGTACTAATGACTCCCATTAGTACAATAATAAGGACTATTCACACTTTGATTTTCTACATTCATACTAAAAAATAGCCTTATTATATCGACATATGGTATTCATGCAACAGCCCCATTACACTTCATTATCATATGCATAACTTGTGCTAATGAATGACTTATAAAGTATCCAGGTATCTCACAACCTTTTTTATTAATCAGGATCACTGTCCTGAATAGGAACCGGTAAAGACTGATGCAAACCGGTTGAATGCAACATCCTCTATGGGGACCGGATCCGTCTTAAAGAGCCATGTTCCCTGCGCCTCCAGATAATCAAGGGTTGCATAGGCATTTCCAACCTGATTTCCCTGTGAATCAAAGAGTGTAAATGTCACAACAATACAATCAATTCGTTCATTATCAAGATTTCGTATCTTTCCAGTAACATATGCCATCCCGTCACTGCCCCGTCCTAATGCAGAAGCAATGACTGAAATATTATTATGGTCATCCGGATAGGCTTCTACATATCCATACGGCCGTTTTACAAGACACTTCGTTCCGACAGGCACTTCCCGCATTAGAATCTCACTCGTTGAAGGAACACCATCAACCAGAGAAAAGAGTGTCACTCCCTGACACGGACCCTCCTGGACCGGTGCGTACATATCAGATACTGCAAACCCGGTTAAAAAGACGATACCGGCAGCAGCCACAGTAATGATTACCAGAAGATATGAGAGAACGCGTTTTGCATGCATATCAAGAAATATGACCGTTCTCGCTAATAGTCATTATCTATGGAGTAACCAGTTCCCCGGATGATACTAAAATACAACTCACTATTCCAGGTTCAATAAAAGCCTGAACTGATGCTACCCAGTTACAGGTGCCTTCTGCAAAGAATTAATCAGCATGCAGGGATGGAAAAATACAGATCATCAGGACAACGACCTGAGGGTATAAAAATCATTTAAAATCCATATTCTTTTTAATCAAGAGAGTGATGTCGATTTTTCAAGTGATAGTGTCAATCATCTTTTCACTCTTTATATCATCTTTCCGGGGGTGAAATGAAATCTACAATTGAACTGATGTAACCCAAAAGGAGATAAGATTCCCAGAGTACCTGAGACATCTTCCTCCCTCTGCGGTTAGAATCCCTCCAATTGAGGTATCCAGAGACCCTTTCAACCTAAATACCATTCCTACAATTGAACTGATGTAACCCAAAAGGAGATAAGATTCCTAGTATTCTGAGACATCTTCCTCCCTCTGCGGTTTAAATTCTAATCGTGGCATTAATGATATGCAAATGGGAATGTCGTAATCCTGACTGAACATGATAACAGAGCTTCAGAAAACGAAAGTCCATCAGATATCGGAAAAAAAAAGATTTTCTCTGGGTCAACACAGGTTAGAATGCAGGTTTCTTCTTCATTGCGGCAACGATCAGCTTCACAGTATTTGAGATGTCCACGAGATCAACCATCTCAACAGAGGAATGAATATACCGGGCCGGCACAGAGACCGGAATACTTGGAATCCCACCCTGTTCGAGATGGATGATGGTTGCATCAGTATTCCCACCATCGCCAACTTCGAGCTGGTACGGAATCTTATGCTTATCACCAGTTTCCCGCAGCCACTTAACCATCCTCTGATCTGCAATAAGACCCCGGCCTGAAGCATTCACGAGCGAGAGAACCGGCCCTTTTCCAAGCTCTGCGGTAGCATCACGCATCTTAATTCCCGGATGATCTCCGGGGATGGTCACATCGGTTGCAATCGCAATGTCAGGTTTAAGCCTGAATGCAGCAACTTTAGCCCCTTTGAGGCCGACTTCTTCCTGTACGGTAAAAACACCATACACGGTATGTGGTGTTTCCATCTCTCGTAATGCCTGAATGAGAACAGCAACCCCTACCCGGTTATCAAAAGCCTTGCCAGTCAGTCTGCCATTCGCAAGGTTGGTTGCACTAACATCCATCGTAACCGGCGTTCCTATCTCTATCCCGAGATCTGCTACCTCTTCAGCGGTCCTTGCACCAACATCAATAAACATATCTTTGAGTTCAAGAGGCTTTTTCCGCTCTTCAGGTTTCATCATATGAGGAGGTTTAGATCCAAGCACACCTGTTACCGGACCCTTTGTTCCGTGAAGAATGACTCTGCGTGTCGGGAGTGATGGTTCATACCATCCGCCAATGGTTACAAAGGCTAAGAATCCTTTCTCATCAATATACTGAACCATCAGCCCGATCTCATCCATATGGGACGCAATCATCACCGAAAACGCACTGCCACAGCGGACAGCTATAAGATTTCCCATCCTGTCCTCAATGAATTCATCAACAAATCCTTTGAGTTCCTCGCGGATAATGTCCCGTACTTCTCCTTCAAATCCTGATACCCCATGAGCATCAGAGAGCCGTTTTAGCAATGCTTCCATATCAGATTTCACCTTTATTCTTAGAGTGCGTGACCTATTCTATCTAATGCAGTCTGTATAACATCGCGTGAGGCTGCATAACTAAACCTTGCAAATCCTTCTCCCCCACTACCGAATGCATCACCTGGAACAATAACCACTCCCTGCTCAATAATGGCAGAAAACGTCTCTGCATCCATTGGCACAAAGAGATAAAATGCCCCTTGTGGCATCGGAAATGAGAATCCAAGATCATAGAGACCCTTACTAAGGAGATCACGCCTAAGCGCATACTCATCCCGCATCTCCTGCACACAGGACTGGTCACCGGTATATGCAGCGAGCGCGGCATACTGGGATATTGAGCAGGCACAGGTCTGACAGTACTGATGAATCTTTACACACTGTCGTACATAGGCATCAGGACCAGCCAGATATCCTACCCGCCAGCCGGTCATTGCATATGTTTTGCTTGTTGCATTCACTGTGATAACATCCTCAGAAAACCGGGCAGCACTCACCGTCTCTGCATCATATACAAAATGCTCATAGACCTCATCAGAGAGGATACAGACACCAGCGTCATTTGCGTACTCAACAATGGCACGAATCGTCTCTTCCGGCTCGACAACACCGGTAGGATTGGCAGGAGAGTTCAGTACCATCAGCCGTGCTCCGTCAAGATGCTCTTGTACCACTTCCACATTAAGATGCAGATCTGCATCAAGCGGTAGAGCATCAGGACAGCCTCCTGCAAGGGTAACACACTCCCGGTATGAGACAAACCCGGGATTGGGGATAAGAACACGATCCCCTGTATCCACCAGCGCCTGCATCGCAACAAATATAGCTTCACCTGCGCCTGCTGTTACCACCAGCTGATCCGGCTCATATGAGAGATTGTTATGTGTCAGAAGAACTGAACAAATCGCTTCTCTGAGCTCGGGAATGCCAGTATTAAACGTATAACCTGTTTTTCCCTCTTCTATCGCGGTTATTGCCGCCTGTCTGATATGAAGCGGGGTGACAAAATCAGGCTGACCAAGTGCGAGACTGACACTACCAGGTTTTGCTGCCTGAAAAAACTTTCGAATCCCTGACTCAGAAACCTGCTCTGCTCTGGTTGCTATTGGTCCTAATTCCATAGATATCTACTCAATATTAGCATGGCGGCCCTTTAATTCAGCCTCATCAATCTCCCGAATTTCCATCAGATGCGATATGATGGCATCACAAAACGTCATAGAAGCAGTCTCAAAGAATGTTCCAAGAGGTGCAAATGATCGATGTTCGCCAAGCATCTCCCGTATATCAAAATTTACTGAATCATCAGTTAAATCTTCACGGTGCTGCTTAATGACGACGATGGCATCAGCCAGCATTCCTATCGCCGATGACGAATTTGACGTGATAAGACCGACACGGCCACCAATCTTCTTTGCTATCTCAGCAATCTCTGCAATTGTCCGGGTCTGGCCGGAACCAGACAAAACAATTACCAGATCTCCTGCAAGAAGTGCCGGGGTAATCGTTTCGCCAACAACAAAACTCGTAAGCCCAAGGTGCATCAGACGCATCGCAAACGCCTTTGCCACAAGACCTGAGCGACCTGCACCCATCACATAGACACGACCTGACCTGAGAATCTCATTGACAAAGGCCGTCACCTCTTCATCAGATATTGTTTTTGATACTGCCTCTATCTCCCGCGCCATGAGAAGCATCATATCCTGAACCCGATGGATCATACGTAGGTATGAATATGATACAGGCCTTCTTGATGATTTCTACTACTCCCCCCAGTCACTGCAAAATATCACGAAGAGTAACGATGAGGTGTATATTGAATGACCTTCCCTGCAGGGGCGAGGCCGCCATCCATAAATACCGATACCGGACCATGTCCACAACAAATAAAGAGAGGACGGCCCATCTTCTCCTGCATCAGTGTATCTGCTTTTCGTGCAAGAGCAGTAAGCGCAGTCCGTTCTATCTTTACCAGCGCAGGATCAACATTAACAGAAGTCACCAGATATACGGCAAATCCATTATAGCGTGTCCTCTCTTCGGTCAGACTGGCAAGATTCAGAACCGTATCTGAAGTAAAGAGAACCCCTGCTGTCCGGGAGTACAGATATATGAGTCCATGCTGGTGCCCCCCGTGACTCTCAAGAATCATGAATTCATGACCCCCGATGCTGATACAATCCAAAACTGCAAACCCTTCCAGATTTTTTTCACCGGCAGAGGGGAAAAAACGAAACGATTCGCCTGGATTCATCCTGCCAAAGAGATTTATCATAAGCGTATATACTTCTTCAATAACCCAGTCTTCATTACAAGATCCGGCTGCACGATTATGTGTCTCTATGACTTTTGCAGTACCTTCATGAGTATAGACCGGAACATCAAAGAAACCGGCTGCTCCACAGTGATCTGTATCACCATGTGTCAGAATAATCCGGGAGAGTTTTTTAAGGTCGATATGTAATGCGTCAAACATCTGCATCACATCATCATGATAAATGCCATACCCGGTATCTATCATCACAAGTTCATCACAGGTATCAAGAAGAAAAATATTCCCTCCACCCGGAAGTTGGAAACACATCAGTGTCATCCCGTCTACAACAGGTATCTGCTGAATCTCAGCAGTGAAAAAATCCCCACATGTCTGTAGCAGTTCTACTCCGTTCTCATATATCCGTGCAAGAGTAGTCTTATAATCCCGATCATACTGAGTCAATGCCTGGGCGGCATGTGTAAAACGATTCACCAGTTCATACACCGGCGGCCTTTGTACCCCGTTCGTAATCGTTTGTATTGATGCAGCATATCGATCATAAAAACTATATCCGCTGGGATTTTCCTCAAGTGAGGAGAGAGAACAGACAATATCCGGGTAATCTGCCTGTATTTTTGTAATAAAAGCTCTTGCCATGGCATCAGGAAAAGAACGAAACCTGGCATAAATGTGAGTGGGATCTCTGCCCCTGTTATCTGCATCAAGGGTAACCAGTGACATACCCATCCGTTGTGCATCAGAAAGGATATCAGAAAGTGCCAAATGCACGAGATCACAATTCAAATCAATAGTAATAAGGACCCGCTCATCCTCAATCGGGATCTGATAACCTGCCTTACTGAGTGCCTGCTTTGCCACATCATAACTCTCTTTCAGACCAGAGAGGCACATAAAGAGGTATGTACAATCAATATCTGCATCATATCTGATGCGCCGGATAACCAGACCGTGCCGGGTTACCAGATCTGTTATTTCCCGCACACTACCTGAATCTGAGAGGCAGATGGTCAGATAATGCAGATCAGATGGTTGATTTATCATAAACAAAGGAATAGAACTCTGATTGTCAGATATCAGGTTTCTTCTTCAACCGGACCTGAAAGGGTAATTGCAATATCTCCAAACAGTGTCTCTTCCAGAAGTTCAGCAACATATTTTATCCGCTGGGCCAGATCAAGATCCTGATTGCGGTTAATGTCAGCATACATCTGAAGTCTGAGCAGACCAAACCGCAGGCGAATCAGATCTTCTTCATCCATATTAAGTGCCTTGCGGTAGATTGGTTCAATTAAATCCGGAAATATGGATATATTTTGCAGACATACGACAATATCAGCATATACCGGGAGTGACTCCTCAGTTCCACACAAAATGCGGAGATAATCCATTCTCATCCTTCAACAATTGCCACAAGATGTTCCATGACATCATTAATTGCAATCCAGGCAGGTGTCTTCTCACCCCGTCTGATAATAAATGGACGACCCTCATCGCCTGCTTTTCGCATCTCAGGATCAATAGGAATACTCCCAAGGAACGGAACCGAGTGAGCTTTTGCAATCCTTTCACCACCACCAGATCCAAAGAGATCAATCATCTCTCCACAATGGGGGCATGAAAAACTACTCATATTCTCAATCACTCCTAACACCTCAAGTCCAATCTTTTCAATAAAGGAGATTGCCTTTGTTGAGTCAAGCGTCGAGACATCCTGTGGAGTTGTCACAATAACCGCTCCACGTACGTTTGGAGCAAGTTGTGCAATGGAGAGCGCCTCATCTCCAGTTCCGGGAGGAAGATCTACCACAAGATAATCAAGAGAACCCCAGTTGGTATCATTTAGAAACTGACTGATTGCGGTATTTTTCATTGGACCCCGCCAGATTACCGGGGAATCGGGTTCTGGAAGCAAAAATGCCATTGAGAGAGCCTGTAATGAACCAGTAACCCGTACCGGCACTATCTTATTATTTTCAGCAAGGAGCTGATGATTCTCGATTCCCAGCATCTTTGGGATATTCGGGCCATGAATATCGAGATCAAGGAGTCCGACCTGTCTGCCATGGTTGGAAAGAGCATAGGCAAGATTCACTGATACCGTTGATTTACCTACTCCACCTTTTCCTGACAGAACAAGGATGACATGTTTGACATCAACTGTTGCTTTAGAAGGGAGATCACTTTTCTTTTCGGCGTCTTCACAGGTCGCTCCGTATTGACAGGAAGAACAATTTGAATCACAGTTCTCTGATGGTTTGGTCTGGTCTTTTGACATTTGACATCTCCACTCTTTACCTCTAGTAGTGGGAGGAGATACCCGATAAGCATTCGGGAACATCAGGCATCCCGACCCTTTTATTATGTGACATTCTGTTACAGAGCGCTTATCTTAACCACATTTCTTAAATGATCTTATATGCTAACAAAGAGAAATTTAAGGTATCATGAATAAAGGCGATTACCTGGTCATTATCGCTGCATTTATCATTGTACTGCTCATGGCAGTCGTTGTAAAACCGCTCATGACCGGGGAAGAAGTAGTTTTTTTGCCGAAATCGCCTGAACTACCTGTTGCACAATCGGTAGAGACCAAAGTTCCTATAACCCCAGGGGCAACCCCGGCTTATGAAAAACCCACTTCTGATGCACCAGTTCCCATCATCCCATCAGTAACAGAAAAAGGACCGACGACAACTGCTACCCCGGAAGGATCCATGTGGCAGCCAGACCCTGATATGCCGATGCCAGCAGTACGAATGACGCCCTATGCAACGATTACCAGTAAATACAGTGGGAAAACCGGGACGTTTAAAATGCCATTCCCCTACTGGGAAATCCAGTACTCAGTCGTTCCTCTCGGTGATACACCGGTTTTTATTCTTGATGTAATGGAAGAAGGAGTCCAGAAAGACACTCTTATCAGGACAATAACATGGCGGCCCGGAACAGAAACTGAACAAAAGGAAGGGAGGTTCTTTGAAGGAGACAGAAATTATTATTTTATTGTTACCGGAGAAGAGTTACAGGAGTATACCATAACAATACTCGTCCCTCTGAAATATATTGAAGAAAACTCATAGCATGCCGTCTCATAACTATCTTTATCAGTGAAACGATAACCAATTTGTCGGATTTTATATCAAAAACTTAATTGATGAAACTTTTTAGTTTTGGTTCCGGGATAATCTGATAACCCCTTTTTTGATACTACACAAGTGATATCAGAGATGAATCATCCCATCTCTACAAGACCTTAAATCTACACCAGTATCACTTGTACCTATGGAGAAACGTGATCTCATTATCGTAGCTGTCGGTATCATTATCGTCCTCATCATGGCTGTATTTGTCAAGCCCATGATAACCGGAGAAGAGGTCCAGTTCTTTCCTGAGTCAAATGAGTCTTTTATAAAAAACGTGTCACAACAAGAAGAAAATATATCAGCACTCTTAAATGAGACTCCGCCAGCGGTAAACCAGGAACCAGAACTTATACCGACTCTGCCACCAACACCAAATGCAACACCAACTGCTGTTCCGACCTGGGATAAATCTCAGACAATAATGGAATTACAGTCTGAAACCGGGACATATATCTTCCCACGAGCGTATCCTACAAATTCTGTACCAGATCGCAAAATGCTGACCTATAGCACTATGTCAGGAAAGACCAGCGGCATTACAAAACCAGTCTCAATACCCTATGGATACTGGGAACTACAATATGATATCAAACTTCCAGAAGACCTGACCAATGCAGAAATCGAGTCTGGAACCCTGATCCGAACAAAAGAAGAGGCACTCGCAAAAACTGCATCATCATCAGAAGATTCGAATGTCGTCTCACTTTCTGTAGTTAGTCCACGATTTTCTATTACCGTCCGTGATGCCTCGACCGGTACTATCCTCAGAAAAATAACCCCTGAAGGTGGTTTAAACCCAAAATTATGGACAGAAGATGATACGTATGTAGATCCACGACCGTGGACAGAAAAGTTCTTCTCAGGCGGTGATTTCATCTTTGATATCGATTCATACTTCATAGATGAATACACAATCCTCATTCTGGTTCCGAATCCCGACGATAGTACCTCTGCCGGAGCAGGATACAAAAAAGAAAAAAGCGATGTTTTACATCTCGCTTTTATACCGTATCAGGAACTGATTAATGCAGACGTCTATAAAGACACCTATATTTCAAATATTACCGCCATTCTTTCACCTGTTGCCCGGAATAACTTACAGACAGATACCGAATACAAAACACTCATTACAGACAGGCTTTCCGGGGCTACACTTGATTCCCTTCTCGTTGGTGATGAATGGGTACAGGGTAATCATGGAGAACTTACCGGGAGTGTTATATGGCAAATACAAAATAACACCATAACGTCACCAGTTACCTTATCCTTCAGTCGAAACCAGGAAGGAATATGGCAGTTGGACTCTCTTGTTTACCTCTCTTCAGAAGAACTTATCAGGTATCTGATGAAGGAATATCAGACCGCATTCAACTCCGATTACTCGAATGATACCTATGCTACGGCCATAAGTGACCTGGTTACAGAGGCAGTAAGAGATGAATATGCACTCATCCAGTGCAATTATGGGGAAGAACAGGGAAAATGCTGTGCTTTTAAAGACCCATACTGTGAAAGTTCTTCCCGTATTTGCACCACTAGTGAGGATTGTAGTCTGCAGGCAATCTACCGGACATGTGTTACAAATAGATTACAGGGAGTAACCATGAAAGAATTCATACCATCAGATACCGCAATCCAAGGATCAAAAGGAGTGCTGAAAGGAGAGATAATCTGGGATGTACATGGCATCGTGAAGAGAACATACAATGACATCCCAATCAAAAAAGACAACGGATGGGTATGGCAGTTAGATACCCTGATTGTACTCAGGAGCTGAGCCGAAAAAGCCAGTTCCTCACAATAAATTCACGTATCAACTGGACTGCAACAGCGGCAGTCTGTCCGTTGTCAAAATCACAGACCTCAACATAATCAAATGCTATCGTTCGGGAAGCAAATGCCCTGATAACATCTCTGATATCTACAGGAGTTAACCCAAACGGTTCAGGAGTTCCAACTCCCGGAGTCAGGCAACAGTCTATGACATCTGCATCAACAGAAAAATACACCCTGGCATTGCCAACAGTATCGCTGACCTCTTGTATAACCCTGGCAATGCCCAGTTCTCTTACCCTGTCTGCAGTATACAATATCACATGATCCTTTGCATACCGGTACTGGTCGTATGTTCCACTACGTGCACCAATGATAATGACATTGGAAATGCCATCTTCAATCACCTGTCGCGTAGTACATCCATGATTATAGGCAGTTCCCCGAAATTCTTCCCTGAGATCAAGATGGGCATCACAAACCACGTACCAGTCAGGACGTACGGCACGCACTGCACCGATGGTTACCGAATGCTCACCACCCAGAAGCACAGGAACTTTTTTATCACTGATAAAAGTCTGTACCGTATACATGACTTCAGAAACAACCATATCAGGTAATACACTAACATCAAGATCGCCATAATCATGGAGAGGAATATCGTTCATATTCATGCAAGCCTCCTCTATCCATGACTCAAAATTATAGGACAAATCCCTGATTATTCTCGGGCCGTTTCTGGTACCCGGCCGAAAAGAGGTGGTTCCATCATAGGGAACACCAAAAATGGTATACACCGAAGCGGTATAATCACAATGTGCATCAGCAAACTGATACTGTATGCCAGAACTCATAAACACCAGAAAAATCAGGTAGTAATCTTCTTCTTTCCCATGGATTCAATATACGTTATCTCTTTACCGACCTCTATTGATCCCATAATCTCTTCAGGAATAAGTATCTCAAAATTAGAATAATCTCCCAGATCCATCAACTGAGCTGAGTTGCCAGTGATAGAGATAACCTGCCCTGCTTTCCGCTCAACAATCGGAACATACGTCTTTGCAGAGACCGGCTGTACAATAGAACGCTTTGTCCCGTCAAAGATACCAACCGCATCAACACGGGACTTGGCAGCACCGTGTTTTCCTGGCTTTGAGGTCGCGATTGAGAGTATTTTACAGGGTTCCTCTTCGATGAGAATATATCTTCCTTCTTTTAATTTACCGACTTCAGTCTGCTCTTTCATTATTCACTTCCGTAAAACTGGTTATATTTATCTGTATACCTTTACATAAATACATCAGTCAATTGCGACAAAAAGAGACCACATTATGGATTTTTTTAACTGCTGCAATACCATTGCCGATGAAGTTTCTATATGTATCACCCCACTAATCGGAACGAAAGAAGGAGACCGAATAGTCAGGACAGGAGCAGATAACACCCCGACAAAAGTGATAGACGAAATAGCTGAAGTCTGTATTCTCAACCTTATTGCAAAATATCAGCTCTGTGCCAGGGTCGTTAGTGAAGAAGCCGGAGTGGTGACGATGCCTGGCAAAGACGGCACTATCTTTCTTGATCCCTTAGATGGAACATTTAATGCACTTGCTGCAATCCCCTTTTATGCCCTATCAATTGCATATGCAGAAAACGGAGTGATTAAAAAAGCCTTTGTACGGGATCTTGCACACAAAGAGACCTTTACTGCTGATATTGGTAAGGGAGCCTATGTAAACGGCATTCCCATTAAAGTATCAGATACAAAAGAACTCAGCCGGAGTGCTTTATGTATGTACAGAAGAAAAAGTCATCATGCACAAATAGCACACCTCAATCAGCAAATACGACGTTCCCGCCAGTTTGGTGCATCTGCTCTTGAAATTTGCTACGTTGCTGCAGGCCGTCTTGATGGCTTTGTTGACATCAGAGGTATGCTTCGGGTTACTGATGTTGCTGCAGGAGTACTTATTTGCAAAGAAGCCGGAGGAGAAGCAACTGACTGGAATGGCAATCCAATCTTCTTTCCAGATGCAGTCAGCATCGAGAATTGTCTGATTGCGACGAATAAAATTCTCCACACCGAAATCATCTCATGTATCAGGTGATACCAATGAAGATCCTTATCGTACCACGGATACCGGAAGATCAGGCATATACCTATGCCAGCATCCTTGCACAATCGCTCACTTCAGACGGGCATGAAATAGTAGTAGCTGATCAGAAAGTACCTTCAAATCCACCTTTTCCCCCTCTCTTCCATAAGGAAAACCCACCTGATATGGTCATCATTATTGGTGGAGATGGAACCATTCTTCTCAGTATCCAGAGAATGCCGGTTCAGGTACCGGTCCTTGGGATTAATTGCGGGGAGGTCGGATTCCTTGCAGATATCGAACCAGAAGAGATAAAAGGGTTTTTTGCATCTGTGAAAGAGAAGTTTTCCTTTGAGCCACGAATGAGAATCAGTTTCACTGTTGATGGCCAGTATGTGGGCACAGCACTTAATGAAGCTCTCATCGTCACAGACAGGCCAGCCAAGATGCTGAGATTTCATGTAACGATTGACAATGTTCTTGCAGAGTCCTTTCGCGCAGACGGACTCATTATCAGTACACCAACCGGATCTACGGCATATGCCATGAGTGCAGGCGGACCCATCCTTGATCCACGAATTGAGGGGTTTCTTATGGTGCCACTTGCTCCGTTTATGCTATCAAACAGGCCGCATCTCATCCATTCAAAACGACGTCTCTCCATCCAGTTAATAAACCCGAAACCGGTAAAACTGGTACTGGACGGTCAGATATCAATACCCATCAACCATGAGGCTGTCATAGATGTATACAAAGCGGAAGAACCTGCTCTATTCGTCATTACAGAAAAGAATTTTTTTATTAAATGCAATGAGAAACTCAGACATCTTTGATACCCGATAACCCTTTATTACTCCCCATCAAAAGTGTATACGGTGAACATAATGAAAGATACTGTACGAACGGTTATTGATTATGCAGCAGCAGCAAAAACATTAAAAGACCTCTTGGGATTAGCAGGTTCCCCTGTCGCAATAAAAATTGTCAAGAGCAAGGATGACATTCCGGATGGAGTAGAGGAGATACAAGAGGCAACCCGTCACTGCCAGATGGTACATCTAGCTCGAAAAGAAGGAAAGATATTCTTTGCACGACCTGACAAACATACATGTCACGGTGGCGCATTTGCTCTTGGACTCAAAGAGTTAACCCCATCATTAGAGTCTGGAGAATTCTATTATGCGTTAGGAAAGTTTGAGAGCTGGCCTGCATGCAAGCGGACACTTAATTCAATACCGGCATTAGAACCTCTTTCCACCTATGCAACAATGTATGCTCCGCTAGAGAAGACACCGTTTGATCCTACAGTTGTAATGATAGTGGATGAACCAAGAATTATGCTGAAACTGGCACAGGCAACCCTGTATCGCCTTGGAGGAAGGATTCAGTCATCATTCTCAGGAATCCAGTCAGTTTGTGGCGATGCAACTGCCCAGACCTATCTGACCGGAAAAGCAAACTTCTCTCTGGGTTGTGATGGATCCAGGAAATTTTCAGGAATTGCTGATAATGAGATGGTTATGGGAATGCCAATAGAGTTACTGACAGACGTTGTAGAATCACTAAAAGTAGTTACCAGCGCTCCAGGTTCAGTCAAGAAATAAATTGACTGCATCCTTTTTTTAAGATATCTCCTCATTATTTATAAGCAAAGATAACCAGACACAACATATCGGCTAATGAATATACACACGGTGAAATGATCTGTATTAATACGGAAAAAGGTTCTTGGTTATCCATGGTATACTACATTTGTTCATACAAATATCGAAAATGGGTCAATACAACAAAATATCAGATTACCATTGTAATATCACCCTTTTGCTCCACAAAAGGGCAAACCATATAAATATGCATCCTACTCTCATGACATACGTCCACGAGGTTTTCACATGCAGATAGAAGAGATAATTCAACACCTTACCATATCAGATAATATTCCTGACCGTTCCTACCGATTATTCATCTTTGGAAGAAATCCAGTACTCTCATTTGCAGAACTGCAGACAATGATGCATGCAGATGGAAACGATGTACAAATAACCGATATCTCTCCATCAGGGATAATCATTAAAGAGGAAAAGAAGACTCCATCAGTACTCCAGTCAGGATCACTCTTAAAAAAAGCTATCCCGGTTTCTTTTCTGATAAAATCTGCAGACCCGACTGATGACAGAACAGATATTGAGGCAATCGCAGATGAATTAATTGCTTCACTCATTATTGAGGACAAGTGTCACTGGTGTATTAGTGCATACAATGAAGAACGAGATACAGATACGGTATATTTTGATCTCTTTATGCTGGCAATCAGAGATGCCCTGAAGAGACATAAGATTAAAAAATGTACTTTTATTCCCCCTGATGAAGAACTCGACCGTGTCAGATCCTATGAACATGACAGAGAATATCAAAAACACACCGTTATGCCACAAAAGATCCATACAAAGTCAATACTGGACAATGGCTTTGAATGTGTACTCTGGCATCGAAGAGAAACAATAATCGTCTGTCTGACCATAGAAGTTATTGATATCAGAGCCTTTGAGGAACGTGATAGTAACCGGCCATACACAAGGCCAAAACTGGGACTTGGAGGTGCTCTTGCACGAACCATGGTGAACCTTGCACGAACCGGGACACAACAAGTGCTCTATGATCCCTTCTGTGGAACCGGTATCGTGTTACAAGAAGCCCTCCTCAGCGGGTTTCACCCAGTTGGATCTGATATAGATGAGAACTGCATACAGGGTACCAGAAAAAATATCCAGTGGATTTCTAAAAAAAATAAATTGCGACAAGTTCCAGACCAGAATATTTTTCAGCTTGATGTAACATGTGCAGCTTCTCATTTTGATGGAGGCTCTATTCCTGCAATCGTAACCGAACCCTATCTAGGACCGGCATTAAAAGAATATCCTTCACCGGATATAGGGCGAAAGATAATTTCAGATCTTACCAGGCGATATGACAGTTATCTCTCGGCTTTATCTCCCATCCTTGCAAAAGACGGAACAATAGTCATCATATTTCCCCAGATCAAAACAAATGATAAAAACAGGCATTCCATTGACATTGGCCATCTGTTACACAAAAATCGACTTGCCCTGTATCACGAACCAATAGATGGATTACAGGTTCCATACAGCTTTATTCATGCACCAAAAGGTCAGAGAGTTGAACGAATTATATGTGTTCTGAAAAAGGCTGCGAAAAGATGCTGAATAAAATGAGGATATCATTTTTGAGACGCTCTCCCGCACCCTTCTGATTATACTACCAGAACCTGCAATTTGTGTCCCTGATTCATACAGGCAGGATTACCAGGCAAAAGAACTGACTAACACTCCATTGACATCATATAATGCAACGGTATCACCATCATTCCCAAGAACAGGGGTTTTAAGATTCCAGTATTTATCAGTCATGGTATCATCTCCAAATCCGCTATGAAGCACAAGTCGCCCATGTCCGGGGATAATAGCCCCATTGAAGGTATACACAACACCCTCAGATTCTTTGACTTGCCATTCGCCTAAATCCAGAGGAGAATCTCCAGCATTTGCAAGAATTATCTCTTCGCCATTCAGATTTGTTAGATCATTTCCGGCTGCATCATACATGACATCAAGAATATATACACCAGCCGGTTCAGGCAGTTTTTTCTCTTCTGCATAATGCCAGAGGCCGAGTCCCTCCATTTGTGCCACATTCTGCAGATCCTGATACAAGGATTTACGTGTAAATGTCTCTTCTGTATACACACGGGCATATCCATCAGATACCAGATTGGCGTTAAAATCTTCTTTATTTTCACGAGTGAGATATGCAAGCAGACGTCCATAGCGGTCACGAAGTCCGGCATCTTCATCAAACGTTATCTCTACTCCGGTTCCGTTAAGGGTATCTGTAGTATACCGAGTTGCTTCTTCACCAAAGAGAGCAAGATAGGACATATCCTGTATTGAGCCATATTCACCAGGTTTATTGTCATCTGCTGATTTCTCAGGGGTATCAATCCCAAGGAGGCGAACAATCTCTAATGTTCCATCAGGCATGGTTACATGGACGGTATCACCATCAGTGACACTGACAACGGTCACAGGATATGGAGTATTATATTGATATTCCCCGGATTGCTGGGGCAGAGATGTACATCCGGCAGTAAAAACAAAGGCGATGAAGAATATTACGCAAATGAAACTATTCTGATACCAACCCATAGGGGTATATTGGTACTAAAGATATAGATAGATATCATGCTGGGTCGGGACACGTTTTTTTCTATCACAACTCTGAAGTCCCTGATACCTTTTTTCATTCTCCTTTCAGTTCCTATACAAACGATACCTGTATCAGGTATATTATCAGGAAAAAGGGTTCGAATTCGATTAATGCGATTTCAGATCCATATCATAGGCCAGATGCCTCCCATTAATAAAAT
>CAYRYR010000056.1:0-17331 GCA_964428385.1 uncultured Methanoregulaceae archaeon
GAGCTATAATGTTCCTTGATAAAAGATAAGGCATAATCATCAGATACGATTATACAGTCCAGAGGTGCATCCTGGTATTTTTCTATGATAAGATGATATAACTGGTCATAGTGTTCCTGACTTACAAACCGTTTGGTATCTAAGTATTCAATATAAAGACGTCCATTATCTCCCAGTTCTTCATGGATGCCGGAAATAACCCCGCTAGTGACTGCATCACCCCATTTCATTCCCTGGTGATATGAATTCAGATACAGGATGTTATATTCGTTTTCTGGATTCGCACCAGCAGGGGTAACACTTACCAGTATCACAAGAAATACTATAATGCCTGCGTGTAACCATGGTATGCCATTCCTGTTCTGCATGTTTTGCACTGTTTTGCAATTTATTGTATGTAGGATTTTTAAGACGTTAACCTTTACGTAATCTTCCTAAAAAAAGAAGTCTGATTATTATGGCATACGAATAACGATTTTGACGTAAAATAAAAAAGAATGTCTAAAAAAATAAGAATGGCATTGAATATTGAACTTTCTCAGATCTGTTTTTACTCAATTTTAAATAATTACCCTAAGCAGGATTTTATGCGTTTTATACTATCTCTCTATGTATTATTTCATCAGTTAAGAGAGATGGAATTGACCTTACGAACATTATCTGACTGATAAGAGTAAGAGGATCTAAAAATTAGTCTGTACACCTTCATAATCCTGGTAATGATACTGACACACACAACTATTAGCGGTTTTATCATACCTATATGGAACCAGTGAATTTCCATGATGGAAGAGGAATACCAGCTTGAATACTTCAAATCCGAAGGGCTGACCAGAAATATCTGTAAAAAGTGTAAAAGCGCCTTCTGGACCCGGGATCCGTCCCGCGATATCTGTGGTGATGCACCCTGTGAGCCGTACCAGTTTATCGGAAACCCACTCTTTAAAGAACATTCTGTTGATGAGATGCGGGAGGCATACCTCTCCTTCTTTGAACGTGAGGGTCATACGAGGATTAACCGGTATCCGGTCGCTGCACGATGGCGCGATGATATTTATCTTACTATAGCCTCAATAGCCGATTTCCAGCCATATGTGACTAGTGGAGTAGTACCACCGCCGGCAAACCCCCTGACGATATCCCAGCCCTGTATCAGACTCAATGATCTCGACTCAGTCGGCCGGTCAGGCAGACATCTGACCACCTTTGAGATGATGGCACACCATGCGTTTAATTCTGATGACCATGAGATCTACTGGAAAGATCATACTGTTGAGCTCTGTGACCGGTTCCTTGCATCAATCGGGGGTGATATGGATCAGGTTACTTATAAGGAACACCCCTGGATTGGTGGTGGCAATGCTGGTCCAAGTGTGGAGGTTCTGACAGGTGGTCTTGAGGTTGCAACCCTTGTCTTTATGAGCCTGGGGAAGCAAAAAAATAATAAACCACCGGTGGATCTTGGTGGTGTCTCATATTATCCGATGGATACGCGGGTTGTTGATACCGGATATGGCCTTGAGCGTTTTGTCTGGGCATCAAAAGGATCACCTACCATTTATGATGCAGTCTTTCCTGAAATGGTCACCTCTGTGATGGAAGAAGCAGGACTTGGAGATCGGCTTTTAGATCCTGAGTTTATTACTATACTTGGTCAGAATGCTCAGTTTGCTGGTCTGATGGATATTTCAGGTCAGAAGATATTTGAGCTCAGAGAAGAGGTGGCCCGTCAGATTCATATTCCGGTAGACAAACTGGAAAAATTGATTGCACCGGTAGAGAACGTCTATGCCATCGTTGATCATACCCGGTGTCTGGCATATATGCTTGGGGACTGCATTGTTCCGTCAAATGCAAAAGACGGGTATCTGGCACGTCTTGTTCTTCGAAGAACCCTTCGGATGATGCAGGATCTCAAGATGGACAATATTCTTGGTGAACTCATTGAACAGCAGATGAGGACTATCGGGCTTGATACCTTTGATCAGAAGATATCAGTTGTACATGAGATAGTTGACCGCGAGATAGAGAAGTACAGACAAACAATGGAGCGGGGAGCTCGGACTGTACAACGACTAGCATCCAGTTACAAACAAAAACGCGAGAAGATACCGCTTTTTGAACTGATTACGCTGTATGATTCACATGGTATCCCTCCGGAGATGGTACGTGATATGGCACGTGAAGAGGGGGCAGTTGTTGATCTTCCCGATGACTTTTACTCACGTATTGCTGATATGCATTCAGAGAATGAACAGGAAAACATAGAAGATCCGTTCGCTTCCATACTTCCCAGGCTTGCCCGGAGTGGTCAGACAAAGAAGATGTATTATTACACACCGTGCGAGACGACATTTCAAGCGACTGTGCTTGATGCGTTTGATGAATATGTAGTCCTTGATCAAACGTTATTTTATCCGGAAGGCGGAGGTCAGCCGGCAGATACCGGGTACCTTACAACACCTGAAAGGACCGATATCAGAGTTCTTGATACCATAAAAGTGGGCGAGACTATTCTTCATACTGTCTCTATGCCAGGACTGTCCAAAGGTGACCGGGTTGAGGGAAGAATCGATGTGGAAAGGCGTTTTTCACTAATGCGCCACCATACCGCCACTCATATTCTGCTCCAGGCCAGTCAGCAGGTGCTTGGCCCTCACATCAGACAGGCAGGAGCACAGAAAGGAGAAGTAAACTCCCGGATTGACATCAGGCATTATACTCATATCACAACTGAAGAACTTAACCGGATCGAGTGTGTCGCAAATAATCTGGTGATGGAAAATACACCGACGTCAATTGCCTGGGAAGATCGTGCAGAGGCAGAGCAGCAGTACGGTTTTTGTCTCTATCAGGGTGGTGTCCCCCCTGGCAGGGAGATTCGGATTGTTAAAATAGCCGGTGATATCGAAGCGTGTGCCGGGACGCATTGTTCAAGCACCGGAGATGTCGGGATAATCAAGATAATCAGGGTCGAACATGTGCAGGATGGGATAGAACGGCTTATCTTCTCAGCCGGTATGGCAGCCTGTCTGCATATTCAACAGACTGAATCCCTTCTTTTTGAGGCTGCCAGTGCATTTTCAGTGCAGACAACCGTTCTCCCTGAGACTGCATCCCGCTTTTTTAATGAGTGGAAAGAACAGAAAAAGGAGATTGAACGGCTTCAGAAACGTGTAACTGAGATGGAACTCACCTCAGTCACCCCTGAGTTAGTGAACGGAACTGCTCTTTTGGTCAGGCAGGTGAATATCGGCGTTCCTGAGCTCATTGCCATGGCAACCAGTATTTCAGATAACGGGGGAGTCGCTCTCCTCATATCAGGAGGAGAAACAGCACGTGTTGTCTGTGCAAGTGGGAAACCGGAAGTGAATGCCGGTACTATTGTTACCGATGTCTGTGCCTGCCTTGGTGGGAAGGGTGGTGGAAGACCAACTCTTGCCCAGGGCGGAGGGCCTGATGTGGCAAAGATACAGGAAGCACTTTTAATAGGAAAGGAGAGAATAACTCACGTACTTCATGGCTGATTATGATGACGTCATCGTCCTCGAACAAGGGGAAGAGCAGGCTCAGAAGGTAGCAAAAGCCATATCCAGTCAGACCGCAAATGATATCCTTACTGTTATCGGCGACCAGGAGATGACGTCTACAGATATTGCGGGTGCCCTTCACGTTCCAATGAGCACCATTAAATATCATATTGAAAACCTGCTGGATGTTGGTCTTTTAGAGATCGTCAGGACAAAATACAGTGTCAAGGGACGGGAAATAAAAATTTACCGTCAGAAGCCACAGCTCCTGATAGTTGCGCCAAAATCTGCTAATGTAAGATTAATTCTTGCTAAATATGCATCACTTTTCGGGATAACTGCGTTTGTTTCAGCCATTTTATATGCACTCGTTCCGGTTTTCTCGCAGACTTCTCCGACTCCTGTTATGGAGTTATCTGATAAGGTATGTACCCCTGCGCTTGTAGATACATTTATTGAACAGGTCATGTACTCACCTCCGTTGCCTGATGCGTTTCCAAGCCGCCTGGCTGAAGGTGCATCAAGAGTTTCCGGTGAATATGCAGATAAAATAACTCCTGTTGCTGTGGATGAAGTGTTCCATACCTCATATCAGGGGAATATCCTTACTGATCAGTTTCTGACTCATGATACGGCAATAGCTTTCTTTTTGGGCGGGTGCTTTATTCTTATGGTAGTGTGCATCTGGGAATTCTGGCAGTTCCGGCGCCAGGAATCTTTATAAAAGATGTTTTGCATGGCAGTAGTTATCACTATACGTAAATAATTCTTAATGAGCATCAGAATCAGCATTTATAACAGAAAAATCAGAACCTGGTTGATCGTATAAACTCTCCTTTCACTCCACAATCTATATCTCCTCTAATGAGGAGATAGTGACAATGTTTGAACGAATGCACCGGGGTCTTGAGCTGGCAAAAGGAACCCTTTTCATATTTTCCCGGAATAAATCCTTAATTCTCTTCCCGCTTATATCAGGGATTGCCATTTTATTAGTGATTGCATCGTTTATCTTCCCGATTATTCTTACCGGATTCATTTCCGACATAGAATCATCACAGCTACTTGCAATCGTCATTCTCTTTCTCTTCTACCTTGTATGTAGTTTTATTGGGATCTTCTTCAACGCCGGTCTCATCGCAGCAGTGAGAAGACAGATGCGGGGAGAAGAGACTTCTTTTACCTACGGAGTACAGGTAGCGGCCGCCCATCTTCCCCAAATCCTCTGCTGGGCAGTCATCACCGCAACGGTTGGAGTCATTCTCCAGCTTATCAGAAACGAGTCACAA
This sequence comes from uncultured Methanoregulaceae archaeon, assembly GCA_964428385.1. Lineage (GTDB taxonomy): Archaea > Halobacteriota > Methanomicrobia > Methanomicrobiales > Methanospirillaceae > JAFGOM01. The sequence continues at coordinate 4,820 of CAYRYR010000056.1, forward strand.
GGCCTTGGTCAGATTATTACCTCAATAATTGGTGCTGCATGGAGTTTGGTTACGTTCTTTGTCATTCCGGTATTTATTGTTGAGAATATCAGTGTTATTGCATCAATCAGATCATCATGGGAACTTTTTAGGCGAACATGGGGAGAAACAGTTACCGGCCAGTTCTCACTTGGATTCATTATATTGCCGTTTATTCTGATTCTGATTCTTGCATTCTTCTCAGAACCGGTTGTGGGAGCGTTTTATCTTCCGGTCATCGGTATCGCAGTCCTTCTTTTTGCAGCTGCTATTGTCTTTATCAATGCACTTCAGGGAATTTTTGTAGCAATGATGTATGAATTCGCAACATCAGGTACTGTACCAGAAGGTATTGACAGGGATCTCCTGGAAAATGCCTATGCACCGAAGCAGAGGTGATGGTAAAAATGTATTATCGATTGTAATACCTGAATCGTGGATTGTATAGGTCCTCCTTGATATCCTCTCTTTTTGGGTAAGTAAATAATAGTGTATCAGATTCTGAATCGTAAGCAGAAGCATCTTATTTTCATTTTTATTTCAGAATTTCTGCATGGTGTGTGATGAGGTGATATTATCAGGATATGTTTCCCTATGATAATTCAATACCTGGGATATTCCACGAATTTAGTTTTTTTCGTTCCTATTGTGAGTAATGATAGTGCAATGCAAAAACTTTGAACATTCAAAGTGAAACAAAGATAATTTGAAACATACACTATATCCTTAAGGCAGACGTTTTGGAAAGTTCTGTCATTACCTAAAAAGAACCTTAATCGAGGCACATGCGAATTGTAAGTGAGGTATTTACGGGTTTAATGAAGTATCAGGTATAATAGTAGCAATAGTATGGTTGATCTCCTGACCGGTAATGACCAATGGATAATTATCTATTTTCGTCAATTCAACTACTTTTTCAACACGAAATATAAATAATCTCATTTGATTTTTGGGCAGCCTCAAAGGAGGTCTGCTCAAAAAACCTGATCAATAAAAAAAATAAATCAGAAATTTATACATTCTCCTGCCGATGCAGGGTCATTGTTAATGCCATTGTTGTATCAGCTTTCATCGAATTATCACCTGGAGTCAATAAAGCAATAAAAAGGGTATCTGAATCAATAAAAGTTCCTTTAGCCCATCCTCCCGATTGGTCAATGAAAGATATGGTTTTTCCGTCAGGATCAAATATACCCACAAGAGTTTCATTCACCGTCGTTCCGCCCGGCATAAAAAACGTTTTTAATCCACTAATAACATGGTCTTTTTGCATGTCAAAAACCCAGATATCCTCAAAATTGGAAGCTTCCTCAATTGTATCATCCAAAAAATATACTAATCCGTCATCTGAAAACCAGGTTCCAATCATATTCGGATAATCAGCAGATGAAATCTGAATACATCCCAAAACAATACAAAGTATTAGAATAAGAATATGCCTTTGCATAATTTTACCTTATTTTTTATGATAAATATTTGTTGTTATTACCGGATATTACACGATCCCGGTAACTATCGCTAATATTTACTGTTGCAGGTTGATTCTTAATTTATCGGGATCTTTCTTTCTATTTAAGAAAGAATAACAGTCGGATACGTAACAAAAATGAATAAACACGTAAAAGTAATTGAATAACGCTGGTAGAATTGAAATTTAAACGAAAATATCATTTAACCAACGTAGGTTACTGGTATATATGATCCTAATAGATAGGAGTCACACAAACCGAGGAATTAAGGCTATTTATTATGAATGATTTAGATCTCTTGTTGGCTGTATTACGTATCAAAGCATGTGCTGTACCTTCCTTCGTGCGTAATACCTGCCAGACTAAAACTTGGGATCCTGCAGATCTAGTGATCGGTTAGAATACCAGATGTTCAAATTGAGATGATATATAGCCGGGGTATCATATTCGTCCTGGTGTTATCATATCTGGAACTGGATACGATTCTGAATCGTATGCAGGAATATCTCTGATAGTAGTATCATTCAGCGTCCTTGTATATTATTTGTCAGGGTGATACCATCTTTCAGGATAGTAATGCCAGATTAAGATAGTATACTGCCGGAAAAATAAATCTATGAAAAATGGTTATATCGGGAAAATACGGTCATTATATATCTCATTAATGACCTGACCCATGCCAATATACAGTGCCAGGGCACCCGCTATAATACCGGTAACCCCTCCGAGGGTCAGCAACAGTACACTTCCGGTGAGTTCTGCCCCTATTAGAAGAACGACCAGTATAACAACTGCAAGCAAGGTTATCTGGAGTGTCTTGTGCATCTTAAAGGTACAGATAAAGAGACCCAGTGCAAAAAGACCCCATAACCCTAGAAATGCAGCTAAATCAACAGGTTCAGGTGCTGATGCGAGACCAAGTGCAGGCAGCATGAGAATTGCTGCAAAAGAGAGCCAGAAGCACCCAAAACTTCCAAAGGTGAGAAAGCCAAATGTGTTATTCTTTTTCCATTCAAGAATTCCTGCAATGACTTGTGCTATTCCTCCATAAATCAGTATCATGGCAATAGTTGGACTGGAAAGACCAGTCAGTCCAATATTATGAAGGCTGAGGGCGATGGTTGTCATTCCAAATGCACATAATCCAAGCGGAGCAGGGTTTGCAGTGTCATCAACGAGGAAAATATTATTCCTACTGGTTTCTTGTAACGTATCCATAGTATATTCTCACTGGTTTGGCACATTTAAGCTGCACCAATATGAACATATTGTGGTGCACTTCATTTATGCATTGTGAATTAACTTGCATAATTGGTGTAGAAAAATTACATTTTTTACCACATCATTGTTATAATTGGTGTACCTTAAGCAGATCCTGGTTCACACCCCCCGGACAGAAAGGATCTCCTTTCTGATTCAGGAATGGTATCAGATAATCTGTATTATGCTGATATCAATTACTAAAAACTGAGACTTTTTGGGCAAGACCAGAAAAATTCTCTATCAGGCAGTTCTGGGAGAATTGAAATATTTTTTTTTTGTGGGTATATGAATAATAAACAGGTGATTTCGTCGTCACATCTGTATTAAAAACTGGGAAAAACCTATGATAACAGAAGCATCTGTATTATCTCACCCATTTTGTTCAGAAACCCTAAATAGAAGTGATATATATCCCTCTTACAACGATCCTATATGAATGGAAAGAAAATACGATTGATGACAACAGGAGTGGTAATGCTTCTTCTGTTGATAAATGGATTCGCTGATGCTGCAGGAAATGATATTACTATCGGTGGATTATACCCGGGGGGAGACTGGCAAAGTCAGGCACCTGAAATTCTGGCAGGATGGGAACTGGCAATAGATGATATGAATGCGTATTACTCATCCGCACGGATTCCCATTAATCTCCACTTACTCACCGCTGATGCAGGCGACTCAGGAACAACCGCGAGAAAAGCTGCTGAGGATCTCTTTACAAAGGGGGTCAATCTCTTTGTCGGACCGTTTTTCAGCGCTGAAACAGAGGGACTATCTGACTATCTCAAAGAGGAACAGATACTCTCTATTGGCGCCAGCTCATCTGTCAATCTTTCATTGCAGGGAGATCTAATATTTCGTCTTGTTCCTGATAACACAGCTAAAATTCACGCATTACAGACATACTGGAAGTTCAAGTATGATAGTACTCCTGTTATTATCCCGATAAGCCGGGATGATTGTATCAATGATACTGATTGTGTAGATGATGTTGCTTCATTAATACAACAGGACTCTGACAGATGGTCTTCAGCCATCAGGTATACTGCCAATACCACGGACTTTAGTGAAACACTCACAACCCTGGTAAATCAGGTTAAGAAGGCAAAGGCAACATATCCTGACGTACCCATAGCAGTCATGATTATTGGCCATGATGAGATTCCTCTCCTTTTACATCAGGCAGAAACATATCCTGAACTTGCGAATCTGATCTGGTGCGGTCTTGAGAGTGATATGAACCAGGATCTCTTATCTGATCCTGATACAGTCGGGTTTGCAGAGAAGACATCGTATACTATCGCTGCCTTTGCTGGTACAACTGAAAATACTGCCTTTACTGATGCCATAAAACAAGAAATTGCATCACGAACAGGAACACCTGCAACAATACAGGGGCTCATCGCGTATGATCAGGTTTTACTCGCTGGAATGATGATAAAAGATGCACAATACCTATCAGCAGATGAATATCAGCAGGTTATACCCCAGGTTGCGAAATTCCTGAATGGTGCTACCGGATCACTTGTTCTTGACAAGAATGGAGACCGGGAATCTGATCAGTTCATGATATGGCAGATACATAAAGACGAGACCGGAACATATCAATGGATGCCGGTCGCTCTTGCCGGGGATGAATATGCAGTTCTTTTTTCCCAGAATCCTTAATTTTTCCCCATAAAAAACGCAGAATAACGATGTCAGACCGGTGATTTAGGAGATATCCTTTCATTCTGAAATACATCGGTTATATGCCAGAACTACTGGTACGCCATCATTGCCGCAAATCTCATCTGCTGAAAGATAAGAATAGTACTCAGATATGATCCCTGAGAAAGAGATTCCGGGATGTAAAGAGGGTGGTTTATCTGCCCATGATATTCTCCTGTCCCGCGAACGGTTTGGGAAAAATGAGTTAACTCCTCCACGACGAATTCCCCTGTGGAGACAGTATCTCACTAATTATAACGATCCTATCATCCGAATTCTCCTTATAGCAGTTACCATCTCTGCAATTGTGGCATTAATCGAAGGAAAAAGTCTTATCGATTCTATAGGGATTGCAATGGCAGTCATTCTTGCCACAAGCATCGCATTTCTCACGGAATGGAAGAGTAACCGGGAATTTGCATTATTAGATGCCATGAGGGAAGATACACAAATAAAGATCATCAGAGGTGGAATGCCTGGCACCATTCCGATGCGTGAAGTGGTGGTAGGGGATAGTATCTTGTTGGAAGTGGGGGATGTTGTTCCTGCTGATGGATATGTCGTGTTTTGTGTTGATTTTGAGGTGGATGATTCAGCCTTTACCGGAGAGAGTGAACCGGTCCAAAAGAACCTGCATGATATCATACTCAAGGGTTCATTTGTAACTGCAGGAAGAGGCAGGATAATCACTGGTGCAGTCGGGGATAAAACCCGGATGGGAGAGATTGCAGCGTCACTGACTGAGGGAAACCGGCCAGAGACACCACTTCAGATAAAACTAAAAGACCTTGCAAGGATTATCAGCAAATTTGGATATGCGATGGCAGGTCTTATCGTCGTTTCGGTGATGGTTCAGGGCCTGATACTTGGAACACCATTAGAAACACCTCTTGAAATTGTTAGATTTTTCCTTAATGCCTGTATGTTCGCGGTGGTTATCATCGTAGTATCAGTCCCGGAAGGTCTACCGGTTAGTGTTACTGTATCCCTTGCGCTGACAATGCGTAAGATGACCCGGGCTGCAAGCCTTGTACGCCGGATGATAGCCTGTGAAACCGTGGGAGCAGTGACAGTCATCTGTACTGACAAGACAGGAACACTCACGATGAACAGGATGGAAGTTGCAGCATCCTCGGTTGAGACCCCGGGAGAACTAACTGGAATTCCGGTTCGATCTGAAGAATGGATAACTCTCAATGCCGCAATAAACAGCACTGCTGAACTGGAAGCAAAAGATGGCCAGATGAAATCGGTTGGTAATTCTACTGAAGCATCACTGCTCAGATGGCTTCATCGGGCAGGGATAGCATACCAGGAGATTCGGGCTGATAACCCGCTGGTATTTCAGGAGTTTTTCACCTCACATAAGAAACAGATGGCAACGATAGTCTTGTTACAGGGTCGCCAGTTTCTCCTTGTAAAAGGTGCACCAGAAGTCATTGCAATACGATGCAGCCCGCAACCGGACCTTACTCACCTGCAGGAGCTCGCCAGCCGGGCGATGAGGACACTCGCCTTTGCCCATGCCGAGATTTCAGATCCGGACACCGATCCCGTTCATCTGATATGGGATGGATATGTAGGGATACGCGATGAGGTCCGTCCGGATGTGCCAAAGGCAGTTGAAACCTGCAAAAATGCAGGAATACTCGTAAAGATGGTAACCGGTGATAGTCAGGAGACAGCCATTGCCATTGCCAGGGAGACCGGAATCCTCACAGCCGGGACGGTTTTGACAGGTCCAGAATTTCGGAACTTATCTGATATTGAGCGTTGTGATGTAGTCAGGGATTTACAGGTCCTTGCCAGATCACAGCCACATGATAAACTCCTGCTCGTCCAGGCTCTTCAGGCGAATGGAGAGGTGGTTGCTGTTACGGGTGACGGAACAAATGATGCTCCTGCTCTCCGGAATGCTGATGTTGGTCTTGCTATGGGGATTGCCGGAACAGAAGTCGCCCGTGAGGCAAGTGATATTATCCTTTTAGATGATTCATTTCCAACAATTGAGAGGGCTATTTGGTGGGGACGTGCTCTGTACGAGAATATTCAGCGGTTCCTGGTTTTTCAGCTGACAATTAATATTGCTGCAGCAGTTCTTACCTTCGCTGCCCCATTACTTGGATATCCTCTCCCGTTCACGATAATTCAGCTCCTCTGGATCAATATCATTATGGATTCACTGGCAGCTCTTGCTCTCTGCTCTGAAGCTCCCCACCCTGCTCTGATGAGTCGCCGGCCCATCCCTAAAAATGCATCAGTTATCACTCCATATATGACCCGGGCTATCTTCATCACCGCCGGTTTCTATATCATTGCCGGAATAGTGGTTCTCCATTGTACTATTCCCTGGATGGAGACTGCAGAACAACAGGCGACGGCATTTTTTACAGCATTTGTTATTGCGCAGGTCTATAATGGAATAAACTGCCGGGGAATTAATAGTGTGATGCCCCCGATATTTAAGGGAAATCCGGTATTTTATGGGATAATGGGACTCATTGTCTGTATTCAGATAATAATAGTTCAGTATGGAGCAACACTGTTTGGAACTGTCCCGTTGTCTGCTTTTCAGTGGGCTCTTATCGGTATCGGAACCATGCCGGTTCTTCTGCTATGGCCGTTATTACGAATAATAACAAAAAAGACAGCGACAATATTTTGATACACTGATTCGGAGAAGATTCTGCATTGTTATCAGAGCGGTTGAGAACGATTTCAATTTCATTTTGTTTCTGGTATTCATCATAGATTCGTCACCCTGTATCAGTACATTCAATGATAATGCCAACCATGTAGGTTTCACCTTGCAGGCTCATGGTAATCTGGTTCTTTTCAATATGGCATTGTCTCTCTTTGTCATTAAAGGAGAGAAAAACATATGGGGGGGATACATTTTTTACATCCGATACCTGATCGGTTGTTAGATTTGAAAGTAATAAAGCAGGTTGTTCCGGGAGCACTTCATAAATGGATTTCTGCAAAATTTCCTGTTTCTGTAGTTCAAATAGTCGTACAAACGAGTCATTTACTGAGAAAAACCTGTTTTCACCGTCTAATATATAAATGGGATGAGGAAAATTACTCATCAATTGCTGAATCAACGAATAATGGATTGATTGTTCCTCTTCTTTAATCTTCCACTCAGTCATATCGGTAACCAACACATAATACCTCACGACAGCATCCTCAACCGGCACCCTTGTTATTCTGACATATAGGTACCTGGGATTTCCATCTTTATGCTCTGCCCAGAATTGTATATCTGATGCCATCTGCCGGCCACTGCTTATACTCTCTTCAACAAATTGTACTCGCTCTTTTTCTCCGTGCATCGCTATATCAGGAATGTTTTTTGTCTGTATCTCTTCTTTTGAGTACCCGATAATCTCGCTCAATCTATAATTCATATAGATGATAGTATCTCCCTCAATGACTATCAGGCCGTCAGAGATATTTTCAGAGACACTCCGGAAAAGCGCTTCATTCTCCTGCAGAGCCAAGACTGCGGTATATTTTTCGGAGATGTCTTCCAGAATAATAGTGGTTCCAGCAGTTCCGTTGTCAAAGACTGTCGGTACAATCTTGCAATGGTAATATTGCTTTGGTTCTGTATCAAGAAGTAAAGGGACAGATTCATTCTGTTCTTCTCTTCGTTCACCGTTTTGTGCCCTGGTCAGCTCATCTAACTGCCTTATGAGTTCACCAACCGCTGGATCCGCTATTGGAAGATGCGAAAGCGATTTAATCATCACAACGTCCTGGGTGAGATCCAAGAGTTTCAGAAATGGTTCATTAATCTGCATGATTCTCTGGTCTCGATCCAGAACAAGAACCAGTGCCATGGTATAACTCAGGAGTGCTGAGACCGGCACCCGTGAAGAGAGCGTGTAGACTTTAGCCATTCCGTAATTTCTGAGATCAACATGTCCGGATGCATGCAGAACATCAAGATATCTCCCAATAGAATGTTTGTTCTTCTTTAGTTCTCTCGCTATCTCAGTGATACTCATACCCTCTGTATGGTTCCTCAAAAGTTCCTTAATTTTGATGAACTCATCAGTCAGGTGTTTCATACACATATTGTACACGTTTCTTATATTTAAAGAGTGAGACATTTGCACCAAATATGTGTAGTTGTTATTTATTACAAACATGTGTAACAAATAGTAAGAAACTATATATAATAAAAAAGACCACCTCTTGAATACACACTCATTGTAACAGGTGAACAGATGAAAACTAGCAAAAATGTACAAACTCATATCCATTCAGGTCAGGGTATATCGTGGATACAGATTCTTATCATAACAGGAATTTGTCTGGCCGTACTGACCGTCTCACCAGTACTTGCCGGAACGAAGTATTTAGCCGGAGAGCCTGAACTTTCAGTCTCCATATCCGGCAGCAACGAATTTGCTCCGGGAACCACACTACCCATCACCCTTCTGATCCAGAACAAAGGACTCAATACCATTAAGATGGTCCAGACCGGTATTATCGACCGGGATGATGCTCCTAACATGGCCAAGATGGCAACGGTTACCCTAAAATCAGATGATGCACCTATCCTTATCAAATCAGATTCCCAGATGATAGGAGATATCGCCGGATCAGAGAGTGTTCCTGCCACATTCCAGATCAGAATAAAAGATGATGCACAGGCCGGAGAATATCGTCTCCCTGTCCGGCTGGAGTACACCTACCTGAATACAGCAGAACAGGATGGTACAGACAGCATCACGTACCGGTATAAAAAAGAAGATATCAATTGTGAACTTCCTATCATCATTAAGTCTGCAATCAATCTTGATATTGTCAGCGTGGATGCTGCTGATGTCAATGCAGGCGGAGAAGGATTTGTTACCCTTACACTCAGAAACACCGGGACTGATACCGGGCATAAGAGCTATGCAGAATTGAACCATATAGAAAAATCACCAGTACAACCGGTTGAAGGAACCGCATATATCGGTGATTTTAATCCCGGTGCACAAGAGACAATAACGTTTCGGGTTGCAGTCTCTAAAGATGCCGAGCCACAGGATTATCCTGCCGAAGTAATTGTCAGATATGATAACAATGATGGGGAGGAGATGCAGACCCCTGCCGAGACATTTGGTATCCCTGTTGGTGGTAAAATTGACTTTGAAGTCGTAAGTGATCCGGATACAATCACAGCAGGAGAGAAAAAAGTCATAGAGGTTACCTACAAAAATGTTGGAGAAGCAACTGCATACAGTGCAGAGGCACGAATCAGTGCTGTTGATCCATTCACTAGCAGTGACGATCTAGCCTTTTTAAACGATATTCTCCCAGGAGAGACTGTAGTTGCATCATTTGAACTGGATGCAGGATCAGAAGCGAATGAAAAAATATACGGACTTGATTCTGAGATTCGATACCGTGATGCCCTTGATACATCCCAGATATCTGATACGGTGAAAATTGAAATCGAGGTTACAAAACCGAATCCTGTTACTAGTCTCATCACCAACCCGATTGTTATTCTCCTCATACTCGTTGGGATACTGGGTGGAGGATATTACCTGAAAAAGAACGGATTGGGAAGGAAACAAGCATAAACCAGATATATTCTGGTGAGAATAGAATGCAAAACATATTTGTGAGTATCGCGAATCTGCTCAACCATCACACACGTATCATTGCCGGAGGGATGTTGATTCTCATTCTCATCTCCTTTATCGGGATGACAAATCTTGAGATGGAGACCGGTTCTGGTACCTATCTTGATAAATCAACTCCAAGGGGTGTCTTATATGATACTTATAAAGAAGATTTTTCCCAGGAAACACTTGTTGTTCTTGTTGAAGGGAGTAATCCGGCGGGTCCTGAGGTGTTTGCCTATCTTGATACCATCACGCCGGCACTATCTTCCCTCCAACATGTCTCATCAGTAACATCAATTGCAGGGGTATTCAAACAGGCCAATAACGGATTTCTTCCGCGATCAGATGAAGACATTAAGAGAATAGAACAACAGATACCGGCAGAGACTCTCACTGCACTGGTCCCGTCCGGAATGATGACACTAATGTATGTCAAACTGGACGCAGGACTTTCAGATACAACAAAAGAGAGTGCGATGGGCAATGTCAAATCATTTGTTTCCAGTACATCACCTCCACCAGGAGTAATTTGTACTATTACCGGAGGTGCAGCATTTCAACAGGATATGAAAAATGCCATGTCAGAATCAATGGGCGTGCTCATTCTTGGTGCTCTGGTGCTGATGATCCTCCTGCTGGCACTGCTTTTTTCGTATGTATCACACCGGTTTTTACCGGTTATGATGGTCTTTATTGGACTTATCCTGACCTTTGGCATTATGGGTCTTTTTGGCATTCCCATTTCCATGACGGTAATAGCCGCTTTTCCGGTTCTCATTGGTCTTGGTATTGATTATGCAATTCAGTTTCATGCCCGGCTTGATGAGCAGAGGAGAACGCATTCGCTCAGTGAAGCAATTTTTATCACTGTTACAAATACTGGTCCTGCGGTATTTTATGCAATGCTTGCAACGACGATGGGGTTCTTAGCCATGTTTATCTCTCCAATCCCGATGCTTCAGTCATTCGGGCTTGTCGCAATCATCGGTGTTGCTCTGTGTTATCTGACATCCCTTGTGGGCATACCCATTATGGCCTGGATTTTAGATTATACTCCAAAAAAGACAAATGGAAATGACTGGGGACAACAGGTTGATCGCATTCTATCCAGAATGGCAGTTGTTATTGCAAAAAAACCACTTCCAATACTGCTGGTTGCCGTTCTTATTGCAATGGCAGGGATACAGATTGATCCTACTATCCCAATCAGCACGGAAGAGCGGGACTTTGTACCAACAGGGATGCCGTCTAAAATCACCCTTGATAAAGTAACAGACATAACCGGATCAACAACGCCGCTTCCCATACTGATAACCGGAGATGCAGTCGTTTCTGCAGACACCATCCTCTGGATGCAGTCATTTCAGGATCTTGAACTTCATAATTATCAGCAGATAACACAAGTAAACAGTATTACTACATACCTGGCTGCATATAACAATGGAAAACTGCCAACAACCGATTCAGACCTTGATCGGGTGCTTAGTCTGATTCCTGTAGGAATCAGAGATCAATATATCAATGGACAGAATGAAGCACTGATAACATTCACAACTGTTGACCTTGCGATGACACAGAGAGAAAATCTCAAGGAACAGGTGACTCATGATATTGATTTCCTTTCACCACCTCCCGGAGTGCAGGCCCATATTACCGGTGACTTTGATATCTTTACTTCACTTATCTCCGATATCACTGATAGTAAAGAGATGATGACCTATCTTGGGTTTTTATTTGTGGTTCTCTGTCTAGGACTTATTTACCGGAATTATTATGCAATAACACCAATTGTCCCAATTATCTGTATCGTCGGGTGGAATGCAGTGGCCATGTTCATTCTTGGTGTGGATTATTCACCGTTGACTGCCTGTTTAGGATCAATGACCATCGGAGTTGCTGCTGAATATACTATCCTTGTCATGGAACGGTTTTTGGAAGAAAAGAAAAAGACCCATTCTGTTATTGATGCGATACAGGCAAGTGTCAGAAAGATTGGATCCGCTATCCTGGTATCAGGTCTTGCAACAACGTTTGGATTTTCTGCACTGATGCTTTCAGATTTTCCAATAATTGCAAATTTTGGATTGTTAACGGTAATTGCCGTATTATTCTCTCTTATCGGAGCAATCTGTATCATGCCGGCAATACTGTCAACAATGAACAGATTCATTCATGGCGCTGAAGATACCATTCACCATATCGAAGAGATTGAGCATGATGTTCTTGCCGGGTACCGGGAACACCATCACTGATGTTCATCGATGCCAGGGAATCTATCCTTTTCTTTTTTCCCGAAAAACCTGAGAACAAACACTCTCATTCCAGTCGGTTCAGACAGCGTTTCTGATATTAATCTATGAATTCGAAATGCTTCGAATCAATATCCCTGATTTTAGGTAACTCATCGTTTTATCTGATAAAA
>CAYRYR010000057.1:0-16818 GCA_964428385.1 uncultured Methanoregulaceae archaeon
ATTAACGAAACAAAAAAAGGGGAAATCGGTGGTGAAACTTACATCATGCCGGGCATTCCGCCCATGCCATTCATTCCGCCCATACCACCCATTTCATCCATGCCACCCATATCAGGTGCAGATGACTTGGCTGATGCGATGATATCGTCTATTCTGAGGATCATGATAGCAGCTTCTGCTGCACTGGCAATTGCCTGTGTCTTGACACGCAGTGGCTCAAGGACTCCTTCTTTTGCCATATCTGAAGGCTTACCCTCAAAGACGTTCAGACCTGTAGTCTTATTTCCTGCTTCATGTGAAGCACGGAGTGCCACAAGCATATCAATAGGATCGAGACCTGCATTCTCTGCAAGAGTCCGTGGTATTATCTCAAGTGAGTTAGCAAACGCTTCAATTGCAAGCTGAATACGTCCACCAACAGTTGCTGCATATTCACGAAGTCTTAGTGAGAGTTCTATCTCAGGTGCTCCGCCACCGGCAACACATTTCTTGTCCTCAAGAACAACACCAACGACACGAATTGCATCTTCCATGGCACGGTCAAGTTCTGCAACAACATGCTCAGTTCCTGCACGGATGATAAGTGAGACCGCTTTCGGGTTCTTACAGTCTTCAACAAAGATCATCTCTTCACCAGAGACTTTACGTTCCTCAACAATCCCTGCTTTTCCGAGTTCAATGTCACCAATCGCATCAATGCTTGATACAACTGAGGCACCGGTTGCACGGGCAAGTTTCTCCATGTCACTCTTCTTGACACGGCGTACTGCAAGTATCTTTGCTTTTGAGAGGTAATGCTGGGCAATGTCGTCAATCCCCTTCTGACAGAAGACGACATTTGCACCTGATGCAATTATCTTATCAACAATGCCCTTTATCATCCGTTCTTCTTCATCAAGGAATGCCTGAAGCTGGTCCGGACTTGTGATGTTTATCTCTGCGTCAACTTCGGTCTTTTTGAACTCGACTGCTGCATTGAGTAGGAGTATCTTTGCATTCGATACTTTTGCAGGCATGCCAGGATGAACACGTTCCTTATCGATGATCATGCCTTCAATTATCTCTGAATCTTCAATGGATCCGCCAACTTTCTTCTCGATCTTAATGTTCTCGATATCAACGGTTCCATCTTCCTCAGCGACCATGCTGACAGCCTTGACGACAAGAGCACAGAGTTTCTCTTTTGATGCCTCTGCACCCTTACCTGTCATTGCCGTCTCTGCTATTTTCTTAAGGATGTCTGTATCCCCTGGTTTTACATCGATAGCAAAACTCTTGAGGAGTTCCTGTGCCTTTATTGCTGCCTGACGGTATCCCTGTGCAATGACTGTCGGGTGGACATCCTGCTCAAGAAGATCTTCAGATCTCTTTAAGAGTTCTCCTGCAATAACAACCGCTGTGGTAGTTCCGTCGCCGACTTCATCATCCTGAGTCTTTGCAACTTCTACCATCATCTTTGCTGCCGGGTGCTCGATATCCATCTCTTTGAGGATTGTTACACCATCGTTGGTGATAACGATATCACCGATGGTATCAACGAGCATCTTGTCCATTCCCTTAGGACCCAGAGTGGTCCTGACTGCATTTGCGACTGCCTTTGCTGCAGTGATGTTCATTCCCTGTGCATCACGGCCACGTGTCCGTGAACTACCCTCTTTTAGGATATATATAGGTTGTCCTCCAAGTTGTGTAGACATGTAATTTCTCCAATTGTGCATTAACGTGGGTCAGGGGGTCTATATATAAGTTTGGGGAGTGATCATCTCGATCAGGTCTTCTGCTTCCTCAAGATGTAAAAGAGTCTCCTCACCAACAACCAATGTTTTTCCGACTCGCCGCTGTCGGTTATCATCTGTTGCAACACACATCGCATGCATCCCTGTCACTTCAGATATATTGCCAATGATTTCAGCGCGCCTGATGATTTTTTGAGCCCTGCCATATCCCGTCAGAATTGTTTGATCGTCATATACAATCATCGCCTGAAAAGGAGCCCGATGCATGGCATGGAGTTTCAGACCCAGGTCAGAAAGAACCTGTGCAAAGGCCGCATCCGTTTCATCGGCCCGGATATCAGTTCTCCCTTCAAACTGCGAATCATAATCCAGGAGTTCTATCGATTCAATAACTCCATGGTCAAATGTCTCCTCAATTTTTATTGCGATCTCTATTGTTGTCCCCATGCCTGATTCGTACTTGGATATTGTCCGTCGTGAAACCCCGAGCATATGAGCCATATCGCCAAGGGAAAGATGATGTGTCTCCCGCAACTCATGAAACCGCTCTCCTGATATATTTACATACAATCCACCTGGTGAGGCATATATGAGCGGGGGAGATTCTTCAACAAAAAAGTCGTGAAGTGTGGCATAGTTTATGGCATATATTCCGTATCTGACATAGACTGCTCCACGTTCCAATTCTGTATCACGTGCCCTCTCCCCAATAATGAGGGGAGAACCACTAATGTATCGTGCAATCTGGTCAAGATCAAATGCAATCTCCTCACTAACGCTATCGATATGAGAGACAACCTTCATAATGATGATTTCTTCTCCATTACTTGCAACGATGTCAAAGGATTTTGGACGCATTGAGAATTGCTCTGACACCTGAAAACCTGCAAGCAGCATCACGCTGATAACATTGTTGAGGAGACGTTCCTGAGACATAGGCCTTTGATAGCATTAGGAGAGAAGCAGTAATGAAGATGTAGGTTTCCTGATTGTGGTACCTGACACAAAGAGAGATAATGCCTACTGATGACATACTCTCTTCACAAGCCTCGTGCAGTTGGACATTCATGGCACCTCTGCGTTACAGAGAGTCTGATTATCTGTCCCGTAAATGGATCAATCCAAATCGTGAGTACTGATGTATACTGCTCTCTTTTAGGAGGTGATGCTGTGTGAGAATCCGGATAGTATACAGGTAAAAAACCCTCTGTATCAGGGAATGGTATTTCCTGCATTGCCGGCGAGCAGGGTACTTTCGGATAGACAAGAAAGATAATGCAGAGGTTAGCAGTACTTATAGAAGAATTCCATGCAGTCCCTAATACATCTACAACTCCCAAAGGTGTAGAATCTATGAATGTATACAAAACAGGTCGCAAATGCAACGAAATATTACATCTTAATATTTAAAACTTCGCAAAAATCAATGAAACTGCTTTTAAAGGAACATTTGCATGTTTATTGGCATTGATGACACTGATTCTGCTGACGGTATGTGCACGACGTATCTTGGCGCACTCCTTATCAGGAACCTGGAAAAAGAAGGAGCAGATGTCAGACGGGCGTTTCTCATCAGGCTTAATCCTACTGTCCCGTACAAGACACGGGGCAACGCAGCTGTCTGCATTGAGGCATATGGTGATTGTGACCGGATATTTGCCACTACATGTGATCTTGTCGAACAGTACGCAGAGTTTTCATGTGAAAAGACGAATCCCGGTGTTGTTATAGCAATGGAACGCGGACCGGTTTTTTGGTATGAACGATGTGTCAGAGAGTATGTAACAATACAGGAGGCTCTTTCTCTCATCACCGGCAGAGGCATGATCTACCGTGGATGGAAGAACTGCCGTGGTCTCATAGGTGCCTCAGCAGCTGTTTCTGCAGATCTATCTGACTCCACCTGGGAAGTGATTGCCTACCGAGAGGAAGAGCGACTGAAAACACCCCGGCAGATAGATGCTGTAAGTATCTTTTCAGCGGATGCTGCGACCCGTCCACATACCTGGGATTCAGTTGATCACAAGAATCATGTGGTGGTATGTGTCCCGCACACACCAGATCCGGTTCTCTATGGAATTCGTGGTGAGAGCCCGTTTTTCGTTTCACAGGCTGCAGGATCGATATTATCAGAACCTATTGGAATATCACAGCTGTGGTGCACGAACCAGGGAACTGATTCCCATCTGATACCCGGGAATATCGGGCATCTTATAGAAGGTTCATCTTATTTCCTCACCGGTACTGTCACCTCACCTCCTCATACCGGAAGGGGAGGGCACGTCACATTTAGCATAACTGGAAAACAAGACGCCGGATCCGACAAAGAAGATACTATCACTTGCATTGCATATGAACCAACGAAAGGGTTTCGGGATGCTGTACGGGCGCTCATTTCCGGTGATCTGATATGTGTTGCAGGAAGTTATCTCAGAGGGAGCATAAACCTTGAGAAATTTCAGCTTATTGTTCCTGCCCGCCACCAGGTTTTGGAGGCACCAGAATGCCCGGCGTGTTTGCGCCTGATGACCAGTGCAGGAACAAACAAGGGATACAAGTGCCGCAGGTGTGGATGCAGGAGAAATGATCCGGTCATTAAAGAGATGGAGAGGCACATCAGCCCTGGCTGGTACGAAGTCCCACCAATTGCGAGACGACACCTCTCTCGACCACTTATCCGTGATCTTCGCGATTGAGCACCATGAGCACCCATCCAGATAATAACTAGTAAGATCTCATAATTCTGGTAATGCCTGTCGTACAGATACATATGGGAAGAGGAAGGACAACTGAACAGAAACGAGTGGTTGCACAACAGATAACAGATATAATTGCAGAGCAATTTCATGTATCTCCCGATATGGTGACCATCCTCTTTTCTGAATTGGAAAAAGACCAGATAGCAAAAGCAGGTGTCCTCTTCTCAGATACATAATTTTCATCTGATAGAGCGTTCCTGGCCGGTGTGAAAGGTCCTGTTTACAAGAATTATTTCTTGGATTAGCAGTTACCAGACTATCCTATCTGGTTTATATGGAAGGCCTGAGTACTTACCATCAGAGGTTAAAGAAATACGCATGGAATGTGGCGATCCTGTCAGACAGGTGCATCTGGCCCCGGGGATGAGTGTCGATGAACTTCTCAAAACTATCGGGAATGCCGGTGCATATAACGGGGGGGCAATAGCAAAGGCAGCACAAATCTACCAGACAATGCTTGAGGATGCTGATACAACCACGTTTATAGGGCTTGCAGGAGCGATGGTTCCTGCCGGTATGGGAGGAATCATCAGTGATCTTATCAAAGACGGTCATGTCGATGTTCTGGTCTCGACCGGAGCAAACCTTACTCATGACGTCATTGAAGCAATTGGCTGTCATCATTACCGGGGTTCTGCAATCTGCAATGATATAGAACTCCGTCATGACGAGATAAACCGGATCTACGACATTTATCTTCCAAATGAGGCATTTTCCAAATTTGAGGAGTTCCTCCAGGAGACCTATAGTAATCTTTCTGACGGCTCCGTTTTGTCTATTTCACAACTGATGAGGTTTCTCGGCGAGAACCTTGATTCAGGTATATTATCTACTGCAGCAGCGCATGATGTTCCGGTCTTTTGTCCGGCAGTACAGGACTCGATGATAGGACTTCAGTACTGGTTATATGCACAGACACACCATGTAACCGTGGATGCATTTGCTGATATGACACAGATAATTGATATCTGTTTTAATGCAAAACGAGCAGGAGCCCTTTTCATTGGAGGAGGAGTACCCAAAAATTTCATCCTTCAGAGCATGCTCATGACCGAAAACGGATTTTCGTATGCAGTTCAGCTGACCGGAGACCGACCTGATTTAGGTGGACTCTCTGGTGCTACCCTTGATGAAGCACGTTCATGGGGAAAAGTTGAGGAGGACGCAGAGACGATGACCGTCTATGGAGATGCAACAATTACACTCCCGCTTCTTGTTGCAGCCGTTCTGGAGCGGATACAATGAGTGATCTCATTCTTGCTCTTGACCTCACCGATGCAAAAAAGGCAGTAGATCTAGCAAAAAAGACTGCTCCCTTTCTTGATGCCATTAAAGTCGGGTATCCGCTCATTCTTGCAGCCGGCCTTGCGGTTGTCGATGACCTGCTTGCCTGTGGGTTACCCATCATTGCAGATTTCAAGGTTGCTGATATCCCAAATACGAATTATCTCATTGCAGAACAGGTATTTAAATCAGGGATTTTTGGTATTATATGTCATGGTTTTACCGGCTCTGATTCGATAACTGCCTGTGTTGATGTGGCACACGATGCCGGGGGTGAATGCTATGTGGTCTGTGAGATGAGTCATCTGGGTGCAGAAGAGTTCTTCCATCACGGTACTGCTGAAAGGATAGCGGCTCTGGCAACCGGATGCGGTGCAGATGGAATTATTGCTCCTGCTACGAGACCTGAACGCACACAGATGTTGCGCGAGATTATCGGGTCAAAAAAGATACTTTCCCCTGGTGTTGGTGCTCAGGGTGGTGATGCTGCCAGTATCTCTGCATTTGTCGATGGAATTATCATCGGCAGAGGGATTTATGAAGCAGAGGATCCGAAAGCTGCTGCTGCCAGGTATGCAATGGCCTGCCGATGATGAGTTGAGTCGATCTGAATGGTGATGAACCCTATGAGTCAGCTGAGGCAGGCTGCTACCACCAAAAAATCTGGTCCTCTCCGGATATCATCAGTTTACGATGGTTTTTTTACATAATCGCACTGATAATGTTGTATGATATGGAGTGAGGAGCAGCTACAAATTTCCCGGAACTATTCTTCCTTACAGGATGTGCCGGTAACAGAACGCCGATATAAATGTCACACCTGTCATCTGGTTGTTGATACGGTTCCCTGTCCAAAGTGTGGTGAAGAACATCTAGAGATCATGTGCCCGCTTGATCACTGCAACTGTTCTCACGAGATTATTACTGATATTGAATATTGCCCCCTCTGTGGAGCGCCAATCTGCCCTATCTGCGGATCGCATGATGTCATACAGATAAGCCGTGTCACCGGGTACCTGCAGGATGTTTCGGGCTGGAATGCAGGAAAACAACAGGAACTGAAAGATCGGAAACGATATACTGTTGTATGAGAATTTTCACCACAAAAGACACTCTTTTTATCAGAGGAAAATGGAGAGCGGCAAGCACCGGGGTGTCCGGGGGAATCAGATCTGTGACCACTCTTCTGAACCATACTGTGCCACAGGATTTCTCGTCTTCACCAGAACTCAGGATATCCCACCTTGCAGAACGAAAGGGATTTGACCCGGCAGGAACATTTGGGCTCCTGACAGCAGTCCCGATGAAGTTTCTCTGTATCGTTCAGATTGAGAAGATAACTGCATGTATAACGGCCGGAGCAACCCATCCGGATCCTGGCGGATACGGAACTATCAATATCATTATCTGTGCTGACGCTTTTCTCACTGATGCTGCTCTTCTTGACGCCATCATCACAGTAACCGAAGCAAAAACGAGTGCAATGAGACAGAGTGGGTATGACTCATGTGGAACCCTGACTGATGCTGTCATCATAGCATCAGATATCAAGGGCAGTCATTCTGATATGCACAACTATGCCGGGAGTGGAACTGCCATTGGGGCATTGATAGATAAAGCTGTTCGGTTTGGTGTTTTTGAGGCTCTCAATCGGTTTAATGGCATCACACCCTGTACGTACCCGGCTTACTTTATCTACAGTTCAATCGGTGGTGGACACTGGTTTGAATGGAAAAGGGGCCCCTGCGAATATTATCCCTGTCATTTTGCAGGGCAACGATGTGATTACTGTTATTGTCCTCTCTATCCCTGCGAAGATGAGACCCTTGGAGAATGGGTCAAAAGCATTTCAGGTACGGACCGGGTATGGAGTTGTGCCAGGTGTATCCTGAATCACCAGCCGGTAGTGGTCGATCACCTCAAAAAGTTTCCTGAAGCTGGAATTACTGAGCTGAAACATCTCCTCTTTCAACATGGCCTTCCATCACGTCAAAAAAATCCTGGAACATTGCAGAATGCAAATAAAAGTCAGGATACACCAGTATAAAAATCCCAGGTTGAAGCAGGCTGAATACTTTCACCCTGCAGGGTGCACTCTTTATCTCCTGTCGGTAAGATGGTAATGTGGAGATGTAATATGGAACCATCTGATGTTATACACAGGATCTCCGTGAAATTTGCTTCAAAAGGTCATTCCATTGACCAGAAACAACTAACCGAGAGACTGAACCGACTTACGAATGAATTTGGCATTCCCCTTCCTGAAGCTGAACGGACACTAGTGAGTGACTATTCACGCCAGTTTGGAATTGAAGAGGTTTTTTCCGCTGCTGCCGCATCAGAAAAGGGCAGTCCTGCTGATATAACGCCGATGGCGGGATTAGAACCTGAGATGTGGGTGAACCTGGAAGGAGTCGTCACTGTTATCTTCCCGCCACGTTCTCCCTCAATTGCACAGAGTGGAGTTTTGGCTGATAAAACCGGATCAGCAAGATTTACCATCTGGGCGCGGTCAAATGCACCACCGGTAGAAGTTGGGAAGTGGTACCGGTTCGAGTCTGCAGTAACTGATGAATATAATGGTCAGATAAACTTCAAAGTTCATTCAGGAACGACAATCACGCCTCTTTCTGATGATGAGATACCAGAGGAAACTCCGGTTCCCATCAAAGACCTTACCGAGGGACTTTGTACAGTTGAGGCAAAGGTAACAACTCTCTTTCCCCCGCGTTCCCCATCGATTGCACAGAGTGGTATTCTTGCTGATACTACCGGGACTGTTAACTTTACGATTTGGGCAAATGCCGGTCTGCAGGAACTCAAAGAAGGATCAACATACCTGATACGTCATGCCTTTGCTGATATCTATAACGGGCGGTTGGGACTGAAAGGACAGCAGGGAACCATCATTGTACCGGTCTCTGATGCGTCAGTGATAACCACTCCGGTATTGGTAACTCCTATTGGTACTGCAACTAGTGGCATCGTTACTATTGAAGGTAAGGTAGTCTCCTCATCAAACCCTCAAACAGAAGTACTACGCCAGACTGGCGCTATTGCTGATAACAGTGGGGCTATCAAGTTTACCATCAGGACTGCTGATGAATCTGAAACACTTGAGAATGACACCTGGTACCGGATTGAGGGAGCTGTCATTGATCAGTACCGTGGAGCCTTAAACCTTAGAATCGCAAAAGATACCCGGGTTACGGTGATTCATGAAGATCGGACTCTTGAACCAACGTTCACTTCAATTGCAGCAATTACCCCGGGAGTCTGGTGTGCGAGAGTAAAAATGGTCCAGGAATGGGAGACGACTCATGACCGTATGCTGCAGGCAGGAATTGTTGGTGATGAGACGGGTACCATCAGGTTTGTGACCTGGCAGGATCCAATGGCAGAACAACTCAAACCAGATACAGTCTATCGGATATACTGGGCTGGTGTCGATGAATTTAATGGACAGCTCTCACTTACGCTATCTGGTGCAGTACTGATTGAAGATAGCGGGGATATTGAGGTAAAATCAGATAACCAGGAGATATCCGGAGCTCTTGTTCATATCTCACCTGGTTCCGGTCTTATCAAACGATGTCCGGTTGAGGGGTGTGGGAGAGTGCTTTCGCGACAGAATTTCTGCCAGTTGCATGAATTTCAGCCAGGTTTTACCTATGACCTCAGAATCAAAGGGTGGGTTGACAATGGACGGCAGACATGGGATACCATCATCGGGTGTGAGGTTGTTGAACAACTAACCGGGATGTCAATCAGTCAGGCACAGGATATGGCAGAGAATAATCCACTCGGGCCTGAAACCGTATTTTATCATCTCTATGAACTTCTCCTTGGACGCTATTTCAGGTGCAACGGGCGTGTCATAGAAAACCGGCTCTTTATACGGAGTTGTGAATTTTTATCAGTCAGTCAGAAACGTCTTTTTGATCTGATTAATCGTGCTGCAGTAACTGATAGTGAGGATAACCCCCCATCTGCATCATCATCCACCCCGGCACCTGCACCAGGTAGTGGTACGCCTTCTCCTGAAATCAGGGAACAAATCAGGGATACCGATGGGGCAGATGCCCATACAAAGGTATCTGAGCATCCGAAATCAGTACCCCCACCAGATGCTGCGGCACAGCAGGGTGGATCTGTAAAAAACCAGCCTGAAACCCTGTACAAACCAGGTAATACTCATGCCTATGTAGCTGAACCAGAAGATGATTATGATACTGAACCGGATGATACAGAATACGATGATGAACTCAGCGAATCCTACCAGGAGGATGAGTAAATGGCGACACCAGGCACTGCAATAAACCGCCGATATGAACGTGAACCGGCACGGCGTGTTTTTGCAGCAGAACTCAGAGAAACAACCTATCAGTTTAAGGACGGGACTGATGATATGAGCCCCTCATATATTCTTCTCCCAACCGGACAACGGTGCAACCGAGTGTTTATTGTCGGAACTCTGACCGAAAAGAGACGTTCCGAAGGTGAGAATCTTTTTTATAAGATTCGGATAGTTGATCCTACCGGCACGTTTTTCATATCGGCAGGAAGCTACCAGCCTGAAGCACTACAGCAGATTTCATCTATTGAACCTCCTGAATTTGTAGCGGTCATTGGAAAACCAAATCTTTTTGAGTCACCTGACGGCAGAACGCTTGTATCTGTTCGGGCTGAATCAATCACCAAGGTCGACAGGGCCGTACGTGACTGCTGGATCTTAGACACTGCTGAGCGGACCCTTGAGAGAATCGAAGCGACAGAAGAGACCCCAGACCGACAGACAGCACAGACAAAATATCCACAAAATCCGGTGGTCTGGAACCGGATAGTCAGGGATGCCCTTGAAACTGTGGAGATGTGATACAGCCCGTAATCGTGGCCATATCATTGGATACCTAATTTCCACTCTTTCTTAGAATACTGCTCTTTTTTTTGTCTTTACGCATCAATCAATCATAAATGATATCACGAAATTCCTGAACAAGATACCGGTATTTCATCGTATGTTTCATGATATAGACAAAAATTATCATTCCAAATATGTTAATAACGAGATCTGCAAGGACATAATGACTGAGGGAATTGATATATTCCTCAGGAGATGGTGTAAGGAGAATTGGATAGAGAATTATAACGACTATGACCTCAAGGATGATTGGGATACTAACTGCCCGCAGATAGGTTATCCGGCCCTTCCAGTGCAGACGAAGATACCCTGCGATGATGCCGGAGAGGAAAATGGCGATTCCATTCATGAGATCATAGCTCTCCATTCCCTGGTAATAATAAGCAAAACACCCGCCAATGATACCTATCATACCGCCAACCAGAGGGCCTGCAAAGAGACCTGCCACCATGGGTGCAAGTTCACCAAAGTTAAAGGTTGCATCCATAATCATTTCGCCACGGTAAATGCCATACATCGAAAGGGCAGAGAAGATAAGAACACACCACACCATGTCTGTTGTCTCTGCAGTTCCTGTCTGAATTTTCTGGAACAGGTCAGTGTGAGTCAGTACGTAAAAGAAGATTGCAACGAGTGCGAGTCGTTCAATCATGGGAAGTCCATATGCGAGAATTCCTTCTTCCATTAAGAGTGCGATGAGTAAAAAGAGAGAACTGCCGCAGATCATCACGGCAACCCAGGTTCGTGAACCCCTGGCATATGCCGGTAACTGGAGATCCAGGTAGACTACCATGAACCCGATAGCAGCAAACATAATAGACGAGAGTGCAGCAACCTGATGAATGACGGTTCTTGGGTCCCCAAAAAAGGCTGTTACCAGGATAAGAAGGGAGAAAAGGATGAGAATAAGCCGATACAGCATCCGTTCAGAATATGAGACTCCAAGTGTTCTTTTTATGATAGATGCAACCGCCCGTGCACGCCCGTCCATCCCTGAGAAGACTGCTGCAAACAGAATAAGATACCCGCTCACCAAAAAAACAGTTGTTCCATAGGGGATATAGGATACAATATACAGAATCTGTGTAATTATCATATCAAACGAGAGACTCTCTCCATGCCCGATATAAGATGCTGAAAACCCGACAACACCCATCGTAAAAAAGACCACACACGTCACGGCAACCAGGAGAAATGCAAACCCAAGATCGATATTCACACTCCTGATATGCCGTGCAAAGAATGATTCCCCGTGATGCTCCCCTGTCTTTTCATGAAGCCAGACCGAGTACAGCAACAGATTCAGACCCGCTCCCACGGTTCCCATCAGTGCCATAATATCTACAAGTGATCCGTGAGGTATTGTCGGGATAAAACCCGATGCAATAGAGAAAAACGGGACATAAAAACTTGTCAGGCAATATGCAATACCACAGAACAACAAAACGGCAAGAACCGTTATACTCAGTTCCAGCCGTTCATACTCACCGTTCCAGAGTAATAGAAGTATGAGCGCCAATGAGAGGAGAACGAGCATAATTGTGCAGTTCCATCCGGGAATCAGGTAATCCATCAATATTGCCCCAAGGTACAGCATTCCCCCAAGTGCTATCATCTCCATAAAATAGATAAGCGTTATAAAGACGACTTCCCAGTTTTTAGGGCCTGGAATTTTTGCGAGTCCGTCAAAGATTGTCTCTCCGGTGGCAAGAGTATATCGTGCAATACCATTAACAAACGCAAATTTAAACACTAGTGTGACTACAATGACCCAGAGGAGTGCATACCCGAAATGAGAACCGAATTCGATAATTTCTGCGATACCGCTCTCTCCGGCAGCACCGATGGCAAGAATAAGGCCTGGTCCGAAGAAGAAGAGATATTCGCTCATAAATTTTCGAAACCTGGTCAAAAATTCCATTTTCTCATAACCTCTTTATACGTGGCATCTGCATTTCTCTGATTTCATTATCTTCACATGGCATGAGTGGTTGCTTTTTCTTTCTGAAAAGAGGTTGCCAGTTCATTCCTGCTTACCGATTCCCAGCTACCGTTATGAATCCTGACCACATCAAATAGCGGAGGGACATCTCCGTTTTTATCAAATGACTTTGCCCCGGTAATGCCTAAATATCTGATTTTTCTGATAGCATCACGAATTGCAGGAGAATTATAACCACCTATGGAAACAGCCTCGGCTACTATCTTCATGGTGTCATAACCATAGGCAGAGAGGGTATCCGGGTTGTGTCCGTACATCGTGATGAACGTGTCCTCAAAGGAAGAGGAAATGATGTGTGATGATGCAAGTGTTGCCATTATCCCTTCCGACGCAGGATAGGTAAGGTTGATAAATTCGTCATTTACTATTGATTCATCACCAAACCAGGATATGGTTATCCCTGCTTGTGTAGCCTGTTCAATGATTCGGGAAGATTCAGCAGTATAACCTAACAGAATAACAGCATCCACATCTGTATGCAGAATTGCGTTCACATGAGAAAAATCACTCTCCCCTGGAAGAAATGTATATGATCTCAGGTCTTCTGACGGGTGTTCTTCGTGATATGCTTCCATCATTATCTCATAAAGACCCTTGCCATAATCATCATCCTGGTAAAGCACGAGAAAATTAGTTCTATTATATCCCAAATCCTGTACCAGCCGTATCATCCCTCTTCCTTTGTAGGTATCTGATGCAATAGTCCGAAATACCCAGTCTGAATATCCTGATAGCGATGGAACTGTTGATGAGGGAGAGATGAGGACCATCTGATATTCTTCTGCAAGTGGTGCTATTGCAAGTGTATTGGAACTTGAAACAGCTCCGATAACAACTGGTAGACCCCGCAAGCGTGCACTTTGAAAACCTGCCAGTGTCCCTTGAATGGTACCCCCATTATCATAAAACCAGACATGGAGTTCTCTTCCATGAATCCCCCCGGCAGCATTTACCTCTGCAACAGCCAGATCTATGCCATCCTTCACATGATGGCCGTATTCAGAGAGATCTCCCGTGAGAGGAAGAACTGCCCCGATATCGATAGTTTCAGGCAGATTGCTATAATACAGGGGATTACAAAAAAACAGATATCCGACTCCAAGAATAACTGTAATCAGAATAAAAAAGAGAAATGTTGTTTTTTTATCATTAGAGAGGGAGCATAAAGACATCAGATACAGAACTGTTTCGTTCGTATGTATAAAAATCTGCAGTCTTTACAACTTTTTTGTTCTGCTTCAATTCAAAATCCCATAAGAATAGAATTAAAAGCTGAATTTTAACGATAATTGCAAAATGGTCTGGAAATGTTGCCTTAATCGATGAGGTGTAATTTGTGTGGAAACCTAAAAATACACTTATTTTCACTTTGATTATTCCAATATGTTATGCCGGGCACTATAATCATGTTCAGGCAGGATGTAATTACCTGATATTCTGACATTTATATTGGCAAAGATCTATATTACTTTAGAATTCCAACCGCAGAGGACGCAGAGGGAGGGACCCAAGTGTCAGACACTCTGCAAACCTCTGTGTCCTGTAGTTATATTATTTCAGTCATCAAAGGATTGTCGTTTCAACTGGAAATCTGTGGTAAATAGTGAAAACATGATTGGCAATACCACTTGAAAAATCGACAGAGCCATTATTCCAGGAAGTTTCCAGGGGCTCTAAAATTCAGGCATATCGGAAAAAATCTGTATAAGGAACAAACCTGGGTGCCTGCACAAGATACATATTTTTCATACCCTGCACGCAGAAGGGGTGATTACTGATTGCTTTGACACCGTTCTTCTTCAAAGACAGCTAATACATCTGCTCCCTCAATAAAGGCAAGACCATGTTTCGTTGCATATTTCTGTGCATCCCGCTTTGAAAGGGCAAGACCGGTAGTATCATCGAGCATCTCACAGATGGTTACTGCCGGGACAAATCCTGCCATCTCTGCCAGAGTTACAGACAATTCTGTCTGTCCGTGTCTCTGTGAGAGGAGTTTTTCTGCAGCTATGAGAATGGGCATATGGCCCGGAGTCCGAAAACCTGCAGAAAATGAAGGAGTACCCCCGGCAAGAATTTCGTCTACAATAGCTGCAATTTTGTTTACTGTGAGTGTACGGTCCCTATCGGTGATGCCAGTGAAGGTGTCACGGTGATTAACCCAGAGGGAAAACGAAGAGTTATTATTGGGGTCATACGGGATATCTCCTATCTTCTCAACCATTGCACAGTCTCTGAGTATCTCACTTGCAAAGGGAATTCCCAACCTTTTTGCTGCCTGCCAGGCAATAGCCGTGCAGATAAGGCCGCCGCCATCGTGCCTCATCCGGCATATATCCTTTGGGGTTACCTTATCAGACCGCATTGCAAAGTCAGTTTCCCGTTCCCGGTCATCAAAATCATATAATAATACCATCTCTCCAGCAAGAAGACGGTTCAGTGCATCTTGTATCATAGTACTACTTCCACGGTCACTTCATCTCCATCCTGTACTCCAAGTGCATCCCGAAGCTCTGTAGGAGCCACCACCTCAATAATGTCTTCAGGGTAATGACTTCTTCCGGGAACGACAATACCACAGGGGATGTTCTGGATTCTGCATCCAATGCATCTCACTCTCCCAAATGTCCTTCCTTCTGATTCAAATCCCTCGACAACATGCCATTCTCCCATTCCGAGACGTTTTCGTATGGCAATAGCTGCCGGGGAGAGGCGAATATTAAGTGTTCCTGGATAGGGAGAAAATCCCAGATGATCCCGAAACTGCCGGCAATACGGAGCTAGACTCATATAATAGGCGCCTTCACCAAGCCCGGATTCAACAATGCCGGTAAGAATCTGTGTCATCTCACCGGAACGTCCGAACAACCGGTAATAATCACAAAATTCCTGCCTGAGCTCAGCCTCTCCCGACTGGGTTATTATTATCTGCTGTCCGTCTGAAACAAGAGAACGGGTAATATATTTCCCTGATTCTAATGATTTCAATCGCCGTGATGCTGTCTGTGGACTGATTCCGAGTTCTGATCCAACCGTATGAGAGTTTACGAGGACCGGACTTGATATGCCACCTAACAGGGCTATTGCCTTTAAACACATCAGGTCATCAGCTGCGAGCATATGTTCATATTTGGGATGCATATTATTTATGAGTTGTTAGTTATGAGGGCTATCTCAAATATGAGAACGCCTTGAGAACAAAAAAGAACCTCAGTCAAGGCATTATCTTTTATGAAAAGCACAAACAATTCTTCTTATGATAATTCGTATCTGTTACCAATTTAAAAAATAGAGGATATATTGGAGTCAATTCGAATTCAATGCAATAAAATGAACCAGTGTCAATCAGACATATCATATATCACTAAATCTATATTCCCTCCTGATATCAAAAGGAATGTTTCCTAAGGGAAATGGGGTAAATACTGTTTTGTAAGTCGTTTGGCAGTACAAAAGATATCTTTCCAGACTTTAGTGCCGGATACATGCCAGTAAAACGGTTCTTCGGAATATTTGATAAAGGCAATTTAGTAATAATTCTTATTCTGGGTTCAGACTCAGCACCGTGCCAAAGGCCCTGAAAAACGTATAGCAGAATGTCCCGTCCTTCTCTTTCGTCCTTCGCAGTCCCCTATTCCTTCATCCCATCTCTCTTTTGATATCCTCCCTGACATGAGAGCTTCTTCTCGTACTCCCTCTATCATCGCAATAAAGGTCTTTTCAATAAATCCTTCCACAATATCAGGGCGGGATGCATCAACATACACCATCAGTGGTTCAACAAAAAGATCCGATAATCCTATGGTTGAGAGCAGAGGATATAATTCACACCCAATAAGAGCTTTTCCACCCTTTTCTGCCTGCATATCAATTAATTTCTGAATTGTTTCATCAGCAGCAGCACTTCGCGGATACAATGACGTTGACCCATGATCTCCTTTAATTACCGTTATTGTTCCTCCCGGAACAAGGAGAGAGATAAGATGCGTGAGTGCAGATATGGGATCGTGAAGATGTTCCAGAACAAAATAGAGAAAAATATTATCAAATGAACCCTTCAGCTCACTTTGCGAACCCATTGCAGCAATTCCGCTGAATTATCATCCTGAAACCAAT
>CAYRYR010000058.1:0-16714 GCA_964428385.1 uncultured Methanoregulaceae archaeon
TGATCGCGCAAAACAAGACCGTAGGTAGTGTACACGATCTCCTTAATTCAGGTTGTGAATATGGAAGAGATTGTCGTCATTGAGGTTCCCTCCCAGCAGGGGATGGACTCACAAGAACCGGGACATACCGGCTGATACCACAACTTTTGCTGGAAGTCTACAAATATTGCCTGAATGGGAAGATTACGGTCACAAGGATGCCGGTATTTGTCTGTCATGAAACTTCACCTGATGAGGGGAAGGGGGCACAAGAGAATGAAATCTCCACCGTGGAGGTAGCGTCGCCGGAATCGGGACCGGTGACGGGCAACAGCGATATCAGGGCTTATGAACTGCCTGGGGGAAAGATGGTACGGGCAATACGAGTTGTGCGAATCAACATACTATGCACTTTTCTCCTGGATAGAGAGTAACCAGCACCATATTGCAGGTCCGATCCGCGAGATCAAACCAAATGATCCACGAAAGGCTACACCCGCAAATATCATGACCGAGAACTAGATCCCGATCCAATAAGAAACCTTCATTTTTCGGAATTCCCACGGGATATTCCGGTGTTCTTCACCTTTCCATCTACTCCATGCCCGATGGTGAGATAACCACTGCAACCGGTTGGAACCTGGGTCACCAGGTGTGAGATTTTGGCATGATTGTAATCACACCTCCAGCTAAAAAACCAGCATTTTTGCCCTGATTGTGTTCCCAGGTATTGTGTATCCTCTGCTTGTTATACAGAAAATAGAACACTAAGGCTTTATGTTGGTGTAATCAGGATGGCATTACTTACTTATAGCAAGAGGCCATTCTATTATTGGTTAGAATTAAACCGTTGTAAAATAACCATATAGGTGGATGAAGATGAATGGATTACAACCCTGCAATGGAAGCGAAAAAAGTAGATCGGACAGAAAAAAACCTGGGCCATTACCTACATTGTACAGTCTGGGAATTGATATCGGGTATTCATCAGTGAAGGTCGCACTCATTGATGATGCGGAAAGAATTGTGTATGGAGACTATGTTCTCCATAAGGGAAAAATAAAGGAGACAGCAAAAAATATGCTCTCCACCCTTTCAAAGCACTATGATCCAGCACTCATCGTATATGGTGCAGTGACCGGAAGTGAGACAAAACAGCTTGTACAGGAACAGGGAATTCACCATGTCAATGAGGTGTCGGCACTTATTGAGGGCAGTATATGCATACATGATGCAGTTCGGTCTGTTATAGAAATAGGGGGAGAAACAGCCAGGTATATCACCGGATTTTATAAGCAGGATAAGTCGAGACTGGAAATTTCAATGAACTCAAACTGCTCTGCAGGAACCGGTTCATTCCTCGAAGAGCAGGTGTCCCGACTCAACCTTGCCATTGAGGATTATTCCGTTTATGCAGCACGGGGCACCAACATTCCCAGGATCGCGGGACGGTGCAGTGTCTTTGCCAAAACAGATATTATCCATCACCAGCAGGAGGGAGTACCGGTTGAAGACATCCTTCTGGGTCTGGCATATGCACTGGTAAGAAATTACCGGGCAGCGGTGATGAAAAAATTGCCATTACAAAAACCCATCTTCTTTGCCGGGGGCGTTGCACGTAATGATGCAATTGTTCATGCATTATCAGATATCCTGAACTTGTCTGATGGTGATCTTATCGTTTCAGATCTCGGTAGTACAACGGCTGCCATAGGGGCTGCAGTTATCGCAAAAAAAACCAACTCCATTCTGCGATTTGAGAAATTAGAGAGAATTTTGCAGGAAGAAGGTGAAGTACGACACCCTGATGGGTTCAATCTTACTCTGCCATGTTTATATCAATATGGTTTGGATGATTATCACAACAAGCACACATGCAAACCTCTGGACCCTGGCATCGGAACAATTGACTGCTTTCTTGGTATTGATGTCGGCTCTACCAGTACAAATCTCGTTCTCATCAATGAGCACCAGGAGATCATTGCCTGCCAGTATCTTAAAACTTTAGGAGACCCGGTCCAGGCTGTCATCATCGGGCTTGGAGATCTGGGGAACAAATATGACGACCGGGTCCGCATTGTCGGTGTAGGCACAACAGGTTCGGGACGGTACATGATTGCCCGGCTCACAGGGGCGGATAGTATTAAAGATGAGATTACAGCCCAGGCGCGGGCTGCAGTGGCTATAGATGATTCTATCGATACGGTCTTTGAAATCGGCGGACAGGATTCCAAGTATATCAACCTGAAAAATGGTGTTGTGACCGATTTTCAGATGAATAAAATCTGTGCTGCCGGAACCGGCTCATTTATCGAGGAGCAGTCAAGAAAATTCGATATTCCAATCAAAAAATTTGGGGAATATGCCCTTTCAAGTCAAAATCCGATCTATCTTGGTGAACGTTGCACCGTTTTTGTTGGAAGCAGTATTGCCGCACACCTTGAAGATGGATCTAGCATTGAGGATATTATTTCCGGTCTTTGTTATTCAGTTGTAAAAAATTATCTGAACCGGGTCGTGGGGCAGAAGGAAATTGGAGACCGCATCTTCCTTCAGGGAGGCATAGCATACAACCAGGGAGTAGTCAATGCCTTTCGCAGCCTTACCGAGAAGGAAGTGATAATTCCCCCGTTCTTTAGTGTGACTGGTGCATACGGAGCTGCAATTTTAGCAAAAGAGGAAATTGGATCTAAAAAAACTACGTTTAAAGGATTTTTTCCAGACAAACAAATCCAGATACAGGAAGAGAAGGTAACGACGCAACTCCATGAATCGGAACCAGAATATGATGCGATGGTCAGGGATCTCTTTTTTGAAGGGTATGATGGAACACGTGATCCTGGCCGGGAAACTATTGGAATTCCTCGAGCCCTCTTTACCTATGGGATGTACCCGATGTTTCATGCGTTTTTCAGGGAACTGGGGTACAACGTTATCTTGTCAGATCCAACCAGTGAACAGGCAGTCTGGCTTGGACAGGACTATTCGCTTGATGAAACCTGCTACCCGATAAAACTGATAAATGGTCATGTTGCCGAACTGGTTGAGAAAAATGTAGATTATATTTTTTTTCCTAATCTCTACACGGTAGTTCATCCAAAATCCCATACACGCCGGGATTTTGGGTGTCCGTACATGCAACTTGCCTTCAAACTGGTTAACCGGGCCATGGAGCTGGATAAGAAAGGTATCACCGTACTGGCACCTACAATCGGATTTAGTCTTGGGGAGGAATTCATGAGAAACAGTTTCATGAACCTTGGAAAGCAGCTCAAACGCACTCCAGATGAGACAGAACGGGCACTTAACCTGGGGATGAAAACCTTTCATGAATTTGAAACCAGGGTAGAAGAAAAGGGAAAAGAGGCGATAAAGAATATCAGACCTGATGAAAAAGCATTCGTTCTGATATCCAAAACCTACGGAGTGGCAGACCCGGTCCTCAACATGGGTATTCCAGGGAGACTCAAAAAAATGGGCTACAAGGTGCTGACATTCTACAACCTGCCCCCTTGTACCATCACCCAAAACCATCCAAACATGTTCTGGCCATTTGGTCAGCATATTCTCAAGGCAGCACAGGTGGTAAAGCAGCATCCCAATCTCTATGCCATTTACCTCTCCCATCACGGCTGTGGACCTGATACTGTGTTGACCCATTACTTCAGGGAGATAATGGAAGATAAACCGTATCTGAATATCGAAGTGGATGAGCATTCATCTGATGTAGGTGTCATTACGCGGCTTGAAGCCTTCATCAACAGCCTGACTCACATTCCTTCTGAAAAAGCTGGAGATATGGAATCATATCCAGCCCTTGTTCCTGATAAAAAGATCCGGATTACTACCGATTGTGCTAATTTTTCCAAGCAGACCTATTATTATATCCCTGACCTGTATCCCTATTCAAGGTTATTCTGTGAATTTTTAAAAAAGGAAGGAATAACGTCGAAACTCTTCTCTCCGACATCAGAAACATCTATCGATTATGGCAGGAAGCACACGATAACCAACGAATACTTCTCAATGACCGCCCTTATCGGGGATGCCCTGCAAATACCAGATATTCGAGAAAATAATAGAATCCCAAAAGTTTTATTCATTCCACAATCTGAAGGAGCAGAAGTGGAAGGGCAGTATAACCGGGTTCTTAGAACCATACTTGATGAGGAGGGACTCTCTTTTATTGGCATAAAGGCACCTTATATTGAAGATATCATATATCAGGACCGTAAGTACTACCATTGGGTATTTCTGCTTTCCCTTGCAGGGGATATCATTCGGTTAGCACCCCTTTCTGAAAGGGTCCGATACCTGACGCGGATGAAAGGAATCATCCAGAGAGATGAACTCAACGTGAAGGCTCTGGAGATTATTGCTAGGGAAATATCCGGAATTTTGCAGTCAGCGTCCTTTGCAAAGACGATATTTGCGATTGGTGAACCCCTGATCCTTTATAATGATATGCTCCAGAACAATATCCTGAATGAAATTGAACAAAAAAAATACCGGGTTGTGTATGCTCCATTGAGTGAATGCCTCTGGCAGACCTGGAAAGACCATGTCCTGCTTTATGGGAAGGATAAAACCGATATCCTCGTGAAAAAACTGGATGTACTCAAGGATTGCCTGATACAGATCCACCAGGTATTCAGGGAATTAAGTCCGTTTGAAGAAAACCCGGATGAACTCATCCGGCTGGCAGACAGCACAATCGGGTACTATGCCGGTGCATTTGGAAAATATCGCGGGGCAAAAATTGCAGGACTGTCAGATTCGGTTGACGGTATCATTACCATCTCTTCAATGTATGAGAACACTGGGATACTGTTACGCACACTCTATAACGGATTTGAAGCAAAGAATCCAAGGCCGATACTCAATTTAACATGTGACGGGACGGTACATAAAACTGATACGAGTAACATTGATTCATTTCTTTATTACCTGTAACCTGTACACCTTATAGAGTTGCATTAGACAATTCCATGATCAGGAGGCTGATAGCCCTTGATACACGATATGTACGATGGAGCATGAACTGATGTCAGTACCTGCACTAAAAAAGCAGCCGGGTTTTGACTTCCCTGTAGCGCCCAGGGAGAACATGAACAGATGCAAACCGGGGTATTACTACCGTATTTGATATGGAAATAAGATCACTGCTGTGTTACTTATAGATATCCAATCGTGAAGCGAACACCGGCCTGATAAACGAGTTAGGTGAAGATTATCCTTCCTTTAGAGAGTATCCAGAAGCGAACTGATATAGTGATGTAAGTAATATGTGACCACAATGGTTAAATTTAAACGGTTTAAAAACTAACAGTTAGCCTGTGATAAATCAGATCAAACTCGTGTGACCATGAAGAATATTTGGAAATTCGCTCCAGAGGATGGAAAGGAAAGAAGTTTGCTTACTCTTCTTATTCTCCATTTTCTGGAAAAAAAACCGCAATCCGGGTATGAACTATTAAAAGAAATTGAAGAGAAAACCAATGGAAAATGGGTACCAAACAAAGGAAGTTTATATCCCCGTTTAAAATCCCTTGAACAGGAAGGTATGATCCAGATCAAAGAGAGAGGAAAACGATCTAAAATTACATTTGAACTTACAGATGAAGGAAAACAGATGCTTCTTACCCTGAAAGGGAAAAAAGAAGAATCTGAAACGAGGGTGACATTTTTCAAAAAATTACATCTCGAGGTCTTTGGTGAAGAAAACTTTTCATTCATCAATTTCATGATGGATATCAGGTTTTATATTGAAGAACTCCCTGAAGAGAAAAGGAAAAACGCCATACAAATCTTACAAAACGCTTTTGATGAGATTAAAACATTATAAAATATGAAAATCCCGATTTTATCCCTGATATACAATAAATGATAACATGACGCATGAAAAAATTATGCAACCAGAGATACACATTAAACCGGTTGGAACGATCAGAAACGATACCTTGAATCCGTCTCTTCTCGCAGGAGATAATGGATTAAATCGGAATGAATCAGGTATTTCTGCTATCGAAGGTATGAGCGGTGATTATGATCAGGTATCTGAGATTATCCTGGCTGATGATATGACTGATCTGCTCGATGGAATTGAAGCATACTCACATCTCATTGTGCTCTATTGGGGACATCAGGTACCACAATCCGGAAGGATGCTGAAAAAAATTCATCCGGCAGGTCTTACCAGGTATGCAAAGCAGGGTATTTATGCAACCTACAGTCCAGCACGACCTAACCCGGTTCTGATGACGGTGGTCAGATTGCTTACAAAAGATAAAAACCGACTGTATGTCTCTGGTCTTGATGCCATTCACGAGAGTCCGGTCCTTGACATAAAACCGTATGTACCATCAATCTTCCCTCAAGATGACGTGATTATTCCGGACTGGATGTCGATGATAATGAAAGAATTTGGCCGGTGAAAAGGGGATTGTCATGGAAAACACTCATAATGCCAGGGCAGGGCCAGAATTTTGCTCAGGAGTCCTGGATAGTAAGACTATAGAATATCTTACGAAAAATCCCCGTGCTCATTTCAGGCAGGCCATAAAGAAACAGGATGCCGCCACCTGTCTTATTAAAACGGCTGAACTGCATGGTCACTTCTGCCCGGGAAGTGCTTTAGGAGTTATGGCTACCCTTTTTGGGCTGGATCTTCTTGGGGATGATCAGGCATCTGCCGATGGAATCATGGAAAACCTGATTGCAATTGTAGAGGTGAACGCATGTTTTGCCGATGGGGTACAGGCAGTATCTGGCTGTACACTTGGCAACAATTCCCTTATCTACCGGGACCTAGGCAAACATGCGGTTACTTTTGCTATCAGGGGGAGAAAAGAAGGAATACGGGTCAGGCTTCTGCCTGGATTTAAGGATAGTATCAATAAGCTGGTTCCGGAATTTTATCCTCTCATGAAAACGGTGATTATGAAACGTAGCGGAACAATGGAAGATGAACAGAAATTCCGTGTAATTGCAACAAAAACGGCATTTTCAGTAATAACACTGCCATATGAAACGTTGTTTGCTACACAAACGGTAACCCCGATTCTTCCGGAAAGGGCACCGATAACTGATTCATCGATCTGTCCGGGATGCGGAGAGGAGGTTATGAGTACAAAAATCCACAAACGTGGATTGATGAAAAATACGTGCTTCATGTGCAATGGAAAATATTTCGAAGTTGAGGGACGGGGAATCGTAAAAAGAGACCTTTACACCCATTCCGGTTCCGGTGCATAATAACCGGATAATTGTGTAATACTATGAATAATAATAATAAAGGTCATTGTACCCACATAAGATCGAATCATGGGAAACGGCCAAGCAGTTACTGGGTGCAGGATCCAAAAACCGTGTTCAGTGTGTTGAATCTTGGGCAAGGAGATGTTTTTCTGGATATCGGATGTGGAACCGGCGATTATTCCCTTCATGCTGCTAGAGAAATGGGCGGTACCGGCCATGTCTATGCCACAGATATTAGGGAAGAACTGATTGAATCCCTGATGGAACGAGCAAAGGCAGCTGGTCTTGATAACCTTACGGCCATCGTATGTGATATCAGGGATTCGCTTCCGTTTGAGAATAATTGCATTGATGTATGTTTCGTCTCCACCGTTCTTCATTCCCTGGATATCAAGACTTCAGGACCAGTTCTTTTTCGTGAAATTAAACGGGTTTTAAAACCTAACGGTCGATTTATAATCATTGAATGCAACACGGAGGATACGCGGTTTGGGCCTCCCTTACATATGCGTATCGATTTTAATGAAATGGAACGCATTATTACCCCCCATGGATTTAAAAAAACTGAACATGTAGACCTTGGTTATAATTACCTGCTCTCGTTTACCATCGGGAATATATCCTGATGTATCTCCCTGTTTTTGTGTGTATGAGAAAAACCTTTCAGTTCTCGTGTGAAGTGAAACGGACTGGTTTACTGAGTAATGCTTAACTGGTTTAGATATTTTTTATAATCTGATTTATGGTATTATTCAACCATACGGCCTGGAAATATGAAACCCTGCTGCTTTGATTCCATTTGCCGGATTACCGGAGAGGTGTTTGAATTGGTTGGTTTAAATGGCACAGGAAGAGTACTCTTCTCTCAAAACCCTTTTTAAAAGGTAAAGAAATTGTGTATCTTCTCAGACACGTGAAAAAAGCCCTTCGCCATCCTGTCTTTTAAAATGACTCAGATTCAGATCACACCCTGATATCCGGCTCTACCTGGTAGAATGAGGAACAGTTCATACCCGGCTTTCAAGTGGGACTAATTAGTGTACAGATTGCTGCACAGGTGGCTTTTCATGATTGTACTATTGCACCATGGGTATTCTGTCACACATATCATGATGAGACGATGATTATCTCCACAGCCAAAAAATTAGTAATGTTTCAATTACCAGGCATTTTTGACAACCAGTTATGGATCATGTTACCTGGATATACAGAATTACACAGATTCTCCATACTGATGATAAACCTGTCAATATTGTATAGGAGAACTTGAAAACTGGAAATAGAAAAAACAGGCAGGATCAGGTAAGCCCTGGACAGTTGGGGGGTATCATCCTAACTGACCCTTGATTTTTTCAGTATCCGTTCATCCTGGCAGCAATCTTTTTTGGCATAACTATAGGGACCCCGCCTTGTGAAAAGACCGAACAGGTATCCTGATAGATCGCATCAAGAGTCTCCTGGTTAATAATTTGTTCAGGCGCTCCCTGCCCTATGAGACCTCCTTTTGACAGGACAACAACTCTGTCACAAAACCAGGCCACGTGATTTGGATCATGGCTGCAGGCGATAATTGTCTTTCCCTCTGATACAATGTCTTCCATAAAACTCCATATTTTCATTTGGTTTTGAAAATCAAGTGCAGAAGTTGGCTCATCAAGAAAGAGGAGGGGAGTATCCTGTGCGATCGCACGAGCCATGAGCACCATCTGTCGCTGACCCCCCGAGAGGTGATTATACGGTTCATCAGCATAATCCAGGATCCCAATCTGGTCCATTGCATCACGGGCAATCTGCTTGTCACTCCGTTTTATCCCGAAAAATCCCATGAGGTGAGGTGTCCTTCCCATGAGGACAACTTCTTTTGTGAGGTAGGGGAAAGGAGGTTTATGCTCTTGGGGAACATACGCAACGGTTCGTGATAACTGTTCAACCGGGTGATTGCTGACATCATGGGAATTCATCAGGATGACTCCCTTTTCAATGGGAAAAAACCGGAGACAACATTTAAACAATGTCGTTTTTCCTGATCCATTCGGCCCGAACAATCCACAGAGTTCCCCTTTATCAACAGAGAATGAAATATCGGTGAGGGTGGGTTTTTCTAAGTACCGAAAAGAGACGTTCTTGATCCGGAGCATGAAAACTCACCAAAGTCCCTTATTTCTGAGCAGATAACAGAGGTACGGGGCACCCAGAAGGGAAGTAATAATTCCAACAGGTATCTCTGCATAGGTAGCGGTTCTTGCGATGGTGTCACATACCAGGAGATAACCGGCTCCCATTAGAAAGCAGGCCGGAATCACAAACCGGTTATCCGGACCAAGAAGCATTCTTGAAGCATGGGGCATCATGAGCCCGACCCATGCTATGATTCCAACAAGAGAGACCGAAAACGCAGTGATTCCTGTTGCTATTACAATTACCAAAGCCTTGTTCTTTTCCGGGTTGACACCCAACGTCCGTGCTTCTTCGTCACCCATGGAGAGAATATTCAGTTTCCAGGAAAGTGACCAGATGATGAAAAAACCAAGAATACATAGTGGAACAAGTAATCGTACATCATTCCACGATGCATAATAAAATCCACCCATGAGCCAGAAGACGATCTCACGAAGGGCCTGGTCATTGGCCATGTACTTGAGTAGCGATACCAATGCTGAAAATATTGATCCAACAATTACCCCGGCAAGGATAAGGGTTACCACCGGTGTCTGCCCCCTGATCCGTGCAAGACCATATGCAAGCACAACAGCAAGAGTGGCAAAAATGAATGCAAAGAGTTGAATAGAAAAGAATATCGAATGAAACACAATCCCGAGTGCGGCACCGAATGCAGCTCCTGAAGAAACGCCCAGGATGTAGGGTTCAACTAATGGATTTCGAAACACACTCTGGAAAACCGCACCTGATATCGCAAGTGCTCCCCCAACGGCAATTGAAAGAATAAGCCGGGGAAGCCTGATATCCCAGATAATGGTATCCTGAAGTTTTGGAATGGAAGAGAGATCTCCCATTGTCAGGTGCACAAAGACCGTCTGAAAAATCACTGGTATTGTTATTGAGTATGCACCAAATATCAGGGATACCACACATAATACCAATACACATCCGAAAAGGACGGCGATAATTCCGATCTTTTTTTTCTCCGGGTAGTCAGCTGATATGCCATATCCCAAAGCAGCAATAACCTGACCAATTTTGTGATGTGAAATCATATGTTTTCTCTGTAAATCTTATGAAACAAAGGGATTTATCCTCCCTATGCCCGATAGAGAGGATAAGCAGGCCTTGTCCTGTATTCAGGCCTGGTAAAACCTAAAAACTCTGATCAACGCTGTATCAGATATCTTTCTCCTGGCTCCACTCCATTAATTCTGCTTTCCATAGCTCCTTTGCCTGGTCATAATCAACTCCAAAGACGTCCTGGTAGAATGATAACGTCCAGTCACGAAGATCAACGTCCTCAAACAATTCCGGATAGGTAGCTTTTGCAATTACCATGAGATCAATCGGGAATTCTATCCTCCTTGCAGCATTTCTTGGTTCATAGGGAAGAGAGACAACATGCTGGTTTTTAACTGCTGATAACTCACGAAGATTCTTGTAATACGGTGCATCATAGAGTTCCCCTGGTGAATGATATCCTGAAGCTGTTCCAAGAACAATCACATCGGGATCAGTGGACAGTATCTGTTCGTAGCTGATGATCTGAAATCCATTTGTATCTGACTGAAATGCATTATTTGCATTAACGATCTCCTCGATCATGTATGATTCAGGAGATCTCAATCCCCAGGATATTCCTGCGGCAGTCTCAGTCCTGTGCAATGATGAAAGTCCCAGTAATAAGACTTCTTTCTTCTCATTATCAGTCAAATCCTTCGTTCTTTGTGTGATGAAATCCTTTGCTGATTCTAACGTCGCTATCACCCTCTCTGCTTCGTCTTCCTTCCCGAATGTCTGACCGATGATACGAATTTCTTCAGATATCATGGTAGGATCTGAATTATCATTGCAGTTCGGGCTATGGAGCACCACAACCGGAATGCCAAGTGATTCGATGCGGTCAATACTCCTGATAGCCGTTTCGTCCTGGCACGAGAGTAAAGTAGAGTCGCCAAGGCGAATAATCACCAGATCCGGATCCAGTGCTGCGAGACTTTCAAGGTTTAATGCACTGCCATAATCAGCAAAAAGAGAGAGATCTTTCAGGCCTGGTGAAAGGGCGAGAGCAATGTTTTTTCCCTCTGATATCGTGAAATTGGAACCATTCTCTGTCTGGTACGTGTAATCACCAGTATAAATTGTTCCTTTTGATCCAAGCCCGACAATTTTGTCATCTACCCTGAGAATGTACATCATCTCTTCCACCAGACCGTCAGAGATTGTTGCAACCCGCTCAATTTCCAGAGGAACTTCGACGGCAATACCCCTGCTATCAACTACTGTTCTGAAGTTTGTATCTAACCCAATCTCATTTCCATTTTCAAATGCCAGTACAACCCCGTGAATACCAGTAAAACTTAGAATAATGAAAATGCAATATATAAATTTTAAATTCATACTAAATCATGAAATTTTTCGTTTATTCATACATTTATAGTGCCCTGCATAACGTATTGGAATAATCGCAGTAAAACGGAGGTTATTCCAAGGCGTGCACGCCAATCGCACTACATAGGTTAAGGTAAACTTTCCAGAAAGTTTTGCCATTAACTATATTCAGATCCTCTAAATACAACTCATTCTGGATAAACGGTGTGGTTGACTGATATACCTCGTGATACTGGTATCTGCTGATAGATAGGGTATCCACAAGTACAACACGGTATTGAGGACCAAATCGCTAATAATTTCATCAGAATTCTTACTAATTCCCTCCTGGAACAGTTGGAATATCGTTCCGGGTTTCATTATTATGATACAGTTAATAATCTACCGTTACTAATAAACAGTTTAATTTTAACTATCATTCTCACTATTATTGTATTATCATTCTAATAAATGTTATGAAATGAGAATCAAAGAAATAGAATAATGATTACAAGATTATACTTTTAGTTTAAATGTGATGATATCATTTTTTCTAAACACAAATAATTAAGTGATTTTTGAATGTGAGAGGTTGTTTCCCGTATCCATTATGGATAAAGCTCCCCGCTATCACCAAAAAATTCTTTCCTGCTGTTTGCAGCATACAGGTTATGGCTTTGGATCTTCCGGGAGATCTGCACCCCCAACTGTATATAACCGGATATCACGGCATTGCTGCGAAAGATCCTGCCAATACGATGGCTGAAACTATCGTCTTCTTAGGGTGGGAGAAATGTAGAAAGCATTCTTTCCCTGACGGTAACCGGTTTCACTTGTTTGCATACATGCCAAAATTGTGAATAAAAGGCTCACAAGCTCGTTACCAAGAAAGAGAGATCTGATACAGTCACCGTCATCTGTACCATCCAGAATCCAAAAAACAGTGAATAAGAGAAGGATCCAGATATCCATGGCATCATTGTATTTTACTCCTGCGGAAAGCCTGCCGGGATCTCTTTGACCGGTCGCAGGTATTCCTGACCATTGGAAGAAACCCAGAGGGTAAGACTGGATTTGCCGGGAAAACCAGGGAATCAGATATTTTCTGGTTCCGGCAGATGTATGCCGGTTTTTGAATCATGTATTACGGGGAGGGCAATTCCTGTGAATTCGATAATAACTGCTTCGATTACAATAAAAACTTCTGCCTTGCTTCTGAGGCATCCGATTCGGACCCGATCTCCTCTTCCGGCAGAGATATGAAGATGCAGTGCCGGTCCATCCGGTCCCTTTCTTATAAAACCGGTTCCTATTATCTCATGAGCGGGTGCGATCTCATGGAAATCCGGATCCGGTGGAAGCCTGTCTTCTTTTGGTCCACAGACAATGCTGGTATTTTTAACCGCTCCAACCATCTGGATAATCCCGCTTTGGATGTCGTGTTGTTCAATAAATGTTCGAAGGGTTGCATGGAGATCTTCTCCATGATCAATCCTGAGATAAAAAACCCTGCCAATTTTTCCTTCAGCATATTGCATGAACGGTACATGGGAGAACAAACCATGAGTAGATTGCGATTGCATCTCATAACAGGAGAATTATTCCTCCTTTCACACCGAATATATTGTCCTGGTATATCCAGCATGGGTTATGTACAATAGGCGTGTGTATCCTATCATATGAATTATGCAGATCTAACAGGCCATGGAAAACCGGGTATTTTCTTTTTGATTCCTGAATGGTTTCATACCTGCCGGAATGCCAGCAATTCCAGAAATAAACTTCCCGTCACAGATAATGAATGGCAAAACTATCTGGAACGTTGTGCTACTACGTCCTTATTATGCCCATTCAGAATATCATCAGCATACAGAGTCCAGTCTCTCATGCATATACCGTTTCGTTGAGGATTTGGTGTTTAATTCTGGTTTTGATAGTATCTTCAATAACGAGATCTACCGGGTTGTGGAAGATATCTTCAAGAAAATATTTAAGATCCATATAATTATCAAACGTTTCACGTTCCTCCTCGAAAATTGCGATAATATCAATGTCGCTAGCTCCAGAAGCCTCGCCACGAATGTAGGAACCAAATAATCCTATCCGTACTACTCCATATCTCTCCAT
This sequence comes from uncultured Methanoregulaceae archaeon, assembly GCA_964428385.1. GTDB lineage: Archaea > Halobacteriota > Methanomicrobia > Methanomicrobiales > Methanospirillaceae > JAFGOM01. The sequence continues at coordinate 13,897 of CAYRYR010000058.1, forward strand.
TATAACAGGGAGGAGGGAGTTTAGTTTTTCGAGAATTATATTGGGATTGAGATTCATTATCAGGATAGATGTGTGAGTTGTACAAATACTTATCTTAAATGGCTCTCATGTTTCCGAAATTTTTTTTATCAGACCTTTGCTGATTCTTAGTGGGGCTTCATGTATTTTTACATGTGTACATGAAGCAAGTTTTGCCATTAACTATAATAGAGAAATCCTTAATTTATCCACTCTACTATAGTCATACATACAGGATGTAAATGCATGTACGAAAAACAGGTATTATTGACATTTTTTATAATTACGCTTGTTACTGTTGGTTTTGCTACCGCAGTGGAGATAAACCCCGCCGGACAAATCCAAAAAACTGACATGGTTGTTATCACTGGTTCAGATGCTGATTTGTACAATACGAAACTGGTCCTCCTTGGCACGACCGGTGGTGTCTCGTGGTTTCCACAGACTGACCGGGCAAGTTCCTCATCTGTCCTCGTCGTGGGAGATTCCCTCTATATCATCGATCTCGGTCAGGGTTCGGGATCCCGGCTCTCAGAGGCGTTTAACACAGGCACGTTCATCGATACCCCGACCGGCAGGATCGAGGATGGCTCCTCTACGTTCCTCTCGAATGCAAAGGCACTTTTCTTCACGCATCTCCACCAGGATCACACCGCAGATTACCCTGAGCTGTTGCTTATCGGTCCCGGAGCAGGGCTTGGAACAACGGTCGATCCCCGAACAAAGAAAACGGCGATAACCCCTTTGACAGTTATCGGACCAGGTAACCGCGGTGAACTTGATCTGGACCTGACCAATTACACGGAAAATGGCGGCGAAATTGTATACACAGACAGTGCTGACCCTGACCAGATAACCCCGACACCAGGCCTTCGCCAGATGACAAACGGTATCTGGCAGTCCTATGCCCAGACGATAAATGATATGACCCTTGATGATGGATACCCTGACTTTACAAAACTTGTCAGGGTTGTAGAGATTGGGGGCACACAAAAGGGGGATATCCCAATACCAGGCCCTGTCACTGATCCAAATATCGATACCTGCCCTCCAATGGACCCATTTTTGGTGTACAAGGATGACAAGGTCACGGTTACCGCCATCCTCGTTGACCACCACCAGGTGTACCCGTCGTTTGCGTTCCGCTTCGATACTGCTGACGGATCAGTGGTCTTTTCCGGCGATACCGGCCCTGATACCAAGGGAAATCTCCAGAAACTGGCCGATGGTGCAGATATCCTCGTTCATGAGGTTATAGACCCTGCATGGATCGATCAGAAGTTCGGCACTCCGGCTCCGGGAAGCCAGATGGACGCCCTTAAGATACATATGCTCGAATCGCATACGTCAATCGACGCGGTCGCGGCGGTTGCAAACAGTTGCAATGTGGGTACGCTTATACTGAACCACATAGTCCCTGGAAATACTCCCGATTCACACCTGATGAAGGCAAAACAGAACCTTTCCGCGAACCTGATAATCGGCGAGGACCTGATGCAGATCGGTTTCGGTTCCGTGAAGAGCAGCTGAACAGGGATAAGACTAATCCCTGCCCTTTTTTGCGGTTATTAACGAATAATACAATTTATAGGGATCCTCTTTTAGCCATTCATACATTGGTAGAAAATACGGATTTGATACTTTATTATCGGGTTGTAACACCCAATTTTATTTCTGCCAGGTCATCGTGTATGGGATGGGATTATTGTTTTTAGGATTTTTCCAGTCGATCCCGGTGACCTAACACATTCATGCAAGCGGATATCTAAACCGTCCCGGCCCACAACAGAGATCGGGGATGGTGTTGACCGGCCGGTCGGTAATGTGTAGGATTTTGTTAATTTCGGTTTTTATCTGTGTGAACTGTTCATCGGGGAAAAGGAGCTCCTGGAAGGAATCGGCAAAAATCATTCGTTTTTGGGGGGTGATTGCAAGATCAGGTGTTTGTTTTGAGGGAGATATTTGTGGTGTGGAGACGACTATCTGTTTTTGTTCGATTTATATCACTCACAATGTAAATCAAGGCATCTCCAGTTGTCCATGCAATACATTACAATAATATTATCAGTAATTATCCTCCACTCCCAACCTTTGCTTTCTTCATATAACCTCCCGGAATTGGCTCATCGAGTCTCCACACGATACTCATTGGCCGACTCCCGGAATGCCGTTCATACACCGCAGTCCCTAAACATAAAAACGGCTGAGAAACATTCTGAACCTTATTAAACTCCCTGACAAAGAGTAATATTCGGCTCCCTCTCTGCTGGTGGTGAATATATCGCTGACCGGTTTTAGAAGATTCTGATGTGGTACTCTGTGATTGCCAGTGAAACAAGGTATCATTAATGGCATAATCATGATACATCGTTGAAGTGGAGAAGTATTTTTCACTCTTATTCAATGTGATAAAGAATACATCGAGTTTTTTTTCTGAAAAATTAACAACACCTTCTCGTTTCCCTTTTGTACTCCAATGGTCAGGAGTATAGTGACCAAGACCCGCAAAGATCTGATCCCGTGAATAATACCCGTGAAGAGAGAGGCCACAATCAAATCCTAAATCCAAAGGTTTTTCAATAAACTGAATTGTATCCTCAAGATAATCCAGGATTGAAAGAATCTCTGATACCATCCATTCATGTTTGAATAGATCTTGAAATCCAGACATGAAAGTAGAGTATCCCATCTCTACAAGTGGTTTTGTATAAATCGAGTAATACAGCATATTCAGATGGGATTGATACCGAGAATTGAATGTACTATCAGGATGAATACCCTTGATCAGAAGAACCTCCCT
>CAYRYR010000059.1:0-16655 GCA_964428385.1 uncultured Methanoregulaceae archaeon
TTTATCAGACCCGGAATGCTTGTTGGTTTTAAACATGATGGCAGAACCATTCCGCAGAAAATTTCTGAGCTTGAACTCTCGCAGAACCTGCTTCGGATTATCCTGTATCTCATCATGATATTTCTCGCAACAATCTTTGCCCTGCACTTCTATCATTCGGATACAGCGCTGTATCAGGTAGTGTTTGAGTTGGTATCTGCCGGAAGTAACGTCGGTCTTGGTGTCGGGTATATGACGCCTGCTGCACCTGATGGTTTGAAGTGGATTTATATTATCATTATGTGGGTTGGTCGTCTTGAGATCTTACCGGTTATCATACTTGTAATGGCACTTGCCCGGGGTTTTGAGTATAAAAACTAACGTTACATGTCATGACCATACATCCGGGAAATCATAGTGAATTCGCAGCATTGTCTGCAGCATATATTAGACGGGCAGAGAGAGAACCAATCCCTGATATGGGTGAGATTGCAGAGAATTTTGTTATTCCACTCCTTGTTTTTTATGGGTGGGAAAAAAATGTCTTGTTTCGGCAGATGCATCTGATGCCAGTCTCGGATAGTTATCCTCTCATACCTGTTATCTTTCTGCAATCTGACAAAAATTATTGTATCCCGGTCTTTATCTGTGATGAAATCTCTTTTCATCAGCCCCTCTTTGAGCAGGCATGTGTAATGGCAGCGTGCAGTATGGGTGCCCCATTCTGTCTTATCACCTCATTTCGTCAGTTACAGTATCTCCCGGTTCATAAAACCCGGGTGGATGGAAGAACCCATGATGAAACGATACGGATTTTTCATCTGTATGAGTATTTCAGGCGATTTTCAGAGTTGGAATTGCTCATTTCTCCACAGCAGATTGCCAGAATACCTGATATACCATCTGAAGCAGTATTCTTTTTGTCTGAAGATCTGAAACAATTTCGAAGATCTGCGTCACGGCAAATAGTATCAGCAGATCCCCTTATTTCTTCAACCCGGCTCGATCTCTGTATCCAGCAGCTCATTAACCAGGCGATTTTTACGGTAATAGGCATGAGATATGGGATAGAATGGAATGTAAAAAAAGCCGGGATAGCATCGCAGACACTTCTGGATATGATTATAAGTGCTGCAATCTCTCCTGCACCGCGGGATCTATATGATCCTGAACCTACAGCATTACCATCAAAGATGTATCAGGATCTGATTTTGGAACTGACAGAACTACTCGCAAGTCAGTCTTCGTTGTATTCAGTTGCATGGATACGACCGGCTGATATTTCTGAGGCATTCAGATTATCACTTACTGACCGGATGCAAAATCATGGTGGAATTGCATCAGCAACAACACGGGAAGGGGGAATCAGGCATCCTGAGTCTCTTCGTTTTGTGCACAACTTCGTGCAGGATAGTGAATATATTGCTGCTATCATCTCTCGTATAACAGAAGAGAGAGAAAACATACGGATATTTGATCCTCTCTGTGGAACCGGTCAGATGGCACTTGCTATCTGCAACCTGATACTACAGAGAGATACAAAAAACCCTACAGATTATACTTTGCCTGATGAGAAAAAAAATGAAATTATACGAGTATTTACCTTCCTTCATACCCATCTCGTCTGCTGTGATCCTGATCCAACCTTTGCATCAGCAACCCAGACAATATTGGGTCTTTTTGTGCTCTACCTGAAATGGAATGAGGCAGAAGCAACCAATTGGCCATCTGAAGCAATGCATACTAATTATGGGTTTTGTGTCAGGGCAGGCTCTGTTATCTTTGGTGATGACGTTATCACAGAGATTTTATCTCCTTTTTCTTCTCACCGTCTCCTGCTTCGTCTGCATCCGGTAGATCTCGCTGATATTGGAATGAATGATGAGGAAGGTTTTGATTGTATCATTTCCGGAGGATTTCCTGGTTTTTATGAGTTTCACCCTGATATCGACCGGTATCTTCAGCAACGATATATATCATATCAGAACGGGAGTGATGCAGGTCTCTTCTGGATTGAACGATCAATATCACTCCTCAAACAAGGAGGTCATGCATTTTTTATTACTGATAACCAGTGGATCAGGCGTGCATCTGATAGAAATTTCAGGGAATGGCTTTTATCTGCAGGAATCAGGACCATTATCAGAGATCCTGATAAACAGTCCTCTGTACATCTCCCCTGGATCGCTCTGCACCTCATAAAGGGTCTTTTAAAAAGAGATATCCGGATAATCAGAAGAAAATCCGATAGATACACTGATGAATCCTGTAATGATCGTACTGAGCAGTATACCATTTGTGTATCCTCTCTGGATTCAAAAAACGGATGGGATCTAGAGGATCCCCGGATATCATCTCTTCTTGCAGATATCAGGAGGGGAGGAATACCGCTTGAGACGTATCTGCTTGGGGAATTATTCACCGGCAGGTTGTCTCTCTCCTATCAAGGTCCTGGCACTCTTCTTTCCTTAAAGGATGGGACATTATGGGTTGAACAGGTACAGGACAACCGGGTGAGAAGAGATGAGAGTGAGCCGTTTCTCCTGATACCGGGAAGGGATCCGTACCTTTTTGGAATCATCAGTTCATCTCTTATCAGGTGGTATATGCAGGCGGTTAGAGAAAAAAATGCTACATCTGTCTCTTTATGGATACAGTCAGTTCAGCAGATTCCCATACCTGTTATTGATAGCACTGACCCGCTGCAGCAGTCCCGATTCAACCAGATAACCGCTCTTGTCAACCGTGAATGTTTTTTAAAAACTTCCCTTGCCTATGCACGTACATTTCATGATAAAAACCGGATATTGCAGAGTACCGTGCGAGTCAGACAGGAACTGAATACATCTGTTATGCATCTTTATCCTATCTCAAAAGAGGGGTGGGACCTTATTTTGGGATGGAATGAATGTCAGTAATTACATCCTGCCTGAATGTGATGGTATGATATCACTTCTTTTTCATACAGAGCCCAGGAAAATCCTGAGCATACGCTACTGATAAATAGTTGTGTATCTGATTTCCATCTGTCAGGAGTACCTATGATTATCAAACAGTTTTTCATTCCCGGTATCGCCCATTACTCGTACCTTATTGGCGACAATCGCAGTTGTGTGATTGTAGATCCGACACGTGATTGCGAATGGTATCTCTCTATAGCAGACGAACTGGAACTACAGATAATTGGCATTGTTCAGACTCATCTGCATGCAGACTTTATTTCAGGGTTTATGGATCTCCATGAGATGACTGGAGCTCCGATATATGCCCCAAAAAAGGCATCGTGTGCATTTGACCATGTACCGGTACACGAAGGAGATGTTATACCGGTTGGCAGTCTCTCGCTCTTTGTTTATGAGACACCCGGGCATACGCCGGAACACGTCTCGTATGTTCTGACAGATCCTGCCAGAGGAAAGGAACCAGTTGCCGTTTTTTGTGGAGACACCCTCTTTGTCGGGGATGTCGGACGACCAGATCTCTTTCCCGGAAGAGCAGAGGAACTGGCATCTTTGTTGTATGACAGTCTGCATAAAAAACTGCTCATGCTTCCTGACTATTGCGAGGTGTATCCTGCTCATGGTGCCGGATCTCTGTGCGGACGTGCACTCTCCAGGAAAGGGTCAACAACAATCGGATATGAAAGACGCTATAATCAGGCGTTGCAGATTACCAACAAAGATGAATTTGTCACATTTCTTACGACAAATATGCCTCCTGCACCTGATCATTTTAAAAGGTGTTCTGCTATCAACAGAAAGGGACCGGCACGTATTCACTCTTTGCAACCGGTTTTACCAATGACGGTTGATGAGATTGATACCCAGATACAAAAGGGTGCCATAGTTCTTGACTGCAGACGGTATGATGCATTTTGTGGCAGTCATATTCCCGGCAGTTATAATATCGATTTTGAGATGAACTTTGCAACCTTTGCAGGATGGATTATCCCACCTGATACCGGGATCCTGCTTGTATCACATGATGCAGATCAGGCACACAAAGCCGTAACCTGGCTTTATCGTGTCGGTCTGGATAATGTTGCCGGATATCTTTCTTTGGGTATACAGGAATGGGCATTACACGGAAGAGTAATATCTCATATCAGGGTCTGTTCTCCTCATGAGATCCCGTTATTGCGTGACATTTCTGACCAGAATGTCCGGATACTTGATATCAGGGATCCTGCTGAATTCAGACATGGCCACGTGCCAGGAGCAGAAAACATCAGGTTCCCTGATATCAGGGATCATTATGATGCCTTTGATGCCGGTGATATCATTATTGTTATCTGTGGGACCGGCATTCGATCCGGTATCATCGCAAGTTTACTTGCCATGCATGGATTTTTTCATGTCATCAACGTTGCCGGAGGTTTTATTGGATACCTGGCAGCGGGCCTGCCTGTTTTGAGAGGAGATGAGTCATTATGATAATTGAATTAATAACAATGCAGCAGTGGTCACCCTATCTTGCAGGGGCTGGAATAGGGATCCTTGCCTGGTTTACCTTTCTCTTATCAGATAAGGGTCTTGGGTGTTCGACAAGTTACCTTAAGACCTGTGGAATGGTAGAAAGCGGTCTTACCCGGGGCAGATCCAGAGAAAAACTTTATTATAAAGAATTTATTCCGTCTGTTGACTGGCAGTGGATGCTGGTTATCGGGATAATTATTGGAGCCTTTATCTCTTCAATTCTTTCAGGTACATTCCGGTTGGGCATAGTCCCAGAAACCTTTGGAGCACGTTTTGGGTTTGATCCTGTTATTCGATTCATCATTGCATTTATTGGAGGAGTTCTCATGGGTCTTGGAGCACGATGGGCACGGGGATGCACCAGTGGTCATGGAATCAGTGGCAACATGCAGCTCAGCACCGCAAGTCTGGTAGCATCGGTCTGTTTTTTTGCCGGTGGAATAGGAACTGCACTTATTATTTACTCACTCTAGGGGGTTTGCATGAATTATAAAGCGTTACATAAAAAAGGTACAGTACAGCTTCTCCTTGGACTTCTGATGGGTATTATCTTTGGATTTTTACTCCAGAAGGGAGGAGTGACTGAGTATGATGTTATTATTGGTCAGCTCCTGCTCTACGATTTTACGGTGTTGAAGGTTATCTTCTCAGCAGTTCTGGTTGGAATGGTCGGACTCTATATTCTGCACCACTTTGATCTCATTACCTATCATATTATTAAAGGCTCAGTTGGTGCCACCGTTATCGGAGGACTCATCTTTGGTATCGGGTTTGGATTACTGGGGTATTGTCCCGGGACCGCTGCCGGTGCTCTCGGGCAGGGATGGCTTGATGCCCTCTTTGGAGGGATTATTGGACTCATTATCGGGACCGGGATATTTGCGGCACTCTATCCACGACTGCTTTTTATTCTCAACTATCGTGAATTTACAAAGCCAACACTCTATGAATGGTTTCGTGTTAAACCCTGTATTTTCATCTGTTTCTATGCTGCAGGGATTCTTGTGTTTTTTTACCTGCTTGAGATGGCAGGCCTATAATCCTTCATTGCACTTTTTTTCGTCGTTCCAGACTGTAAAAACAATATATAGAGCCAGGAAGAGTATCTAGCAAATATTATGTACAGGCAGAGAAATAGTATATCATATGTACATGAAAGCTATTGGAATTGCAACGATTGCTGGTGGTTTTATCCTGCTGGTACTATCTTTTATCGCAGATGCGATTGCACAGCTTATTACCCCGTATGATATCTTCTCTATCGGAGGGGTTCGGGCAATGGATGACCCTGTTATGGGTCTTTTTTTTCTGTATCCCTTTGTCTTTGCCCTGATGGCCGCACTGGTATTTGACCTGATTCAAAAATCTCTTTCTGGAGATGCCGGTCACCGGGGTATGCTGTTTGGAGGCATTCTTTTCCTCCTCATAATTATCCCCAATATGTTGGTAATATTCTCATCTATGACTTATCCTTTGGGATTTTACCTCTCAAATATTCTGACCGGACTTATCGCGTACCCTCTTATAGGATTCGTGTTCGTCAAAATCTGGGAAAGTCATTCATTGTGAGAGACCCTTCTCTTTTTTGTGATAGGTAAGACTCTCACGTCCACGATGAAAACGTAATGTAAACCAGGGATAAATCTACATCCTGGACGAGTTTCTGCCATGTTCTCTTTTCTAACAACACATTCCTGGTACTTTTTCTGCATGAAGGTGGTCAGAAAAATGCCGAATCAGATATATGCAGCCTGAAGAAACAAAAGAGGCCAGGACCGGGAATTGAACCCAGATCGGGGGAACCACAATCCCCTAGGATGACCATTACCCTACCCTGGCACGATGCACTCATCAAATTACATCTGGCAGCTCATTAATGTATCTGTCAGTTTCTGATCCTAGTGATCAGATAGAGGTTTGAAGGGCAATCAGCGCATGATATGCCACTCCCAAACTCATACTGGTTTTGGTTTTATTGATGTTCCTGTACGTTCGGGAAGAGTTTATCTATCGTCATGCATCCATACTACTAGCATTATTGCTGGGTTCACTACTATCAGAGAGGTATACATATCTGATTTGATACCCGCTAAAATAAGCCAGAATCGTGGCAATATCAATATTTCAGGGGATGGTTACTATGGCAAAAAAGAAGAAGATAACAAACAAGGAGACTACATCTCATATCAGAACGCCTATCGTGTGTGTTTTAGGCCATGTAGATCACGGGAAAACATCTCTTCTTGATAAGATTCGTGGATCTTCAGTGGTGGACGGAGAGGCAGGGGCTATAACACAACACATCGGTGCATCTATCATCCCAATAGATGTTATAACCGCAATGAGTGGTGCATTACAAAAACTGGCAATTAATATTCCGGGACTGCTCTTCATTGACACACCCGGTCATCATGCTTTTACCACCTTACGGTCACGTGGAGGAGCTCTAGCTGATATGGCGATTGTTGTGGTTGATATTAATGAAGGATTTCAGCCACAGACTCATGAAGCACTCCAGATACTGCGAAACTGCAAGACACCTTTTGTGATAGCTGCAAACAAACTTGACCGGATACATGGATGGAAAGTAACAGAAAATGAGAGTTTTCTCACGTCATATGCAAAGCAGAATGACCGGGTAAAACAGGCCCTTGAGACCAGAATCTATGAGATAGTCGGGAATCTATCAGATATGGATTTTTCATCTGAACGGTATGACCGGGTGAATGATTTTGCACGAAATCTTGCCATTGTTCCAATTAGTGCCATTACCGGTGAAGGAATATCTGATCTTCTGATGGTTCTGATTGGACTTGCCCAACGATATATGGGAGATTCTCTTGCGATGACTACAGATGGCCCGGGCGTAGGTACTGTTCTTGAGGTGAAAGAAGAGAAAGGACTTGGAACTACTATTGATGTTATCCTCTATGATGGAGTCATCTCAATTGGGGATGACATAGCAGTTGCAACATCAGATGGAGGAGTGACCGTTACAAAGGTCCGTTCACTTCTCCAACCCCGACCGCTCAAAGAGATTCTTGTGGAAGAAAAATTTATCAGGGCACGATCGGTCACTGCTGCTGCCGGAGTAAAGGTAAGTGCTCCAAACCTTGATGATGTCATAGCAGGATCGCCGGTCAGAGTTATTGATGGAGATGAGGATGAGATTCGTGACGAGATTCAGCGTGAGATGAAGGAGATTAATGTCACTATCTCACCTGAAGGGCTGGTTATCCGGGCAGATACCATCGGTGCTCTTGAAGCGCTCTGTTCAGAGCTCACGAGCAAGGAGATACCGGTGATGAGGGCTGAGGTCGGACCTGTCTGCCGGCATGATGTAATTGAGAGTGAGACAATTAAAAATCCGTTTTATCGCGCCCTTATTGCATTTAATACAAATATTCTTCCTGACGCCCAGGATCTTCTTAAAAATCCGGTATATGCTGAACAGGTCCAACTCTTTGCCGGGAATGTCATCTATCATGTCATTGATGAATACTTAGAATGGCGTGATGATCTCAAGAAAAAAATGGAACAGAAACAGTTTGAGCAGATTATTTTTCCGGCACGTGTCACCGTGCTTGATGGATGCGTTTTCCGGCAGAATAATCCTGCGGTTGTCGGAGTCAGGGTTTTAGCAGGAACACTTCGAACCGGGGTAAATCTCATCCACATTGATGGAAGAAAGATTGGAAAACTAAAAGCCATTCAACATCATCGCGAGAGTATTGGCGAGTGCCATGCAGGAGATGAGGTTGCCATATCAATTGAAGGCGCAACGGTTGGCAGGCAGTTTGATGTGAATGATGATCTCATGGTTGCCATACCTGAACGGCATGTCAAAGTATTAGAAAAGGAGATGATATCACGTCTCTCTATCGATGCCCAGGATGTGCTTGCTGAATATGCCCTGCTCTTTCGGAAGGAAAATCCCTTTTGGGGTAAGTAACAGGCATAGAAGTATAATGAGATGACCGCTATAAAAAGCGAGATGCAAATATACCTTCACTTGTTTATATGTGTTGTACCGTCTTTCTGCCGTTATGCCACTAACTATAATATCTATCCCGGGCTATAGGTATGGAGACTGTTCAGACGGTTTGACTTATCTGAACGATGGGCCAATTAGGGAATTTCATCTAATTTCAGGACAGATGTCCACAGCGATCAGACAAAGAAACAATCCATCACGAATAATGAGAGAAATACATGGTTGATTTTAAGGTAGTACTTTCCGACCCCCAGTCCGGCATGGCATATAATATCGATGCGAGTGGAGCCGCTGCAGGGTCAATAATCGGTAAGAAAATAGGAGAAGAAATGGATGCGGGTCCCCTCGGATTTGAAGGATATTCAATCACCCTGACAGGAGCATCAGACCGAAATGGCATTCCGGCCCGAAAGAGTCTTCCATTTGCAGGGCGGCGCAGATGTCTTGTCACTGGTGGTGTTGGATTCCATCCTGTTTTTGAGGGACAGAGGCAGAGAAAGATGATTCGGGGATATGAGATTACATCTGATTTTGTTCAGATAAACGCAAAGGTGACCGGACATGGATCCAAAGCGCTCAATGAATACTTTGCACCCCCAAAAGAAGCAGAAAAGAGTGAATAATCAGGTATCATTATCTTTTTTTATAGTTTTTTCACGGAATGCATCAAGCAGATCCGTGACCCTGACACCACGCTGTTTTGCAACAATGATAAGAGCAGCATCTGAACGGATCTTTCTGTCAAATACGCTCTTAATCAGGTTCATCTCACTGATGACTGCTTCCTCTTGACTTCCTGATTCTTTACAGATTCTGTCTAATAACTGTTGAAAGGGATCTTCTATCTCTAAAACAGCTGATGATGGTTTATATCCCACCGGTATCTCAATTGTGCGAATGTCAAAGAGGGGACGTACGATGTCGTTATGTATCTCTATAAGCCCCTGGTCAACACCACGTTTCAGGATGATAGAAACCTCCTCTTTGCTCATAAATTTCTTATCATAGGCATAGTAATAGACGAGTTCTGAGATTGGTATTGCGTCTTTTCTGGTATGGTAAAATGGTGCGGCAAGTGTTTTTAAGAGACTCACGAACATTCCTTCCTGTACCTGTCTGTACCTGTACATACCATGACATACAGGTATTTTGTAGTATCATGAGAACAGCATCAGGTCAGATGAGATCTTTGGTGTAGTACAGATACCAGTCCTGTACATTTACATTCTTGTTTGAGAGATCTGTCTTTTGTTCCTGATGCAACAGTCTGAATAGATCGTTATGAAGGAGAGATATTAGGCAAGGCGCGGTTTTCAGGTGCTTGTTTGACTGCAAAAAAGTCTATGGGTATCAAATTCCTCATAGATTTTGTACGTGTCACGACGGTGTACAATGTAGCTGGTATCACTGGTTACGTTCCCTTTAGGGAATACAGAAAAAAAAGGTTACTCGATAAGGACAGCGTTTATGACGCCGTGTTGACCGGGTCTGCTCACAATGCGAGCGCGGCCTATCTCAGTCTTGATAATGGCTCCCTTGGTAAGGAGATTACGCCTGACATAGTTCGGGTTTGCTGTGTTTGCTTCTACATTCTCAATTTTTGTTTTCTTTGTCACACCGGTTGTGGTGTTGCTGACTGATGCAAATTCTGCACGAAGTGCGCGGATTTTCAGGTTTCCCCCATAGGTCCGGCTGAGTTTTCTTCGTTCTGCTCCGATGTGAGTATCTGCGGGAGCTGATCCAATTTCGTTTCTGCGTTTTCCCCGTGCCGGATGATATCGTCCGCCCGTTGATTTCCTGACTGATCTACCTTGCCATAACATAATTATTCTCTCTATCTCTTGTCTGTGGGTGTGGGAGGCTTTGTATGCGGAGCCACTGAGTCTTACTATTATGCCGTCTCTCGTTATATAAGGTATTTGGATCAGGAGAGAATTTCATCCACCAGTGGCATAAGGCCCTGTCCACTCTTCATATTTGTCAAAAAAACTTTCATATCGGGATTATATCGGTGCATATCCTGCTCCATCCGGGTAAGATCTGCTCCAACTGCCTCTGCAAGGTCTATTTTATTGAGCACACCAATGGAACAGTTGCGAAACATCATCGGGTGTTTATTGACGACATCGTCGCCCTCAGTTGAACTGACGACAACGATTCGTTTCTCAGCGCCGAGTGCAAAATCAGTCGGGCAGACCATGTTGCCGACATTCTCAATAAACAGGATATCAACAGAATCAAGTGGAAGATGGTCAAGTGCATGTTCGACCATATGAGCATCAAGATGGCATTCTTTTCCGGTGTTTATATTTCGTGCAGGAATGCCAAGTGCTTCTACCCGCTTAAAATCATCATCTCCATATACATCTCCTGCTATTGCTGCTGATGAAAGGTTTCTCTCGCGAAGCAGGGGAACAACATGCTCGATGAGTGCGGTTTTTCCTGAACCAATGCCACCGAGAAGATCAAAAGCCCGTACACCATGTTTTTGCAACAGTTTAGCATTATTCATTGCTATTTTGTTGTTGATGTCAAAAATGTCCTTCTCCATTGAGATATCAATATGATGCATAGTACTAACGTCATTACGAGATTGTTTATATGTTCACATCTCACATATGAATCGATGGAAAATGGGCATATCCTGTACCCATGCTATTTTGATGCTTCTATACAGCGCAGGTGTGGACGACGTGTCCCGCAGAGCCTTGCATCAGTCCGGCCAACGGTGAATGATATTGAGTCAGCACTCAAAGAAATGCATGTATCATATGAACGACAGGATGCACCCCACCCGGCATTCTGGTGGAAGCATGATGGCAGAGTTGTTGTTACGTTTGAGGGATCAAAGAATGAACTCATCAGGGCCGTTGCAGCAAACCTGAATGTGACACCAGTCCGTATTCATGGACGGAAGCGATAACGGTGTACGATTTTCATACTCACAGCCTCCTTTCTGACGGAGAGCTCCTCCCGGCTGAACTGATTCGCCGAATGGCAGTATTAGGTTATGATATCATTGGGATTACCGATCATGCAGATCTCTCAAATATTGCAGATGTTGTAAGTGCGATTGTACGTATGAAAGGCTCAGCAGAGCGATACCATGTCCGGCTCCTTGCAGGTGTTGAACTGACTCACATTCCCCCTGAAGAGATTGCGTTTTGTGCAGCTCTGGCACGCAAAGAGGGGGCAGATCTTATTGTTGTGCATGGGGAGAGCCCAGTTGAACCAGTTGCACCAGGAACCAATTATGCAGCCTGTTCCTGTACTGATGTAGACATTCTTGCCCACCCGGGGATGATAACTGCAGATGAAGCGGCGATTGCAGAGAAAAATGGGGTTTGTCTTGAGATTACTGCGCGAGGTGGACATAACCGTACCAACGGGCATGTAGCGCGGATTGCACAGGAGATGGGTTGTCGCCTTCTTGTGAACTCAGATGCTCACGGTCCCGGGGACCTGATGACCGCGCGCGACAGAGATCTGGTTGTACGAGGTACCGGTCTTTTGGGCCGCGATTGTGAAGACATACTCAATATAAATGCTTCGTTGCCGTTTTTGTAATAATAAAGATATAACGGTTTGGAATAACCTTATATAGATTTACTTTGTACATATATGTCTTGCTGAAGAACTCAGAAGGAAGAGTTTTTTTGGCGGGGGGAAACTGAATGGTCAGAGCGTTAGGCCGGATATCCCGGACCTATGGAAAACGAATATTAATTGTAGAGTGTGATGCTGCAAAACTTCCATATCTGTACGCTAAGGTTATTGACCATAGATGGAAGCCGATTGGAAAGCTTGTCGAGATATTTGGTAATATATCATCCCCATATGCCGCAGTCCTCTGTTCATCTGACAGTGAACATGTTGTCGGCGAAAAATTGTTCATTAAGTAAGTTGCTGGTGACGTTTGATGTCTGAAGAACTTGAAAAATTAAAAACCTTACAAAAAGAACGTGAGGCACTCAAGACCCGTCTTACCGGAAAGGTCGTTGAGAAGCAAAAAACGGTAGAAAACCAGAATGAGACGGTTTGCCCTGAATGTGGGAGCCGTCAGCTGGTTCATGATTATGAGCGTGCAGAACTCGTCTGCCAGCAGTGTGGACTGGTTCTTGATGCAGAGTTTATCGATCGTGGTCCTGAATGGCGGGCATTTGATCATGATCAGCGGATGAAACGTTCCCGTGTCGGTGCTCCGATGACCTTTACTATTCACGATAAGGGTCTCTCAACAATGATAGACTGGCGGAACCGTGACAGTTATGGTCGAGCCATCTCGTCAAAGAATCGTGCCCAGCTGTATCGTCTCAGGAAATGGCAGCGACGTATCAGGGTTTCAAATGCAACTGAACGTAACCTTGCCTTCGCTCT
This sequence comes from uncultured Methanoregulaceae archaeon, assembly GCA_964428385.1. Taxonomy (GTDB): domain Archaea; phylum Halobacteriota; class Methanomicrobia; order Methanomicrobiales; family Methanospirillaceae; genus JAFGOM01. The sequence goes on from CAYRYR010000059.1 coordinate 12,826, forward strand.
CTCTGAGCTTGACCGTATGGCATCAGCACTCGGACTACCACGAAATGTCAGAGAGACGGCAGCAGTTGTCTACCGTGATGCTGTTGACAAGAACCTGATACGTGGAAGGAGTATTGAAGGAGTCGCAGCAGCAGCTCTCTATGCCGCATGCCGGCAGTGCAGTGTACCCCGGACCCTTGATGAGATAGCAGAGGTATCGCGTGTCTCACGAAAAGAGATTGGCAGAACCTATCGGTTTATCTCACGTGAACTCGGGCTTAAACTCCTGCCGACCTCCCCAATTGATTATGTTCCACGGTTCTGTTCAGGACTCCAGCTCAAAGGTGAGGTTCAGTCCCGGGCAGTTGAGATTCTTCGTCAGGCAGGTGAACGTGAACTGACAAGTGGTCGTGGTCCGACCGGTGTCGCAGCCGCAGCAATATATATATCTTCGATTCTTGGAGGAGAGCGGAGAACACAGCGGGAAGTAGCAGAGGTTGCCGGTGTGACTGAAGTTACAATTCGAAACAGATATAAAGAACTGGCGGAGAAACTGGATATAGAGATTATTCTCTGATTTTTTTACATATGGGCTCGTAGATCAGGGGAAGATCGTTACGTTCGCAACGTAAAGGCCGCGGGTTCAATTCCCGCCGGGTCCATGTTTCGTTTTACGACAAGTATTTTTGAACTATTTGTTGTGGTGTTATGGAAATCCTGTGATATTGTCAGTCCCATCACTAAGAATGGTTGGATACACTCACTATCGGTAATGTACCCCTTTTGTCTGAATGTATTGGTTCTGTATGAACCATCATTTTCGGGCAGGGTGTAATTACCTTGACATTCTGATTTTTATATTGGCATATATCACGTTAAGAATTCAAACCGCAGAGGGCGGAACAGATGTCAGAAACTCTGCGAACTTTAATCCTTTCCAGGGTTAAATTGGTTCAATTTTAGAAATAGTATGAGGTTGAAACGGTCTCTCTCGTATCTCTGCGGTTAAATTAGTTAAATAGAGCAATTCAAACCGCAGAGGGCGGAGAAAGAGGTCGAAAATAATCAAGTATTCTAACATGACTATTTCATATCATTTGAAAAATTAAAAGAGCCATCTCTTTATAAACTCCCCAACGTAATTATTCTTTCCTATCATAGATAGTGGTGGTGATACGGCATGGAATACACAATTACCGGTGATAATCTTCAGATGGTGACCTGTACACTATCAGAAGGCGAAAAAATAAATGCTGAAGCAGGATCCATGGTCAATATGAGTGGAAATGTAAAGATGGACTCTCATATTGTAGGTGGCGTTTTAAAAGGGATTAAGCGGACACTTACTGGTGAAAGTTTCTTTCTTACAACATTCACTCCAGAAAACGGGAATGGATTTGTTTCATTTGCAGGAAATGCTCCAGGAAAGATATTTGTCGTTCATATAGACGGACCTGATTTTATTGCTCAGAAAGATGCATTTTTGTGTTCAGAACAATCGGTTAGTCTTGATATTGCCTTTACCAAGAAACTAACTGCAGGTCTTTTTGGTGGGGAAGGGTTTATTTTGCAACGATATTGCGGTGAAGGATTTGCATTTCTTCATTGCTGTGGAGATATCCTTGAAAAGACACTTGGCCCTGGAGAAGTTATCAGGGTAGAAACAGGCCTCGTTGTCGGATTTGAAGAATCGGTTTCGTATAGTATTGATCTTGCTGGTGGAGTAAAAACGGTTCTTTTCGGAGGAGAGGGTCTTTTTCTTACAACATTAACCGGACCTGGAAAAGTAATACTACAGTCAATGAACCTGAGAAAACTTGCAAACAGTCTGGTTCCCTTCTTACCAAAACCGACATCAGGTTCATCCTGAAAGACCCTTTTTCTCTTTACGTTGTGTAGATCAGGATTTTTAAAGAATTCCACTGATATTAAGGTCATATGGGGCTGCTATCACTTTTTAAAAGAGAAATATCCCAATGAGAGCATATATATCGGCTCCCTTATTGCACTCAGTGAGATGACAGAATGAGATTGATTTTTCTGATACGTCCTGATTTTTTGAATAATGTCTCATGATATTATCTTCATGGTCCTGTTTTACCCCTCCTGCGTATATTTTTTACCCGGCACAGCCTGCAGAATTTTGTGCACCGGGATAAAAACACTGATTTAACAGAGGTAATGGAAAAAGTATGTAATCAGGCTGTATCTCATATCCGATATCCTGCTAAAAGTCAGATTTCCAATTCATGTTGATTATATGTGCTATACTCCAGAAGAATTTGCCCGGATAAAGAACATGTCAACAATTATCCGTGATGCACTTGGTGGGCCGATTATCGCTCTTTAATTAGAGTCCTGTTTTCACGAATTCATCAAGATATTGTAATAAGAGTGAGATATCCGTAATTTTAATATTCACGGCATGCAGAGGGTTCTGTTTGAAAATCAAGCTGGCCATTGTTATGATTGATAGGTACTGATGATATGACTTGTTAAGACCATTATGAAACAATTGGGATAAAAATATGAATCATTTTAATTTAAGGTTGCAAATGGCCTCATGGAAGGGTTAATAGCATTGTTCAAACGCTTAAACGCAGTGCCAGGGGTTACCGGAATACTGACAACTTCATTCTTATGATTTATGTAAGATACAGTCACCTTCCATTTGACCTGTCCACTTACTATAGAGAAGAGCCTTACGTAAAGATGGTACCCCGAGAAACAGCATTTTATTTGCCTGTCCGCAATATCCTTTGATGATTATTCACTAAAGCAGGTATCGATGGATAGGTTCCCATGTATGTACATGAGAATCTAAAAATATATCTATCTGAAAAACCAGGAATAAGGTACCGATTGCATTTGGGAGGAAGAGCACTTGAGATCATCAGTATCTATATGCACATCTGAAGCGAATGTAAACTGCATGGGTCATCGTCAGCTTATTAATTGCAACAGGGAAGAAATTATGAAGATTGCATCCCGGCATGGAGCATATAATATCAGAGTATGTGGTTCTGTTGCTCGGGGAGACGATACTGTCGTGAGTGATATCGATCTTCTTGTTGAAATGGAACGCGGGAGAAGTCTCCTTGATCTGGGTGCTTTTCTCATGGATCTACAGGATCTCCTGGGATGTCATGTTGACATTCTGACTGAACAAGGCCTGAAGAATAGAATCCGCCAACGAGTACTCAAAGACGCAATACCCCTATGAGAACGAACAATGACCTTTTGTTGGATATTCTTGATGCAATAAATGCTATCGAGAAGTATGCATCTCATGGGAGAGAAAACTTTGATTCTGATGAATTGATACAGGTATGGATTCTGCATCATCTTTTAATAATCGGAGAAGCATGCCGGATAATGCCAAAAGAAATCTATGATGCTGACCCGACAATTCCATGGAAAGGAATCATTGGGATGAGAAATATTCTCATACATCAGTATTTTTCTATTGATGCGGATATTGTCTGGGAGATGGTTATCAGGGACGTCCCCATCCTGAAAAAGAATATTACAAGATTGTTGAAAGGATTCTGATAGATAACATCCAATTGTCAGGTGAATTTATAAATGGCATCTTTTCCGGGGGTTCTATTGTTTTTCACGTGATATGGAATAGTCATATTATTATCACTTGATTATTTTCGACCTCTTTTTCTGCCTTCTGCGTTTTCTGCGGTTTGAATTCTTAAGGTGATATGATGTATTGCCAATTTAAAAGTTAGACGGTCCTGTAATTACATCCTGCCTGAATATAATGATATGATATCACTTGTTTTTCACCCAAGTTTGCCACTTCACTCAAATTCCTCATATTGTGGCGGAATAGAATTTGA
>CAYRYR010000060.1:0-11519 GCA_964428385.1 uncultured Methanoregulaceae archaeon
TATAATTGTATCCACCGGTTGCTTTCGAAGGCTCATTTGGCTATTGAATGAGTATCTTTGGTAATTTTATCCTGTTTTATCACAATAACACAAGTTGTGTACACCACGTGACTTTTCGTATTTCTGGTATTTATTCAGCTTTTGTCACCTTCTCCAGCGTTATAACGAACTGAAGGTCTCTTCCCACGAGTGGTTTATTGGTATCAAGCATGACGGTCTCGTTTGTGATATTTGTGAAGAGATACCGCTGCCGCCTGCCTTCTTCAGGAACATACTCAATTATTGGTCCCGGATAACCCGGGATGAGAGAGATACTGACATTTGTCATGGTAAATCCGCTGATGAGACTGGTAGCCTCTGTGAGTGGGATCTCCCTGATAAGACTCTCGTTCTTCTCTCCGTATGCTTCTGCAGGTGGAATGATTACTGTCTTTGTCTCGCCTTCAACCATTCCTTCAATTGCCGCATCAAACCCCTTAATCATAGCCCCGCTCCCCAGGATAAAGGAGAGTAGTGAGTCATTGGCATTCGATTCAAAAACGGGCCCCCCTGGAAAGGAAAGGGAATAATAGACAAAAACGGTATCTCCGGGAGCGGCACGGGATGGATCTGCACAAACCCCTGAAACCAACATGAGGAATATGAGAGAGGCCAGGAATGAAGCAACAGATACCCGGAAGAAGTACGGTAATTTGTTCATATATCTGTTCTGGTATCTGGTATGATAAGGGTAATGGATATACTAAAGATGGTTTAAGGTCAGAAACACTCATATGAGACTTCTGCGTAAGTCCTGACTCGTATCTCTCACATAGTTTACATGTAAAGTGTCACATCAGAGGTGACAGACCAACGCTAAAGGGGTATATGCCTCATTTTTGAATAATGGAAGGATACTTTCCTTGTATTTAGATCATCATCCGTGCCTTGGGGATCGCTCTCCATAAGATATGTCATCCCTTATATGCTGGTGTACCAACATTTTAGTGCAAAGACCCGTGCCGGTGACTTGTGAAGTTGACTTGTTTCATGCCATTTAGAGACTGGTCTGCAAAATTAACAGAACAATGTCATGCAAAAGGGGAGCCACCTACCACTAGTCCGGACAATCCAGGCGGGAATATTTCTCTCCTTTGATCGGAGACGAAACCAATTGGCAGATCCCATATGCCAGGCTTCAGACCGGTACAATATTCATTTCCCAACTGTGTGACCAGATAGAATTAAATGCCTGAATGCGGGAGGATGTACAATACCGTTCAAAGGACCAGAAAGGAGATCGAAACATGAACAAAGAGAAAATTCTCATTGTTGAAGACGATGCTGTCCTTGCTATGCATCTCTCATATCAGCTCAAAAAATTCGGATAACAGGTCGATCTTCCAGTTGCATCCGGAGAGGAAGCAATCGCGTCAGTACTGAATCGTGCTCCGGACTTTATCCTGATGGATATTCAACTCGCAGCACATATGACCTGGATAGAATCTGCCATGAAGATTCATGAATATGCTCCAATCCCAATCATCTATCTCACCGCATATTCTGACAACCGAAGATTTAAGGAGGCAAAAACTTCCATGTTAGATGGTTACCTGGCTAAAACCCATCCAGATTAGGGAATTGTATACAACCATTGAGGTGGTGCTTCAGCACAAAGCAGGGGATAATAGGGGAGACCTGCTAAAACCTGACTGACAAGTACCAATACTTTCAAGGCCCTCCATTGTACCAGACACTCGGCGGCAACGAGTATTACGAAATTAAATTTTTGTACAAACATTTAAATCTGAGGACGTTGTATTATTCTTTTCAGGAATGACTATCGTTGATGGCTCCAATGTAACTATCGCTCACTTAGGTATCGTAGCTGGATTAATGGACTTGCTTGGAATTCCTCAATATATTGATAGTGTTCTTCCAAAAAAGCGTCAGCACAAAGTCAGCCGTGGAACAGCAACAAAAGCGCTTATCCTTAATGGATTAGGATTTAATGAACGTCGCCTTTTTCTCATGCCTGAATATTTTGAAGATCTAGCTACTGAACGTCTCATAGGAGAAGGGATTGAGCCAGAGGATCTCAATCAGTATCTATTTGGAGACTGTTTAGATTCAATTACGGCCTATGGGCCAACCCGGTTATTTACCGGGATTGTTCTTCATATCATGGACCAGATTCAATTCGGAACTCATCGGCTCCACTATGATACAACTACCATCAATGTAACCGGTGAATATGATCGAGCTTTCAACACCCGTTTGATTCAAATCGTTCGTGGTCGTTCCAAAGATCATCGGAATGGTTTAAAGCAGTTCATTATTTCTCTGGTTACTAATCAGCATGGAATTCCTCTGTTTATGGAACCATTATCCGGAAATATATCTGATAAAAAGACCCTTATTCGGACTATAAATGAGGTCCGGCATAACCTGATCACGGACGAAACCGTTTACCCTATGGCTGATTCAGCCTTTTATTCCGCTGAAAGCATCTCCATTCTTGGACAACTATGTTTCTGGATAACTCGTGTTCCTGAAACAATCAAAGAAGCTCAGAGTATTGTTGCATCTGATGTTAACTGGTCCTCCTGTAATGATCAACGGTATTCATATGTCATATTCGAAAGTTCATATGGTGATGTAAATCAACGGTGGGTACTTTTTAATTCATCAGAACAGCAAAAAAGAAGCATTCAGACGCAAAAAAGAAATATCACCAAACATCTGGAAAAGGATAAAACAGCGTTAAGAAAATTATGCGTAAATGGGTTTGCTTGTGAAGCAGATGCCCGGAAGACCGTAGATAAATGGATGAATAAGCATCCCAGATATCTCATTTCTGACCTTACCATATCAGTTAAGAATCAAAGACGGGAAGGAAAACGTGGAAGACCAAAAAAAGATGAAGTTCTTGAGCAGGTATATTTCATTTCCTGCGAGATTGAGCTCAATCAAGAGGTAATTACTCAAGAACAAGAACGAATGGGTAGGTTTATTCTTGCGAGTAATGATACCACCATTGATCCCGAGGTGATGCTTACTTACTATAAAGAGCAAAGCACGGTGGAACGGGGATTTAGATTTATCAAAGATAAGAGTTTTCATGCATCCGAGGTATATCTGGAGAATGAGAGCCGGATTGCTGCCTTGGTTATGATTATGGTACTCTGCCTCCTGGTTTATTCTATCATCGAGTGGCAATTCAGGAACACCTTGAAAGAGAATAAAGTTACAATACGTGATCAGTTCGGGAAACCAACAGAAAAACCAAGAGCCAAATGGGTTTTCTTCCTATTCAGAAGAGTTAGGCAGATTGATCTGATGTCCAATAAAAGAAAAGTCGAGAAATTACTCAATATGACTGAGGAAATACTCGATATCGCGAAATTGCTCGGGCCGGGGGTAGAAAAATATTATTTATGAAAAATTACCCGCCGAGTGTTGGTTGTACAATCACATTTTTTAATTATTACTAACAAATTAAAAACACGATTTCGGTGATTAGTAATATATGATCCCTCACTATATACTCAAACAGGTAATCGGTGATCAGTTAAGCCGATTTTCACGGCAGGATCCCGGTATCCCCAGGAGGATAGATATCCAGCGGTACCAGAACCGGAAACGGATAGTTGTGATTACCGGTGTCCGGAGATGTGGTAAATCCACCCTTCTGAAACAACTTTCTTTCGGTTCGCAGTCATTCCTCTATCTGAACGCTGATGATGATCGCCTCATCGGAGCCACGAGCTCAGACCTTGGTTCTCTTCTTCTGATTTGGGAAGAAATTATGCCTGGGGTCAGAACAGTATTCATTGACGAAATTCAGAATATTCCCGGTTGGGAACGGGTAATCAGAAGGATGCATGATGAAGGGTACCGGATCATACTTACCGGATCCAATGCACAGATGCTCAGCGCTGAACTTGGAACTCATCTGACGGGAAGATATGTGAGAATAGAACTGTTTCCCTTTGCTTTTGATGAATTTTGTAGATTTTTCAACGTTCATGTGTCTCCTTTAGACATCATGACAACGGAGGGGGAGGCTGCAGTCATTCGGCATTTCTCGCGGTATATCGAAGAAGGAGGATTTCCTGAATTTCTGTGTGATCCTGATACCGAGATCTTACGCCGGACCTTTGATGATATCCTCTTTCGGGATGTCATAGGACGGTATGGGATCCGTGAAGTCATGGCATTCAGACAACTATGCCGGTACCTGTATGCAAATATGACTCGGGAAGCAAGTTTTGCCTCACTGGCATCAATTGTTCAGATGAAAAGTTCCCTCTCCATTAAGAACTGGATAGGCTATCTTGAGGATGCGTATCTCATAAAGGGTCTGTGCCCGTATGAATACTCGATGAAGAAACAACTCTCCCGAAACCGGAAATATTACGGGATAGACACCGGGATGCGGAGTGCAGTCTCATTCCGATTCTCTGAGGATTCGGGTCTTCTGCTGGAAAATGTGGTGTGCACAGAACTTCGCCGGCAGGGAAGTGAAATTTACTGGTGGAAAGGACATTATGAGTGTGATTTTATCGTAGTCGATCGAGGGCAAGTTGTGAAGGCTATTCAGGTATGTTGGTACTTATCTGATGAGAATCGGGAACGTGAAATAGGGGGAGTTATGGAGGTTCTTAATCGGTTTTCTGGATGCGAAGGATTTATTCTTACACTTCATCAGGAAGAGATGACTTTTGGGGGGATTAAGATTCTTCCAGCCTGGAAATGGATCCTTCAGGGGAGTGAAGGCGGAACAATTGAGTAGGCAAAAACTTCCATGTTAGATGGTTACCTGCTCAAACGTTTCATTCCTTTGCTTTGACGTACCTATGAATTGGGTCAGACCCTTACCTTCTACAAAGTAGTGAGGAGCATATCAGGCTTAACGTGTTCAGTAAAATGGATAGGTAGTGATTTTTAGGTGCTGTCTTTACACCGAGAATGGCTCTGTCGATTTTTCAGGTGATAGTACCAATCCTGTTTTCACTCTTTACATCGATTTTTCCATCTGCTATTCACATTGATTTCTATTACATATTATACAATAACTGATGAGAACCATTGTAGATACAAAATTCCTAATCATATGAGATAAATCCTCTAATCTGGGTTCGTGTCTCAGGAAGGTATTTTAAAGTAGAGCTCTCACTATTCGATACTGATGATATATCAGAGGAGAATGATCGGTGTTATTCTGGCTATCATGGTAGTACTCGCCGTAGCAGGATTTTTTTACCTTTATGGTATTCCTGTGATACTATCTTCTCACAACGTATCAGGTTTTGCCGAAAACCTGACAATCGCCTCTGGATCCCCTGAGTTATCTATTCTTACTCTTGTCGCAGATGAAGAGGGATTTTTCCGTAAACACGATATTACCCTTAATTTTTTGGCATATCCAACAGGAGTGGAATCAGTTACTGCCCTCCTTGCAGGAGATGCAGACCTTGCCTATGCAGCAGAGTTTGTTGATGTACATATGCTATTTTCATCCCGGGATCTCAGGATTATCGGATGCACTGCAAAGGGCGAGACAATCTCTTTTGTGATTCAAAAAGATCGGGGAATAATATCTCCCCGGGATCTCAGGGGAAAGACGATTGCGGTTTTGAAAGGGACCCAGGCAGAATTTTTTCTGGGCCGGTTTCTTACCCTTAATGGTATACCCCTCTCTGATGTCACGATACAATACCCTGCCCCTGCTGATCTCGTGCCTAATATCGTTTCCGGATCGTCTGATGCCGGAATCATCTGGGAGCCATATGTGTTTGATATTTCCCTGGAACATGGCAATAAAACATTCACCTGGCCAGCTCAGAGTGGACAGCTGTTTTATTGGACAATAGTCACTCGCCCAGAGGTTCTTGATGAAAAATCTGCTTTACTGACCAGGTATTTTCGTGCTCTCGCTGAGGCTGAAGAGTATATTTATGCTCATGAAGGAGAAGCGAAAGCAGGAATAAAAAAACGCTTAAACCTTTCTGATGAGTATTTGGATCTGACATGGAATAAGACCCGGTTTGTCCTGTCACTGGATCAGAGTCTGATAATCGCCATGGAAGATGAAGCCCGATGGATAATGAAGAATAACCTGACCAATACAACCGTGATGCCGGTATACCTGGATTATATTGATTCAGATATTCTCATGAGTGTCAAGCCACAATCCGTGACTCTTATCAGGTGAGGAAAAAATGCAGAGAAAAAATATAATAATTATTGTTATTCTTTGTGTAATTATCCTTCTTACCGGATATGAAATCAGGGAATTGTATGCCTCAGAAAATCACGATACCGATACCGTTACACCAATCATCATCGGTACATCACTGACAGAAGTATCAGGACTCATCTTCATCGCTGAAGAGGAGGGATTTTTTGCTGGTAATGGTCTAAATGCAACCATACTCCTGTATGATGCCGGAATCCTTGCAATGGATGATCTGTATGCAGGCAGGATTGATGTTGCTACTACATCGGAGTTTGTCTTTGCCGGATCTGTTCTGGACGATAAAAAAATACGCGGAATTGCAAGTATCGGCAAATCGGATTCTGAATATATTGTTGCCCGAAATGACACCGGAATCAGGAACGTTTCCGACCTGAAAGGCAAAAAAATCGGCGTTGCGAAAGGGACGAGTGCTGAATTTTATCTGGGCAGATTCCTTACATTGCATGGGATACAACCAGAAGAAGTCACCCTTGTAAACCTTAAACCAGGAGATATGGTTGATCCACTCATACACGGGGATATTGATGCGGTCAGTACCTGGGATCCGTATGCATATGCTGTTTTACATCATCCTTATGTCAATGCAACAGCCTGGGGGATGCAATGTGGACAATATATGTACTGGATGGTTCTCTGCAGGGATGATTTCATTACCAGTCATCCGGAACTGATGAATCGATTCCTGCAGTCATTATGTCAGGCAGAGGATTTTTTCGTTTCCCATCCTGCTGAAGCACGAAGAATCATACAAAAGCGGCTGGGTTCAGATGATGCGTATATGGAACGGATCTGGTCAAAAACAGAATGTGTGCTATCCTTGGACCAGGCGTTGATTGTTGCATTGGAAGATGAGACACGATGGCTGACACAGCAGAATGGTACTGATACAAACGATATGCCCGTTTTTCTGGATTACATCTCTTCTGATGCTCTGGATTATGTACAACCTGAATCGGTAACTATAATCAGGTGAGGAAAACAATGAAAATTCGCACCCAGTTTCTGGTTCTTCTCTTCATATTCATCCTCCTATTTATCACTATCAGTATCTCTATTTTTTATACCAGTCAGCAGGTCTTCAGGGTAGGAGAACAGGAAGAAATTGCTGGAAATGTTGTACAAGGTGCATATGAACTGAGTTATTTATCAAATGATTATCTCTTTCATCCCGATGAGAAACGACAAAATATCCAGTGGGAATCTAAATTCAAGAGACTTTCTGCTGAAATAGATCTATTTCATTCGGATAATGCTGATGAAGAGATTCTGGTCAGCCGGATTACAGAAAATCTGGTCCGGTTACATGATGTCTATTCGCAGTCAGTTACAACCATTGAAGCTGCCAGGGAATCAGGACAGCCTATTGATCCGGAATTGATTCAGGTTGCATGGAGTCGTTTTATTGTCCAGAACCAGGGGATGATCTTTGATGCCTCACAGTTATCCCAGCTATTACATAGAGAGGCAGATAGATTTCAACAGATCAATAATTTGTTAGTTCTGTTCATGGTGGGAGCATTTCTTTGTATCATTCTTGTCATTTATCTCTTCTTTACCAGACAAGTTCTTGCATCGATATCAGATCTCTCGAAAGGAACAGAGATAATCGGATCAGGAAATCTGGATTATCAGATTCCCAGACGAGGAACAGATGAAATAGGAGATTTAACTGATCAATTCAACCGGATGACCTCAAATTTAAAGATGGTCACAATTTCAATTGAGGAGTTGGAGTATGAAATTACTGAACGTAAGCAGGTTGAACTGGCATTGCGGGAGAGTGAGAAGCAATTTTATGATCTCTTTGAAAATATGGGCAGCGGGGTTGCTATATTTAAAGCCATTGATGATGGCAACGATTTTCTCTTTACGGCAATAAATAAAGCAGGTGAGCAGATTGACCATACATCCAGAGATGAGTTAATTGGAAAACGGGTAACAGATGCCTTTCCCGGGGTAAAGGATTCAAGGATTTTTAATACGTTTCAGCAGGTCTACAGAACCGGATTACCCGAATTTTTACCAGAGGTATTGTACAAGGATGAACGGATTGGTAGTCGCTGGAGAGAGAACCGGGTATATAAAATGCCATCCGGTGATATTGTTGCTGTCTATAATGACATTACCTCACGTGAAGAGGCAGAAGAGGAATTACATATACTCTACGAGGATCTCGAGACAAGGGTGGAGGAGCGTACCCAAGAGCTTTCAGTTATCAACGGGATGCTAAAAGAAGAGATAGAACAGCGAACCATTGCTGAGAATGCCAATCTTAAGACCCTATCTCTTCTGGATGCAACAATAGAATCAACCAGGGATGGGATATTAGTCATCGATACTGCAGGATCCGTTACGAAATGGAACAATCAGTTCATTATGATGTGGAATTTACCCAAATCTATTGTGTTACAAGAGAAAAATTTAGTTCTTGGCTCTCTTATAAGCGGGGTGAAAAATCCTGAACCCTTCATCTACAAAATACAGGAAATACATACAAGTTCTTCTTTGGAAGACACTGATATCATTGAACTCAATGATGGGCGTATCTTTGAATGGTACTCACAACCTCAGAGAATCAACGATGATATTGTCGGGAGGGTCTGGAGTTTTTCTGATGTGACTGCCCGGATACGGATGGAACACCAGATAGAGAAGTCTCTTGCCGAGAAGGAGATACTCTTAAAAGAAATTCATCACCGGGTGAAAAATAACATGCAGGTCATCTCAAGCCTTCTCTTTATGCAGGCGAGAAAGACAAAGGATACGCAGGTACAGGATATCCTTCGTGACAGTCAGAACCGGATAAAATCGATAGCTCTCGTACATGAAAAGATTTACCTGTCACCAGATCTTAACCGGATTGATTATAATGATTATATCCAAAAAATCACCAGGCATTTATTTGAGACGTACCTGGTTGATCCAACTCACATTTCCCTTTCTATCAGTAGTGAGACTGTGTACCTTCCTATTGACAAGGCAGTGCCATGCAGTCTTATCATCAACGAACTAATATCAAATGCAGTAAAATATGCATTTCCAGAAGGAAGAAAAGGGAACATTTTTATCGATTTTCAGCGTCAGGGTGATACGTATGTTCTTGTATTTCGTGATGATGGTGTTGGAATACCTGAGGGGACTGACTTTCTCCATCATGAGACGCTTGGGTTTGAACTTATCAGGGGACTGGTTCGCCAGCTGAACGGAACGATTGACCTGGACAAGACAAAAGGGACGGCATATACTATTACGTTTCCGGTATAAAGAATGGCATGTACTGTAATACAACGGAATTATTTCTGTGGTATGCGGTATTCATAGATACCTGGAGGGCTGTTTTAAAAAGTTCTGAGATATCTTTACTGACAGATGTAATGGTAAAGCAACAAAAAGTGATTATTTTATATGCAACAGGTTACTATCGGGTTTTAAGATAGGTATATTTTTTGAGGTCAGGTTACCTTTATCTCTGTTGCCCCTCTATTCAAGTAGTAATATCCCTCCTCTTTATTCATATCCAAATATCAATACAGGAAACATTCTCAATCTTCTCTGTTGAAAAAAATGTCAGAAAAAGCCCTAATATCAGATTCATCCCCGAATATGTCAGGCCTGGATGCTGACGAAACTGATGGTACCCCCCTTCCCATTGTCGGCATTGGAGCATCAGCCGGAGGCCTTGAGGCCTTTGAACAGTTTTTCCGCCTGGTTCCTGTTGATAGCGGGATTGCGTTCATCCTTGTATCTCATCTTGATCCCGATCACGAGAGTATGCTCGCCGATATCCTTGGAAGGGTCACAAAGATGCCGGTTGTCGAAGCGCAGGATATGATGGAGGTCATGCCTGATCATGTCTACACCATCCCACCAAACCGGGAGATGTCCATTTTTCATCGTCAGATTCAACTTAAGATACCTGATTCTTCCCGTGGCCAGCAGATGAAGATTGATCTCTTCTTTCGATCCCTTGCTGAAGAGCAGGAGGAAAAAGCCATAGCCATAGTACTTTCCGGGACCGGTACTGATGGTACCCTTGGACTTCGGTCCATTGTGGGAAAAGGGGGTGTTTCATTTGTGCAGGATCCACAAACCGCCAAATATGACGGAATGCCGACCAGTGCGATAAAAAGCGGGTATGCAACTTTTATCCTTCCGGTTGAAGAGATACCAAAAAATCTTATCACCTGTGTGAAGGATCTCTTCGGTGAAATGGCCTTGCATCCTCCTGCTTTTAGAAAACCTGGTGAAATCGATAAAAAGGGAGCAATGTCCAGGATTCTGAGGCTTATCAGATCGAAAACCGGGAATGACTTCTCACAATATAAAAAAAGTACTATTCACCGCCGGATAGAAAGGCGTATGTCAGTTCATCTCATTACCGATATCGCTGTCTATGCCAGATATCTGGAGGAACACACTGATGAGGTGAATATCCTCTTTCGTGAACTTCTTATCAATGTGACCAGTTTCTTTCGGGATCCAGAAGCTTTTGAGCTATTACGAAGAGAGGTTCTTCCTGGTTTAATCAAACAGAAGGGGGAATATGAATCATTCCGGGTCTGGGTGCCTGGCTGCTCTACCGGTGAAGAGGCCTACTCACTTGCTATCATCATCAGAGAAATCATGGATGATATGAACAGAGACTGCAAGGTTCAGATATACAGCACCGATATCGCTGAGGATGCGATAGCGACTGCCAGAAAAGGGTTGTATCCCCCAAATATCGCAGCCGATGTTCCTGAAGAGCGGCTAAAAAGGTTTTTTATCAGAGACGGAAATGGATTTGTCGTGAAAAAAGAGATCAGGGATATGGTAATCTACGCGACCCAGAATGTCATCAAGGATCCACCATTCACGAAACTGGATCTTATCAGTTGTCGTAACCTCCTCATCTATCTGGAGTCAGATATCCAGTCCAAACTCATCTCAACATTTCATTATGCCTTGCAACCAGGAGGTATGCTCTTTCTTTCACCCTCAGAGAGTATTGGCTCCTGTCCTGATCTCTTCAAACCGGTAAGCCGGAAATGGAAGATATATCAGGCGTCAGGAATCAGAACCGGAGTTCCGGCAATAATGGAAACTCCTCAATCATGGACCAATTTACATCCCACGATACCGGCAATTGATCTTTCTCCCAAGTACCCTGATATGAAAATTAATGAACTGATGAGAAGGGCATTACTTAATGCATATGCACCGCCATCAGTCATAACCGATGAGGATGGAAATCTCCTGTATGTACATGGGGATACCGGAAAGTTTCTCCGTCCGGCAG
>CAYRYR010000060.1:11619-16576 GCA_964428385.1 uncultured Methanoregulaceae archaeon
GATGGAAATCTCCTGTATGTACATGGGGATACCGGAAAGTTTCTCCGTCCGGCAGAGGGTCAGATGAGTATTTCTGTCATAGATATGGCCCGTGAAGGGCTGGATCTCGATCTCAGAACTGCAATATACACCGCCAAAACCAGAAATATCGTTGTTACCTGTAACAATATTCAGGTTCGAACCAATGGCGGGTATGAAACAGTTGATGTTGAGGTCAGACCCATTATCAGTTCAGAGACATTAAAGGGTAGTCTTATCGTCAGTTTTCGCATAGCAGATTATCAGGATAAAGAGGAAGATATCGGGCTGAAGCGAAAGATCAGAAGAAAACAGAGTAAACCAGGACGGGTTGAAGAGCTCGAACTGGAACTCCAGTACACAAAAGAGAACCTTTCAGCAACTGTTGAGGAGATGCAGGCCGCAAACGAAGAGATGAAGTCAACAAACGAGGAACTGCAGTCAACGAACGAAGAGCTTGAAACCTCCAAAGAAGAGATCCAGTCGGTCAATGAAGAGATGATGACTGTGAATGCTGAATTGCAGTCAAAGATTAAACAACTTGCCGGGATACAGAACGATATGACAAATTTTATGAGCAGCACTGGTATTGGAACCATCTTTCTCGATACCAGTCTTTCGATACGTCAGTTTACTCCTGAAGCTGCGAAGATCTATAAGCTTATTTCCTCTGATATCGGCAGACCGCTCAGTGATATAAAATCCGTGATAGTACCTGATGACCTGATACAAGATGCACGGATGGTTCTTGAATCGCTCATTCCAAGGGAAAAAGAGATGCAGACCCTTGAAAATATCTGGTTTTTGGTTCGAATATTGCCGTACCGGACGCTTGAGAATGTCATCGACGGGGTAGTGCTCACCTTTACCGATATCACCACTCGGAAAACAGCTGAAGAAGAAGCAATCCGTGCCCGGGATTATGCAGAGAGTATTATAAATACCATCCGGGAACCACTGCTCATCCTTGACCGTGATTTAACCGTGGTTTCAGCAAGCCGTTCATTTTACCTGTCCTTTCAGACAACGCCCAGAGAGACAGAAGGAAAGAATCTTGTTGAGATAGGAGAACGACAATGGAATATTCAAAGCCTCATTACACTCCTTAAAACCATCCTTCCTGAAAAGACTTCTTTTGAAGATGTTGAAGTATCTCAACTATTTCCTGAGGTCGGAGAGAGGACATTTCTGTTAAACGCCCGGGTTATCCCTGAAAAAAATCGGGAATCGTATCTCATTCTTCTGGCAATGGAGGAGATCAAAAAGCAGGTCTCCAGTGGAAATATAGGGGTACCTGACAATTCACGATGACATCGACTATAGGAAATGGATGTTACTATGTGCGGCAGAGAGAAAAAAAAGGAGAAATCTGATGAGAAACAACTTCGTACCTCTGCAGAGAACCTGTTGTCAACAATGCCCGATTCATATCAGGAAAATATAGAAAAGACTAATTTGGAGGTTATTCACGAACTCCGTGTCCACCAGATAGAGCTCGAGATTCAGAACGAAGAACTTAAGAAAGCTCAACTGGAACTTGAACTCTCACGGGACCGGTATCGGGATCTGTATGATTTTGCTCCTGTTGGCTATTTTACTGTAACTGATACAGCTCTCATTAAAGAGGTGAACCTCTCTGGTGCAGCACTCCTTGGCGTTGCCAGAGGCCAGTTGATGAATGCAAGGTTTCGAGGGTTTGTTTCTCCTTTAGAATATGATGTATGGGATAGGTTTTTCTTGGCTCTGCTGGAAGAAGATGAAAAACAAACCTGTATGCTCTCTCTTGACCGGAGTGATGGAAAGCGGATTGACGTCCGGATACAAGGGGTCAGGGTACTAACTGATGCAGGTGTTTTTCAGGGCAGAATACTTGTACTGGATATTTCCGGCCAGAAAGAGGCTGATGAGAAGATTCGAATCCTTGCCCAGATTGCTGATGAAGCCCCGGCATCTATTACGATTCATGATTTTCTGGGGAATATCCTCTATGCAAACGAGGAGACATTCCGGCTTCATGGGTATACCCGTGAGGAGTTCCTTGTAAAGAATCTTCATGAGATTGACTTTCCTGAGAGTGAGCCATATATAGAGGAACGTATGCAAAAGATTCGGGATGTGGGAGAAGCAGAGTTTGAGGTATATCATTACCGAAAAGACGGTTCTTCCTTTCCATTGCTGGTTCATGCCAAAATGGTAACCTGGGCTAAAAAATCGGTATTACTCAGCATTGCAACCGACCTGACTGAACGAAAGCAGGCAGAAAAAAATCGTATCGAGAGTGAAGAGCGGTATCGGGGTCTGATTAGAGAAATTCCCGATTATATTCTTGTGCACCGGGGAGGAAAAATCCTGTTCGAAAATCCTGCAGCAGCAGCAGCACTCCATTATACCCTAGAGGAGATGGTTGGCACTCCTCTCCTTTCCTATGTGGCGCCAGAGTCACATGCAGTGGTAACCGCAGCGGTGCAGGAGAGGATAGCAGGAAAAGAGGTTCTTTTGTATGAGATTACCGTTCTTACGAAAGAGGGAATGGAGCACATTGCTGAGGTTCGGGGGACCCGGATTCTGTATGAAGGAGAAGCGGCGTCATTAGTCGTGCTCAACGATATTACTAATCGAAAAAAGGCAGAAAACGCACTCCAGGAGGCACTTTCAAAGCTTCATCTCCTCACGAGTCTTACCCGCCATGACATCATAAATCAGTTGACTGCTATACAGCTCTACCATGATATGGCACTTGAAACAGGAGATGTGGCACAAGTTTATGATTATATCTCTAATGCAAAAGAGGTATGTAATAAGCTTGAAGCAATTATCGGGTTCACCCGGGAGTATGAGGAGTTTGGAACCATATCAAGCGGGTGGCAACGAATATATCAGATACTGGATTTGGTAAAGAGAGAAATCTCGCTTGGAAAAACTACTGTAATAAACCAGATTCCAGAAGATCTTGAGGTCTATTCTGATCCGATTATCAGGAAGGTCTTCTCAACTCTCATGGATAATAGCATTCGTCATGGAGGTGTCCTCTCAACCATCCGGTTTTCCTGCCATGAAGAGAAGGGGTCTATGGTAATCGTCTTTGAAGATGACGGGATTGGTATTCCAGACCAGGAAAAAGAACGTATTTTTCAGAATGGATATGGAAAAAATACCGGGATAGGACTCTTTTTAGCAAGGGAGATCCTCTCAATAACCGGACTTACTATCCGTGAATCCGGAGTGGAAGGGAAGGGGTCAAGGTTTGAGATAACGGTTCCTGTTGGCAAATTCAGGAGAACCCCGGGATGAATTTTTCTCCTATTCTTATCTGCTGCCATAACAGGTACGAAGATATATCACAAGCCCCCTCCCATGGGGGAGAACCACATATATGAGAAAATCATGAAACACCTGTCAAAACCTGATTCAAACGATATGGATGACTGTCAGATAAGGAGGACCGCTGAGAGCCGTCTTGCCGAATCTGATATAGTATCTTTAGATCTGAAGGGATTGACTCAGGAAGAGATTATTCATGAACTCCGGGTGCATCAGATAGAACTTGAGCTCCAGAATGAGGGACTCAGGAAAGCCCACCTGGATCTTGAAGAATCCCGGGACCGGTATCGTGATCTCTATGATTTCTCCCCTATTGGGTATATCACTCTGACAGAAGAGGCCCTGATATCTGAAGTGAACCTTACCGGGGCAACAATGCTTGGGATAGTCAGACAAGACCTGATTCACGCCCGGTTCAGGAGGTTTGTCTCACCTAAAGAACACGATAGATGGGATCATTTTTTTCTTTCGGTTCTTGGTCATAAAGAACCAATGACCTGTGAACTCCAGCTGGTACGAAAAGACGGGAGCGGGTTCTCTGCCCTGATTCGCGGCCTTTGTGTACAACAAACTGACCAGTCGTTTCAGGTTCGCCTCGTGATGAGTGATGATACCCTTCGTAAAGAGGCAGAAGAAGCCTTGTGGCAGAGTGAGGAACAATTACGGTATGCGATAGAAACCGGAGAATTTGGAACATGGAAACTGGATCTTCGTACCGGAAACTTCTCGTGTTCCTCCCGGTTTGATGCCATATTTGGTTATGAACCGCCCCTGTCTGATTGGACCTATGATACCTTTCTTGCACATGTTATTCCACAAGACCTGGATTTGGTGGTACAAAAAAGCAAAGATATCCTCATAGCACGACAGAAATGGGATTTTGAGTGTCGTATTATCCGAAAGAACGGGGAGATCCGGTGGATATGGGTGAAAGGAACAATAGAGTCTAATGACCAGAATGAACCGATGACGATGTCCGGATTAATTCAGGATATTACCTCCAGAAAACAAGCAGAAGAGGAATTAAAGGACTTATATGCAGATCTTGAGAACCGGGTGAAAGAGCGTACCCATGAGCTTTCAGAGATCAATGAAATACTACAAGAAGAGATACAACAGCGAACTCGTGCCGAGAAAGTCAATGTTGAGACGTTATCTATTCTGGATGCAATCATCGAGTCGAGCAAAGATGGGATATTAGTCATCGATGCTGCAGGATCCATTACGAAATGGAACAATCAGTTTATTACGATATGGAATATCCCCGAATCTATTGAGGTACAAGAAAAAATTTCTCTTTTTGACTATATATCGGGTTATGTCAAAAATCCTGAGCCCTTCATCAATAAATTACAGGGAGTATATACGAGTCTTTCTATGGAAGACGCTGATGTCATTGAACTCAATGATGGGCGTATCTTTGAATGGTACTCAAAACCTCAGAGAATCAGGGATGATATTGTCGGGAGGGTCTTTAGTTTCCGGGATGTGACCTCCCGGGTACGGATGGAACTCCAGATTGAGAAGTCACTGAAAGAGAAAGAGACCCTCCTTAAAGAGATTCATCACCGGGTGAAGAATAACATGCAGGTTGTCTCAAGCCTTCTCTTTATGCAGG
>CAYRYR010000061.1:0-6694 GCA_964428385.1 uncultured Methanoregulaceae archaeon
TGGGCCTGATTACGAAAAATATTATTTTGAAAGTGAGATCTGACGAATGTGCGGTAATAAGGATTAATTCAGAAAAAACGAGAGATAAAAAGATATGAAACTCTGTGTACCAGATTACAGATGAGAATTACACGCACCTGAATGGGCGATGAAGATACATCTGCAGACAAAAACCGTTTAATTATCGTTTCTTAGTTCTCTTCTTCTTTGCATGTTTTTCAGAATGAGATGCCGGTTTTAGGCGTTTTGCTTTTTCGATTTCTCTCTCACTCTGTCCAGGAGAGACAGAACTATCAAGAATGGCGACAATATCCAGAGGATCATCCACTTCCCGTATCAGCCGCCGTATCTCAAGCAGTCGTTCGATCCCGATGAAGTGTTCTGCCATAATCCGTGCCATCTCAGTGAGAACGATTCTGTCTCTTTGTTTTTGAATGAGTCCATGGGAAAAGAGAACATCTTCAACAGGTTCTGCAGTCCCAACCAGTGAATCTTCAATCCTGGACATCTCGGATAGTACCCCTTCACAAACTACTGCATTTGCAGCATATAGTTCTGAGCTCTGTTCAAGATCATAGACAGGAGCCACTTCTCCCATCTCTCCCCGAAGAAGTGCCATTGCTACTTCTTCTTCTGTCATTTTTGATTCACGTGAATATGAGCCACCAGGTTCTGCAAGAATTACAACCCTGCCCATATCATGGAAATCCGGACGTCCAGCTCTCCCTGACATCTGACAGAATTCCTGCACGGTAAGCCAGGATATTCCCATTGCAAGGGAGTCAAAAATCACTGATGATGCAGGAAAGTCTACTCCTGCAGCGAGTGCAGCAGTAGTAATCACAGCCCGTAGTTCTCCTTTGGTAAACTGGTCTTCAATAACCCGGCGCTCATCATAGGTCAGTCCTGCATGGTACGCAGCTACTCTCTCTCCAGCCTTATCAGCAACAGTATGGCACCTGGCCCGGGAGTTTGTAAATACAATTGACTGTCCATGAAATCCCTTTGACGATATCTGGCTGAATTCTTCGCCAATCAACCGTTTTATGACTGGTATCTTCTGCTGCCTCTCAAGAAACATCAGGTACCGTTCAAGGGGGACCGGCCGTTCACTATAGGTTACCAACTGGCAGTTGAGTTTCTTTGCAAGGGTATTTGGCAGTCCAATCGTTGCACTGAGATACAGATATTGTGCTTTTGGCGCGAGATATTTTAGACGGGAAATGAGTCCGTCAACCCGGTGGCCCCGCTCCGGATCTTCAAGCATCTGTACCTCATCAATGATAACTGTCGAGACAGGGGAGAGTTTCTCTCCCCGCCTGAGCAGATTGTCGATTCCTTCATAGGTTGCAACGATAATTCCGGCATTTTTATTTTTATTTACTTTTCTAGGCCTGTTGCTTGTTACGATTCTGCTACGGCCGATTACCTGGGAGACCTCGGCTATATGTCCATAGCGTTCCAAAAAACGTTCATATTTCTGATTTGCCAGTGCAACAAGTGGAACAAGAAAGAGAACCTGGCCACGACCCTCAAGATAGTTCTTCAGTCCTGCCATCTCTCCAATGAATGTCTTCCCACTAGCGGTAGCAGATACAACAAGGAGATCTTTTCCATACAGCAATCCTGCCTCATAGGCGAGCTGCTGAACCGGCATAAGCGATTCAATGTGAGCTGCCTCTACAAAAGGATAGGGAAGTGGCAGTTCACATAGTTTCGTTGTTGTAATCGTGGGATGTGCATCTACCCTGTCAAATAACGCACCCGCTTTGCCAATGTTATCAGGTTCAAATGTTGCAAGGACGCGATCTACATCTTTACATCTTTTAAGAAGTTCGTCCAGATGACTCATTGCACCTCTGCCGATGCGACCCATATGAGCCAGTTCACGACGAATTTCTTTCTTTGCACAGTCAATACAGATTTTTTCCTTTCCTTCAGCAAACGCTATTGCATTGTCATCGGAGAGTTCTGATATATGGTCATCCATCAGGCAGAACCGACAGAGAGAGAGATAGGAGAATGGAATCTGTAGATCAGCTAAAAATGATTCGAATGGTTCATCTCGTGTCGTGAGAAAGACTTCTGCCCGTCGAAGATGGAGTATCAGTTCTTTTGTCGGTGCCTGTTTGTAATTTTTAATTCGTCGTGTCTGGTACCTGAATTCTTCAGGACGATATCCCTTGATAGTTTTTTTTATCTCGAGATACCCGGTTACCCTGACACGTCGTTCATCAAAAAAAAGAATTCGGTACTGCTTCTTTTGTGGCTGGATAACTGCCTTCATGCAGCTACCAGATCATGTATCTCATAGGTCAGTTGTGCTTGTTCCAGCCGTTTTAAGAAATCCGTAAACGATTCATCAACAATCAGAATTGCACAGGTAACACCATGAAATGCCGCCTGTATCACACCTTCACAGGAACCAAAGTAGATGTCAGGCTCACGTCCGATACTTTTTAAGGCAATAACAGCTTCAAGACCTGACGCTGCAACCAGCTCTGCTGATGCTAAAACATCTCTGAGCAGATTCGTCTTTACGCTTCGGGAGCCCCCCCGTTGAATACGGGGAATTTTACAGACATGAATAATCCCTTCATGATGGTCTATTATTCCATCAAGATCAGTAATTCCTACATCCTCTCCTTCCAGTGCTGCATTTAGTACGGTACCATTTGCATTCTGCAGTTTTTTTCCTGCATACAGACGTCCGCCTTTCATAAAAACGCCTACTTTATCATCTTTTTCAAGCCGTTCAGAAGATATTGCAGTCCAGACCGTGACCTGTTGAATGATATCACGTCTGATGTGCCTGGCATAGGATTCAAGGGTCTCAGCATGATGTAAAAGCCATTCTACACCTTCTCTTGTGACTTCGTATCGTCCTCTCCCCTGTGCACTGACCATACCGTCATCAACAAGTTCTCTGATATATTCAGAGATAGCCTGTGGTGTGACGCCAAGGATAGCTGCTATCTCCTGTTGTCTGATGGCAGGCTGATGCTCTGCTATCTCAACAAGGATCTGAAAACGCGACACATCACGCTTGCTTCGTAGTATCGTAGCTCCGGGTTCATCATTGTGTCTTTTCAAGACTCACCAGTCCCTGCCCTTTAACATCCATATGAGGAATTCGTTTTGCAATTCCCTTGATATATATGGGGGAAACAGAAAATCGTCTGGCAATATCATTAATTGATGAATTTCCTTTCTTTAACTCTTCTTCAACATGTTCTACCTGCTGCCTCAGCTCTTCGTCGTTCGAGATTGCAATATAGAGTAGATCCGCTAGATCAGAGAAGTTACATTGAAAATTTGCCCTGAATTTACTGTATGTTGCACGGAATTCCTTATCAGGTTTCTCCCCTGGTTTTGGCATCCGCCACTTCTCCTCGATAAGGTTTCCCTTCTTGAGTATAAGCAGACAATCTTCAACGTTTTCTTCACGAAATTGTTCTGATAACTCCCTTTTTGTCATCCAATCCTTATTGAGCAGATCAAAAATCTTTCTATATTGTTCAGTATTGAATATGACAAAGAGGGGAACAAGTTCTACGGGATCATTCACAATTCTGATATGGCCCGTCAAATACAAACCCTATTATTATAACGCGATGTAATTCAATAAAGGTTTGTAGATTTTTTGATGGAGAAGCAAGGGACAATACATATTAAAGGAATTGTTCAGGGGGTTGGATTTCGTCCCTTTGTCTATCGTACTGCTGTATCGCTGGGGATCAGGGGATGGGTGAGTAACCAGGGAAGTGAAGTTAATATATGTGCGGCAGGTGAGCGTTTTGACGATTTTGTATCTGCCCTACGTATAGGACCACCGCTCGCCACAATAGATTCTATTGAAGTGTACCCCTGTACTACTCCGGTTCCCCCAGGTTTTGAGATAATCAGTAGTAAAAAAGGAGCTTATACCGGATTTATTCCTCCGGATATCGCCACCTGTGATGAGTGCATTACTGATATCCTTGATCCAGCCAGCAGGTATTATAGATATTTTGCCACATCATGTCTCAACTGTGGCCCACGGTATTCAATCATCAAAGAACTTCCCTATGATCGTGAACGGACAGCTATGGATGCATTCCCCCCATGCCCTTCCTGTTCTTTTGAATACAACGACCCAGGCAACCGCCGGCACCATGCCCAGACCATTGCCTGTTCAACATGTGGGCCTGAACTCGTTCTGACAGATACTAAAGGGTCACCCGTTGAAGTGAATCAACCGATACAAAAAGCTGCAGAACTTCTTGATGCAGGATCTATCATTGCGATAAAAGGCAATGGAGGTTTTCATATTGCCTGTACAGAGCAGGTTTCTGGGGATCTGAAACAACGTCTCGGACGGACAGAACAGCCCTTTGCCGTCATGGGTACTGAGTCTGCAATCAGATCCATAGTAACTGTTTCAGATGAAGAATGGGCAGTCTTACACTCTCCTGCATCTCCGATAGTAATACTTACCAAGCGACATCCCGACTCTTACATGGATATCAGTAATCTCCATACCATCGGATGTATGCTCCCCTATACTGGTCTTCATCATCTCCTCTTCTCCTGTCTCTCAGCAGATATTCTCATTATGACGAGTGCGAATGTGCCAGGGTATCCGATGATAACTGATACTGTAACAGCCCGTGAAAAGCTTGGAACACAGGTGGATTATATCCTCACTCATAATCGTGATATCATCAACCGGTGTGATGATTCAGTGGTTCGGGATGGTCTTATCATCAGGCTCTCAAGAGGTATTGCACCAATCAGGACCGAGGTAGATCTTGGGAAGAAGACGATTCTTGGAGTTGGTCCGGAACTGAATGCAAATGTCTCTCTTTATCAGGGAGGGTTCTGTATCACATCTCCCCATGTTGGAAATGTCAGAAACCCGGCAACTTTCGACTATCTTAAAGAGACTGTCAGGATGCTTTCCGGGTTATTACAGGCCAATCCAGATATCATTGCCCATGATCTGCACCCGCAATTCCTCTCAACCCGGTATGCTCGTGAATCTGCAGAGCAGGGAGGGATAGAACTGATACCGGTTCAACACCATCGTGCTCATATCGCTGCAACGTATCAGGGTCCCTGTGTTGGAATTGCTATTGATGGTGTTGGATATGGGGATGATAAAACCGTCTGGGGTGGAGAAATATTTGCCGGAGAACTCCCTTCCCTTACACGGGTAGCACACCTTGAACCACTTCCGATGCCCGGTGGCGATGTCGCAACAGAATTCCCTGAACGAATGCTGCTTGGTATCCTGCCATACGACAGCACTGCTGATCTTTTGATCAGCCGTGGGTGGAGCGAAACTGATGTCACAATTATCAGGCAGCAGATAGAAAAGCAGTTTAACACCGTCATGACAAGTTCCACAGGCCGGGTTTTAGATGCAGCATCTGCTCTTCTTGGTATCTGTACAAGGCATACCTATGATGGAGAACCGGCAATGCGACTTGAAGCTGCAGCATATGGCAGCACTCCTGAGAAGTGGGAATTAGTATTTCAGAATTCTCATGGGTGCAGGATACTCTCTACCCGTTCTCTCATTAAAAACGCCTGGGATGCATATCAGAAAGAACCAAACTCAATCAATAGAATTAAGACGATTGCAGCCTCTGTGCAGTACAATCTTGCCCGGGGCATTGCTATCATGGCTGCTGATGCAGCTGATGATGGTGGGTATAAAACGGTGGCCCTTTCGGGTGGTGTTGCCTATAACCAGATGATACGAAATACGATTATCGATTCCCTCTCATCCCGGGGACTGACCTGTGCAATAAACAGAAGATATCCTCTTGGTGACGGATGTATCAGTTATGGCCAGTGTGTCTATGCAGCATCCCTGTTGCGTGAGTGAAATTTTCAGGTAGTTTACCATTGATATGGCCGGGATTTTCTAGTACTCTTTTACCAAACTCCTGTATATGATTTTGAATGAATACAGGCAGGATGACGAAGATAAGAAAACATTCCCGGGGTAATATGTATAAGATATCTTATTTATCCCTGTACAAACACGTTTTACGCGTTTTTGCCGGTGTAGATACAGAAAATATCTCTTTTCATCCTATAAACGCGCAGACACTGGTTTAAAACCTGGACTAATAAAAGAAAATAAGGATTGCATACCAATACCCTCTTGTTTTGAAACTGCGCATTAATAGATCTTGTCTGTTTGCCTCACATTCCTGGTTGATCTCTTGATATAGCATGATCGACTATTTCATTGAAAAGAGAGATTGTATAGTATGAATCGATGGATCCTGATGTGCATATGTATGCTGATCCTTGTTCCTGTGGTAACTGCAGACTGGGAGGTTACTATATCAGCAACAAATCAGCTTGAGCCGATAACGATAGGGTACAGTACTACTCCCAGTAACGAATATGCTTCACAGCCGGTAATGGGAAAAGTAATCATGTGGCTTGACGGACTGTATTCACGTGAGATTAAGGCTTCAGATTTAACCTGGGAGTTCACGGTGAGTGTTCCTGATGGTATGGATACAACCCTGACATGGGATGCATCTCTTGTTCCGGGGTCCCTCTCGATGACAAGAACTGGTTCTGTCATTGATATGAAGTCACAGAGCACTCTTACTCAGGGTTCAGGGGCGTATACGTATACAATAACGGCTTCAGAGAGTCCGACCCCTACCGTGACGACACTGCCAACAAC
>CAYRYR010000061.1:6794-16490 GCA_964428385.1 uncultured Methanoregulaceae archaeon
GCTGGAATATGATTGGATGTGCAGGCATAGCGTCTACGACTGCAGATATTATGTTGAGTTCTATCTTTGGCTCCTGGGATTATATATTCGGATTTGATGGAGTGGCACAACGATACCAGAATCAGATAATACCGCCAGGTACTGGAGCTATTATGACACCGGGACAGGGTTACTGGTTATATGTCCACGAAAACTGCATCCTGACCTCATAATTCCAATATGGTGACAACAATTACCATATGATTGGTATCCATCTTTTTTTTTAATCTATTCCCAGCATGCCATTCGAAGTGATATTTTTATACAATGGTATTGGAATTTTTCAGGAATGAAGCGGCGATCCTATAGGAACATAGTATATAACGAAAAACAGGCGCTATTTTCCATCTGCACAGAGGGGGAAAACCACAATTGGCTTAAATTGGGAATGTTCAGTATAGTATATGAAAACGCTTCTCGCCCGGGGCCTCTCCCGCAAACGGATTATGACAAATGATGGGAAAGTTATCGGAACTCTGAAAAATATTATGGTAAATGTTGACTCAGGTCAGATAACTGATATTATTCTTGAACCAGATCCTGACTTTAACACAAATGGGTTTGAGGTAGATAATGATCGCGTCTTTATTCCTTTTGAGGCGGTACGGGATATCAGGGATTATATTGTCGTTGATCGTCACCTGATGCTCAGGTGAGGAAAGTAGTGCGCAATAATATCACAAAATCCATCTCCATATCTTTCTGCTGAAGAGTAATCTGCAGACAGATGTACTTGTGGAGTGGCGTTTGCAACGCAGGCACCGGTTCCTGCCATTAAAAGCATTTCAATATCGTTTTCAGAGTCACCAATTGCCAGAAAATCATCAGGATTTGCATTCATCTCTGCTGCAAACCTGATAAAAGTATCTCCCTTATGTACTCCTTTTCCATGGATGTGAATGGCAAATGTGGTATCAACCACATCAACCGGCATATCAGTAAGAATCTTTCGAATCTCATCAACCGGCATTGTCCGTGCAAATGCGACATCTGCTAATCTTTCTTCCTGTGAGTAGAGATTAAGGATGTAATTCTTTTCTTTTGCATATTCCCTGACACGACTGAGTGCTTCAAGAGAGAGCGTCCTGTCTGATATAATCTGAAGATCAGTATCATATCCTATTTTGTACACTCCTCCATTCTCGCCGATAAATCCGCCACTTGTCCCGATTAGCTTACAGAGGCCCTTTAAAAGGCAGGAGGTATTACCACTCGCCAGGATGACCTGTATCCCGCCCTCCTCAAGGGCACGAATTCTCTCTATCGCAGCTGTTGAGATACAACGCTGCTCATTCGTAAGGGTTCCGTCTATATCTGTAATTACAAACCTCAGCACGACCTGATACCACCCTCTTCCACCATGAATGTTGCCTCTCCCTCAGGAAGGTTAGGACTGTCAACGAGCCTCATAACACGCTTTCCACCTTTGCTCTTCCGAAGATAGATCCGAAATGTAGCGGTATGACCGACAATATTGCCTCCGATGGGCTTTGTCGGGTCACCAAAGAAGACTGCCGGGTTTGACATGACCTGGTTTGTAACAAGCCCGATAGCGTTGTACTCATCACAGAGTTTGAAGATATCATGCATGTGACGGTTCAGCTTCTGTTGTCGTTCAGCAAGTGATCCCCTGCCAGCATACTCGGATCTGAAAAGACCAGTCAGAGAGTCTACAATGACCAGTTTCAGTGGTTTTCCTTTTGCTTTGAGTTCTTCGGCGAGTTCATGTGCGTTCTCGATAAGGAGCATCTGGTGATCAGATGTCTGTGCACGGGCGACATGAATATTTGCAAGGAAATCTTCCACTTTTGCATCATCAAGTTCAAGCCCTCTGACCATCTGCTCAACACGTTCCGGTCGGAAGGTATTTTCAGTATCGACATAGATGGCAGAACCATTCAGTCCGCCGAGTTCTTCAGGGAGTTGGACATTGACTACCATCTGATGAACAATCTGTGATTTTCCAGACCCGAACTCACCATAGAGCTCGGTAAGTGCCTGGCTTTCAAATCCTCCCCCAAGGAGGTCGTCGATATCAGGGACCAGTATTCGTAGCTTTTTTACCTTCAGCCGCTGCTCAAAGACTTCAGTACCGGTTCTGAATCCGCCAATGTCTGCCTGTTCCCTGCACCACTTTATCATCTTCTTTGCAGTGGACTCTCCAATTTCAGCTGCTTCAGCAAGATTTGCCGAGGTTGCGGTTGCGATACTCTCTATCGTTAAGAACCCGCCATCACGGAGTTTATCTGCAGTGGTGGGACCCACCCCGGGTATGTCTTCTATCTCAAGACTGCGCTGTGTCATAGGTTCATCTGCTTCTCCCCCTTCGGATTCAGCATCAAGCCCGCTGGTCTCACGACACCACTTTATCACTTTTTTAGCGGTTGCTTCACCTAGTTCTACAGATTCATACAGTTCTGCCGGAGTTGCAGTAGCGATTATCTCAAAACTGAAATACCCGGCTTGTACAAGCTTTTCTGCGGTGTTTGGCCCGACGCCTGGAATGTCCTCAAGGTTTTGTGTTTCTGCAGTCATACGTTGTATTCCTCACTATAGAAATCCTGTACGTGAGTATATAAGGCTAAGATTAGCAGGGTGAAAGTAAAAATATCAGATAGTAATTGAAAGAATAAAATCATTTAAACGTTTTTTAACATCATCAACGGTAGCATATGTGATTTTTTCACTTTCGGGAAATAGGCGTTTTCCATCAGTAAACCCTGATATAATTGCCCGGTTGCCATGGGTCAGAGATGTCTCGATTAGGTATGACTGGTATCCATCATCGATGAAGGTACCGGTTGGTGTCACCAGTATGGTACCATTTATCTCAATAGGAATTGCCTGGGTGCCAGGGAGTACCTTTATATAACTACCGCGACCAGCGCTCACTTCATTTTCACCATCGCGCCCAACCCGGCAGAGAAGATGGTACAGTTCAACACGTTCACCTATGAGGATGGGTTTTACCGCAAGTTCATCCCAGAGGACCAGATGTACCTGACCGGTATCATCACGAAGTGTTGCATTTCGTACATACGATGTACTGCCATCACGGCGGGTAAATGTCCGTCGTGGCTGAATGTGCTCTATTGTTCCCGTAAGGGAGATTGTTGCATCTGGTACGAGATCAACAATTGCGGTCATGGGTATTGCCGGTACGATATCAGAGGGGGTTAGTATGCTGGTATCATCAATAATAAGTTCCCTTCCTCCAAAGTCGCCCTCCCGTTCCAGCCCCTCAGTCAGGTGAACCGGGACCATTGCTCCACATCCACAGAGAAGAGACGGTTCCCAGCATATCAGGCGTGCAGTCCCCAATGCATCACCTACAAGGCCGGGAATCATCTCTCCTACACTCCCGTCGCGCCGGTTAAATGGCCGGGGTTCTCCAAGGGAGATGATAAGGATATCACGCTCGATACGTTCCGGGTTTTTTCGCTCCTGCGGATTCATATCGCACTCAATCTCACAACTGGCCTTTCTCAGATTGAGTGGCATAATATCCCGCCGGTTTTTCCCGTGTTTTCCAATAACCTCTATGACATTGCCGATCTCAAACATATCTGATAGGGCAGCTGCCTGTTCATCCCAGAAGACAAGGTCAGCCTGTCCGGTCTCATCAGCGACAGTCATCCTGGCAACCATCCCCTTCTGGCCATCAGGTCTATCAAATTCTGTTGGTTCTGATACTGCGAGAACACGGACAAAAAAACAGAAGAGAGAGGTTTTTCTTCTAAGATCCCGCACTTTCACATGACTTCGTCCTAGATCACCAACGACGAGCATGGCAGCAGCAATGTCATCAATAAGCCGACCACATTCCAGAATTTTTGTTTCAATACGTCTGTCGAATTCTTCACGTGAGATGAGATCGTCTACGAGTGCATAGTGGTATCTGACCATGAAATACTCCTGTTTTCTCCTTTACCGTTGATGCCAGGATGGGGTAACCATGGTATTTTGTATATCATCAAGTGTTTCTGCACGACGCATCAGTTCGGCCCTCGCCCCTTTGACCAGTACTTCAGCACACCGGGGACGGCAGTTGTACTGTGATGCCATTGAAAACCCGTATGCTCCGGTATCAAGGATAGCAATTATGTCCCCTGCACTCACTTTTGGAAGTGTACGGTCATGTGCAAGGATATCCCCTGTCTCACATATCGGACCGGTGATGGTGTAGGTACTATCGGCAGGCAGAGAGACCTTGTTGGCGACGATAACTTCATGATATGCATTATACATTGTCGGTCTGATAAGGAGATTGAACCCGGCGTCCACGTTGACAAAATTTTTATGAGCTTTTTTAACAGAATTGACGCGGGTAAGAAGGAGGGTCGAGTCACACACCAGCGATCGACCTGGTTCAACCCAGATTTCAGGGGAGATACCCAGTTCTGCAAACATTTCTTTGCATGGTGGAATCACTGCCTGTGCATACGCATCGACTGAAGGTGCCTCTTCACTGCAATGGCTATATGGGATTCCAAGACCGCCACCAAGGTCTACAAACTTAAACACAACCCCCAGTTTATGAAGTTCAGAGACTACCTGCATCAGAACTTCAGCTTCTCGTGCAAAGGGTTCAACCGCAAGGATCTGCGAACCGATATGACAATGGATGCCAACCGGGTTGAGGTGCCCGCATGAGAGCGCTGCTTTATATGCAGATACGATTGTGTCCGCTGCAATCCCAAACTTTGAACTGGCAAGACCTGTTGCTATCTTTGGATGTGTCGGTGCATTAATTGCAGGGTTTACTCTGAATGAGACCTCAACATCTTGTCCCATCTCTGAAGCAACAGCCTCGAGCTGGTAGAGTTCATCGGTAGAGTCAAGTGAGATAGTAACGCCGGTTGCTACTGCCAGCCTGAGATCATCCGGGGTCTTGGAACTTCCATTGAAGAGCAGGTTTTGTGGTTGCATTCCTGCCTCACGTGCCAGGTGCAGTTCCCCTGAGGAGAAAACATCAGCTCCTGCTCCCATTTGTGCAAGTATTCTGACAATGGCAAGGTTTCCGTTTGCTTTTGTGGCATAGAGAATCCTGCAGTGGGGATACCGGGATGTGAGTGCCTGATGATATTCCTGATACCTGTTTTTGATTCGATCCTCATCGGTAACATACAGAGGTGTTCCAAACTCGTCTCCGAGTGCCACCGTATCACATTCGCTAATATACAGATGTCCATTTCTGCATGAGAGGTGTGGGGGCAGGTTCATCATAGTATCTCCTGCATCCTTTCAAGGCCAACTTGTATTCGTTCGGTTGTCTGGGTGAGAGCAAACCTGATATATCCTTCGCCAGATGTTCCAAAACCGACACCTGGTGTCACAACAATCCCTGCCTCATCCAGCATCTTTGCAGTAAATGAAAGGGAATCGCCGACATGCAGCCAGACATAAAACGTTGCCTGGGGACAGGAAGGGGAAAAACCCAGATCTCTCAGTCCTGATACTAATGTGTCACGCCTATCCTGGTAAATAGCACATGCATCTGCCACACACTGCTGAGAACCGGTAAGCGCTGCAATAGCTGCGTGCTGAACCGGGTTAAAGACACCAGAATCCACATTCGTCTTTACGGTTCCGAGCCCCTGTATGACTTCTGCGTTCCCGACAGCCATGCCGATACGCCATCCTGTCATATTGTAGGTCTTTGAGAGCGAATGCATCTCTATCCCGACTTCACTGGCACCATCAGCTTCGAGAAATGATGGAGCACGATAACCGTCATATGATATCTCAGAGTAGGCATTGTCACTGACAATAACAATATCATGCTCGCGGGCAAATGCGACTGCATCGTTATAAAAGCTCATTGGGGCCACTGCACTGGTCGGATTGTTTGGATAGTTCAGCCACATCAGACGCGCTTTTTTACACACATCCCGGGGAATATCGTCAAGTACCGGAAGAAAACAATTCTCCTGTGTCAGGGGCATCGTATGTACAATTCCTTCGGCAAACAGAGTTCCAGTCTGATAGACCGGATATCCCGGACTTGGAGCAAGCACATAGTCACCGGGGTTGACCAGAACTTCAGGAATATGGGCAACCCCGTCTTTTGATCCCATCAATGCAATAACTTCAGAATCCGGGTCTGCACAAACACAAAATCGTGTCTCATACCAGGAAGCGACCGCCTCTCGAAATGCTTTCATCCCAAGGTATGATGGATAATGATGATTTGCCGGATTTCTGACTGAATCAATAAGAGCATCAACGATATGAGGTGGTGTTGCAAGATCCGGATCACCGATACCAAAATCTATGATGTCCACCCCCTGGCTTAATTTTTCACTCTTTAATGCATCGATTCGGGCAAAGAGATATGGAGGAAGATTATGTAACCGTTGTGCATACATCGTGCATACTATTTGATGGGAATTGTATTAACGATCACGAGTAAGTATATATGAATGTCAGGTTAGTTTTTAGGCTTCGTCTTTTTTGATTTTTTCGGGTCCGGTAAAAATGATATCTGAAACTCTGTTAGATCTATTCATTGTTTTATGATCTGACAGGGTCTTATAGTGACAGAACAGATAATTACTCACGTTTAGTTTACTGAAAAAAACGTCGTCCTTACCTAAACAAATGGACTGGCAATAATCTGCGAATATTAGTAGGAAAATACAGATGGCAACGAGAAAGGCATCAAATCCACTGCATCGGGCAGATACCTGGTTACAGATGGGGATAGGGTTTCTGAAACAGGATAACCCTGATAAGGCATTCAATGCCTTTAAAAAAGGTCTTTCTATCGATCAGAATAATGCCGATCTCTGGTATCACCTTGGAATGGTATTTAATGAGCAGAAGCGCTATCGTGAGGCCATTAATGCCTTTCGGAGGGCTGCAACTATCTCTCCTGATCATCATGAAGCCTGGTTCAGACTTGGTCTCTCTCTGCATGAGAGCGGGAAGTATGAAGAGGCCATCCAGATCTTTGACCGTATCATTTCGCTGAAGAGTGGGTATGGACCTGCTTATATCTATCGCGGCTCCTGTTATGTTGCAAAAAAAGAGTACGAACAGGCCCTTTCTGACTTGGATGCAGCAATCAGATTCAATATAAACCAACCTGAGATTTGGATCCTGCGTGGATACTGTCTTCATCAGCTGGGAAGATATGAAGAGGCGGTTGATTCCTGTCTGAAAGGGATTGGAGAAGATCCTCAGGATGTTGTAGCCTGGCACTGTCTCGGAAGTGTCTATCTCAGTATGGGTCAGCATGAAAAAGCGATAGAAGCTTTTGATAAGGGAATCGCGGTCGATGCTGAACATATTGATATATGGCGGATGAGAGGTCATGCACTTGCTGATTCCGGCAGGATGGATGAATCTATCACATCATACGAGCGGGTGCTGGAACTGGAACCCTGGGATATAGAGGTTCGGCATACCTGTGCATTACTAAAGGCAGAAAAAGAGGGAAATGCAGAGGAAGCACTGGATATCCTGAACAAAATAATTGGTGAGGGATCTGAATCTGCTGATACCTACAACAATAATGGGCTCTCACTCCTGCACCTTGGCAGGTACACCGAGGCTGTTTCAGCGTTTGAACGGGCATTGGACATCGAACCCGAGAATGCAATGATCTGGAACAATCATGCAACAGCGCTTTACAAATTAGATCGCTTCAAAGATGCATATACTTCTTTTAAATGGTCAGTGCTGTATAACCCCTATAACGTTAGCGGATGGATGGGTGTTGGCATCATTGCAGCGTCAAACGGGCAGTATGAGGAAGCTCAGGAGGCCTTTTCCAAAGTTACCGGGATGGATCCGAACAATACTGAAGCCTGGATCTTTCTTGGGGATGCATTATATGAACTTACCTATTGTCAGCAGGCAGTAAAGGCCTATGACCAGGCGCTGGAACTTGATCCGGATAATGAAGTTGCCTGGAATCAGCGGGGGGTTGCTCTTCGGTCATCAGGGAAGTGTGATGCGGCATTAGAGTCATTTGATAAAGCTGCTGAGAAAGAACCTGATACCATTGGATACTGGGTCAATCAGGCGACGGCCCTGTATGATCTTGAACAATATGAAGAGGCAGTGAACTCTTTTAAACAGGCATCCCTGGTCGGTAATGTTCCGATTGATACATGGCGGATATATGTTGATGCTCTTGCAATGATCGGTCAGTTTGAGGAAGTACGCACAATATGTGAGAAGTATCAGGTTTCACATGGAGAAGATCCTGATATTGCGTTCTGGCATGGGTATGCATCTCTACAACTTTCTGACCCGGAAACAGCTCAAAAACAGTTTTTAGAGGCGGTCAGACTTGACCCGAATTATTATGCAGCATGGTACCAGCTGGGTCTTGGATATATCAGAACAAGGTCAATGAAAAAAGCTGCAGAAGCCTTAGAACATGCCGTAGAACTGGATCCGGAACAGGCAGAGTCACGGTTGCATTATGGACTTGTTTTAAAGGATATTGGTGCAGGACAGAAAGCACTTCCTCACCTGGTCCATGCACTTCGGCTTGATCCCTCCCTTTATAAAGCCTGGGTTGCTGTAGGAGACCTCCTGACAGTAGCTGGCAGGTATGATGAAGCTATTCATGCATGTAATCAGGCATTATCAAAAAATCCAGATGACATCCAGGTTATCAAGACCAGGGGAGATGCAGAATATCTGAGTGGAGCCTTTGAGAAAGCAGTACTCTCATATGAACGGGTCATAGAAAAAGGAGCATATACCGATGAGGTTGTTTCACGCCTCGCAGAGATGTTACTCGAACGGGGTGAATTTGACCGGGCTATGAGTCTTTTTGGTGCGGGTTCGCGTGCCATAACAAAAAACCCGGCTGCCAGAAAGATCTATGGAGAACTCCTCTGGTTTACAGAACAGTACGGGGATGCAGTTATTATATTTGATTCTGTCCTGAGTGAAGATGAGAATGATCCCAGAATCTGGTTCCTTCGGGGAGATGCTCTCTCGTACATTGGAAGATATGAAGATGCTGCTGTCTCACATGAACGGTCTGCATCTCTTGGCGGAGACAGTACCGTAGGAATGATGATCTCTAAAAAGATGCGGTACCTGCAGGAGAAGAAGAATAAATCAGAAACTGCAGGGAAAAAAAGACCTGAAAACACAAAGACTGGATAAGCAGATGGATACTGTATAGAGATGGTTCGATGAATATTCTTGTTACCTATGCAACCCGGTATGGTAGTACCACTGATATTGCAGCGGCAATTGCAGATGCGCTGATATCAGAAGGGCACAGGGTTGATCTGATTCTGGTGGATACCAATCCGGATCCATCCTGTTATGATGCAATAATCCTTGGTGCCCCTTTGTATCTGGGCAAATGGCTTCGATCGATGGCTGAGTATATTGCAGGACATAAGGGAGTATTTGCTACCACTCCCCATGCAGTATTTACCGTTGGATATACCCTGCGTGAAGCAGGAGAGAAGGAAGTGGCAGCAGCCCGCCTGGCTGAACTTGAGTTCCAACAGTACATCAGCCCTGTTTATCGGGGATTCTTTGCAGGAAAACTAACGAATAAGGGGTTGAATCAGGCTGATAATGCCATTATTACGATGGTTGGCCTGCCTGATGGTGATTTTCGGAATTTGGCAAAGGCAGCAGTGTGGGCAGGAGAGGCTCTAAAATATCTTTTTCCTG
>CAYRYR010000062.1:0-16411 GCA_964428385.1 uncultured Methanoregulaceae archaeon
CTAGTAAGATGAAGGCATTATAATCGTAAGAGAGTTTCTGAATCTTTTTTTATATATGTAATATTTCATATCTGTATAATCCTCATCGATGTCTCTCATAACAAGATAGAAGATGGATAGCATCCAAAATGGGTAATGATTCTAAAGGAATAAAAAACTAAACTGATTGAATTTGATATATTTCAATTATAGGAAGATGCATTAAATCAATAAGCCCTAATTTTTTTTATGCAATCATGAAAGTTGCCAAAGATTGTATTAATACTAATGATATAGACACCATTGCAACAAAGAATATCGATCTCCATTTATGAGGATAGACATAATTTATTACACATGATAACAATCTTTTCTTATGGGTTTATTTGAAAAAATGAAACAAAATGTCTCTGGTGTCGTTGATGATGTTACATCTACTGCAAAACCTGCCTTTATTAAAGAGGTTCTTGAAATTGGAGAAGAACTGAAAAAATATCAGCATTTAGTAGCAAATGTCGAAAAAAGTTACGAAGAAGGAAAAATAGACAAAACAGAATATGATCTCTTAAAATCTGATCATATGAACCGGATAGATTCACTTAAGTCTAAAATAATGAGTTGGAAGAAGGAATATCTTGATCTAAAAGGTTCTCTAACTGAAGAACTCAAAGAACTTCAATCAGAAAAAACTGCTGCCGATATCGACCTAGAAAAAGTAGAGAAGCATTACTCCCTGCAGCTTATCACAGAAGAGGATTATCTGGGAAAGAAAAAAGAACTCTCTTCAATTATTAAACGGACATCTTCTGGCATTGAGAAAAAAAAGAAGTTATATGATGAGATAATAGTTGTATCTCCATATATTGAAGAAGAATAAAAATAAAAACATCTTTTTAAGAGATATATAAAAACGCTGATGAAACGTATCTACGACTGAATCGATGAAAATGCTCAAATGAGTCCTAATTCATATTCCAGATGTATTTTAATAGGAAAATAAAATATATCTTCATATAATAAGCCTGATGCAGTACATCATTCCATTTTGCATGAAAAACCTATATGGCAGAAAAAACCGATTATTTTTCATCATACAGACATGAGGATAAGTCTTATAAAAGGCATTGATAAAGTCAGGATTGTAATCATCTTTGATAAATAGTTTTTTTTACTATTTTATTTGTTAAATTTTTATTTATATATATTATTAAGCTAATTTTGATTAACCAACAAACCCAATCGATCACAATCCTATATGCGCATGATAATCCAAAGTAATTGATCAGGCATCTTTGGTAATGTGAGTATTGTCCTAAAATTGAGTGATTTTGTTAGTAAACATTAAATCAATCATTTTTAATGCGTGATATTAAACCCTTTTAGTCAATTTCGTCTAGATTTTGCAGGATTTTGCACTCAATTTTAACAGGAATAATAACGGTTAGAAGAGATTATTCAGATATACTTTTTTGCAATTAAACCTTAAAATGTTATTTTAAAGAACATCCTCTGAAAAGATGCATTCATGAAATATTATTTCAGAGTGTATATCCAGTTCATTGTAGTCTAATGATATATCTGGTACCCTTTTACAACAATTATGCAGATGTAATAATTTTTGCCTTCAAATAGGAAAAGACCTATAGTGCAATAGATCTAAATATAATGCTATAAGGTGAGAGTTTTATGTGTATTGCTGTACCTGCTGAAATAATTGAAATAAAAGAAGGAAATATTGCACACGTGGATTATGGCGAATTAAAACAGGATGTTCGAATCGATCTTGTTGATGTCAAGATTGGTGACTTCGTACTCGTCCATGTGGGATTTGCAATTCAGAAACTGAGTCGTGAAGATGCTCTTGAGACCCGTGAAATTTTCAGACAATGCTATGCGGCTATGGAAGAAGAAGCCTGAATAGTTCAATTCAGCATTAATTTTTCTATCAAAGTGTCCGGTTTTGTATCAGGTACCTGCAAGACCAGGAAAAGTAGATGAAATACCGTTAATGATAAATTGGACAGCAATTGCCATGAGCATTATCCCCATTAACCTGTTTATTACACGATACTCTCTCTGACCGATTCGTGCGGTTATCGGATCTGAGAAACGTAATATGATATATGTTAGTAATATCGTGACTAGAATTGAAATTAAAATAACCAATATCATAACAGGTTCCATAACCCCAGTATTATGAGAGAGAACAATAACCGTTGTAATACTACCAGGCCCTGCGATCATGGGAAACGCCAGTGGCATAGAAGAGATATCTTCAGCTTCAATGCTTTCGTACTTTTCTGTTGCAGTCATTTTTGTTCGTGATGTTTTGGCATATACCATCTCAACACCAATACCAAACAGGAGAATACCTCCGGCAATGGTAAATGCATCTATGGTTATTCCAAAGAGTTGCAGTAAGAAGGAACCGGCAATGGTAAAAAAAAAGAGAACTACTACAGATAGCTGGCATGCATACGCAATAACGCGACGTTTGGATTGTGAGTCCATCATCTCGGTGATTGCCTGATACATAAGCATAGCCCCAATAGGATTGACCACTATGATAAGAGAACTAAAAGAGAGAAGAGAGAAACTTATAAGATCATGCACCATCGATATGTGCCTTTCTATAATAGCATATTCCTTCTGGAATACCCGTTACATTTGAGTATATAACAGAACCCTGAGGAGTGGTTATCGTCAGTTCCGGCACGGAAACCTGAAATTGATGGGGAGGAAACCAATACATTCCTTCACCATAAATAACTTCCATATCATATATGATAATATCAGCTGAATCAAGATTAATATCCATGATTTCAGCATCATAAAACCCTAACATCTCCACTATTTTCGTTTTAAGATCTGCCTGTCCAAATATAAAGCCGAGAAGTTTCATTGCAT
Organism: uncultured Methanoregulaceae archaeon; assembly: GCA_964428385.1. Taxonomy (GTDB): domain Archaea; phylum Halobacteriota; class Methanomicrobia; order Methanomicrobiales; family Methanospirillaceae; genus JAFGOM01. The sequence goes on from CAYRYR010000062.1 coordinate 2,887, forward strand.
CATCGATCGAGTAATCCAGATGTAATTCTGCAAATCCTTCTTCCAAAGTGATATTTATTGCATTAACTGTAATATATCCATATTTTTCTGGGCTCTCTGCCTCGACACCGGAAGATATCAGAAGAAAACAAATTGCCGCAAGCAGAAATATTCCCTTGTTCATTTGTATATTAAGTATATGCATGTGTAATTAAATTTATCCACTTCCTGGAAATTTTACATTATAATGTCACTGATCAGTCACCAAATGTAACACATACATTGTGAAACAGATTTTTTTATGGATCATATGAACTTCACGGAAAAATTCTCAATTGTCTGATATATCCCAATCCAACAAACAGGTTCCAGTGAGAGTAGGATAAATACAATTTATCTCAAGAGGATCAATTCATCATCACCCTGGAGAAGTCCTGATTTATATGAATGACATTATTGTAGGTATTAATGATTTTTCATCCTGATTATTTTTGCCTTAAATATTTGTTTTGCATTAACAGTAGTCTTAATTGAACAAAAAATCCCATTGCCACTATTGCATTGTTAATGGCCCTCTTGTTTGCTCCAGTCCTTGGCTTTCTTCTGAACCTCTTTTTCGGCCAGAGTTTTTACCGGGACCGGATGTTTAGATAAAAAAGTGGAGGATGAAGATCTTAACCTATATCATCGAATCTGATAAAAGAGAAACTCATGTTAATCCTTATAGAAACAGGGATAACAAAGCTGGATGTTATGCCCAGAAAAACCAGAGCAGAACTCCCACAAAAAAGCTTACAATACCTGCTGCCAGAAAACCCCGCCTGATCATGGTACGTGTCGTATGTTGTGCATATGCGTGTTGCATAGCACAGGTAAATGATGCTACAATCGTAGTGATCTCGTCATACCCCACTAGTTCTCCTGGTCCAATCTCATGAAAATGATGGGAGATCCTGTTACGTTGTTCAATTAAAGCGATCATCCCATCACGTGTTGTATTATCAATAAGATGATGATCACAAAGTCGTTTAATCATTGCTTTATACCTGACCGGACCATCCGGATCGGTATATCTATAGATCTCAAGTACAAAAAATCCGAGATCCAGTGTCCGGTTTATCAGGGCAAATGTCACCATACACCGTGCATACCAGTCCCGGTTATCCTTTGCAACTCCCTTCGGTGATGAGATTGCATAGATCTGTCCTGCCTCATTCAGGAACCTGCCGATATCATCACAGATCTGCTGGTACATGTTACTTTTTTCCCCAGATCTCATCACCATCTCCACAAAGACCTACAGAACCGAACATATCCGAAAAACATCCTACCAGGTTACTCGATACCCGTGTTGTGTCAGTATGACTCTGATCGTTTCTTTCCATTCATCATCACTAATACTACCAAGGGATTGTTTCAGCTCGTTCCAGATATCCCGCAACCCGGGATCATCAGATAACAGAGCCCGGCCACCTTTCACCCGTCCTGCCCATTCCCCATTATGATATGTAATAAGGATCTCATAACAGTCATAGCTCCGGCAGAGCTGTGGTCTTGTCTCATGTATGATGCACCTGATAGAGTGAGTTGTAGGATCACGCCTGAGAAATACACAAGCCTCGGGTTCTTCTTCCTGAAGGGTATGATCAGCAAAAAGATGAACTTTATCAGGATCAATACATACGAGATCTGTCTCTCCGGTCACTTCATGATACAACAGGTAACTGCCGTCTTTATTATCCTGAATTACAGTAAGATACGGCCCAAGAGATAAACAACATAATCCGCATTGACGGCATATAAATCCCATATGTACCTATTAGAATAGAATATTATCTCTGTTTTGTCTATATTAAAAAGAACCTGATACTGAGAAGAAAAGAGTACTTCTTTTCATCAGGTTGATAGAATGCAGGTAAATCTGATACATACATCAAATGCATACTATAGATAAGCCTGGCAGGAATTGTATCTATCCTGTCAATAGATACGGTTAAATCATTCAAATTTCATGATTCACCAGTAAAACCTGCACCTGTAATAAATTGTATATGAATAGAAAACCTGATTATCAGAGGAAAAAAATATACGTTAGAACAAGTGTAGTTACGTTATTTTGTCTCTCCTTCATGTAAAATGGCCGAAATATTGAGAATTTTTCGGTTTTCAAAGATTTTTTTCCAAAACGTATACCTTCCATTAGATGATGGACAACCTGCTTTGGCATGGTGGCTGATCCGGTCCATACAGACAATAACTGCCGGCATCACCATAATAGCTCCAATGACTGAGAATGCAACGGTTATCACGGTCACGAGTCCAAAATTCGCAAGGATCGGGAATGTTGCCAGTGTGAGTGCAGAAAAACCAAAGACGGTGGTGCAACCTGATATCGTTATAGCCATACCTATTTTCTGTATGGCAGTCTCTATTGCCGAGTACAGATCCATACCTCTCTCCCGTTCTTCTTCATACCGTTCCATGATGAGGATGGTATACTCTGATGCCACCCCTATCGTCATCGCACCAAGACAAGCTGTCATCGGGTTATAATCAATCTTTAAGAGGTACATGATTGCCCCATTCCACCCGACTATCATCATAATGGGAATGATGGGACCAATAGCTGATATTTTTCTGTACAGTACTAATAAAAACGCCCCTATAAGGCCAAATCCAAGAAATGTCATGGGATTCTTAGAATCCTTAATGTCTTTGATAAGATCTGCAAACATGACACTCATCCCGGTCATCTGACTCTCCATACCGGGTGGTTGCCCATACCAGACAAGATCATCACGAATCACATTGAGCAGGGATTCTGCATGAGGAATCGTCATTTCAATAGTATTAATCTTAACAACCGCTTCCAGATTCCCATATAGATATGCAGATTTGGTTTTTTCAGGAATCGTTGCAAGAATCTCATCAACCTCGACTTGTGAAGAGGGGATTTTTCCTCCGTTTACGTCAGCGATTATCGTGGCAATGCTGGTGACGCCGGACACCTCGTAGTGTTTATTTTTAAGGTAATCTCCAAATCCAGCCATCCACTCGAGGGTTTTTATATCCATTACTCCTGCTGTTCTTACATAAACCGGAAGGGTATCCATGGAACCCAGTGTCCGGGTCACTTTGTCCATATCAATCTTTGCCGGCATTCCAGGAGGAACAAAGGTATCCTCGTCGGTATTGATAGGTACCTTATTGTCCAGTTGAAGACCAATACAGGCAATAACAAAGAGAACAACAAGGATGATAACCGCATGTCGCGCAACCTTTGTTGCAGTCAGACCAAGAAGATGATTATAGTGATCCGTGATACTGCCATTGGCGGTTTTTGAGGATTCACCTCTCTTTTTGGGAGATTTTGGAGTGTACTGCACCAACGTGGCAAAGGTAGGAACAATGATGAGGGCAGAAAGGTAACAGGAACTAACTCCGACGATACAGATGAGACCAAAATCCCCAACCATGGGAAGCGGGGAGATGGCAAGTGCCAAAAATCCGAGCGCTGTTGAAACCATTGCAAAGAGAATGGCAGGCCCTGAACGGGTGACCGTAGTAAAGACCGCTTCCGGTATGGAACTCTTTCGGACCTCGTCATCAAACCGTGACTGAAACTGGATGGCATAATCAATACCAATTCCTATCATCACAGGGAATGCCGCAATTACAATCATACTTATGGGAATATGTGCAAGCCCCATAATTCCGAATGTCGTGATAATACCACAACCAACGATCGCAACCGGAAGAAGACTGTATCTGACATATCTGAAAAGAAACAACATCGCAACGATCATTAGCAGCATTGCAAGACCAATAAGGGAACCCATCTCAGGGCCCATCATATTCTGCATCTCCTGCTCAAATGCAGGATTTCCTGATACTATAATCTCTACTCCCGGAGGAGGCTGTGATGTTGCAATCAGTGAATCCAGCTGGGTCAGCACCTGATAATTTTTTCCATCAGGAAGCCCGGGTTCAAGGGTGATGGTAACAAGGGTCATCATCCCGGATGGAAGCAGGTATTTCTGTTGATCTGCAGGAATCTGGTTAAACGTATTTTTAACAGCAGCAATAGAGGAAGGGAGGTCTCCCCCGTTCATTGCTTTTAAATAATCAGGTAATCCGCTTACCGATGTAATATACTGTTGAACTGCAATATCACTCTCGATTCTATCCATATAGGACAATACATCAGGATCCAGAATGTTATCTGATTCGACAATGAGAATTATTGCATCTGATGAAAATGTATTGGTATACTTATCAAGGAGTACTCCTGCAGGTTTTGTCTTGTCCATATACGTATCAGAACCGGTCTTCATGGAGACAAGGGTTGATCCAAACAGAGCTACTATAAGGACTGCAACAACGACACCGGCAACAATATATGGTCGTGATGATATGGCATCTGCAAGCGTTTCATACGGGGATTTCATCGTATCATCTCTTTTTTATAATATTTCATGCTGGTTCTGTTATTTTGTTTTTTTAATACCTTCGCCACAGATATCATGTGGCAGGTATAAGAGTTACCCACAACTGTCATTGCCTGATAATATCTGTATATATTTACCTGCAGACTATATGAAGAAGTGTTGTCTTTTATGCAACATCAGTACCTCATGTCATGTTGAAAGATAATAAGAGAACCAGCTTATCGAAAAATCAGGTTTGAACTGACTTTATAATATTGTTACATAAGTCCACATATTTTTCAGATAATAATTATCAACAATGCAACACGGGATATTTAATTAGGGCAGGACAGCAGCACAGACCTATGTGTTTATCCTCGCAAACAGTATTCAGGGATCAGGGGCGGGTAAACTCAGAGAGCGTGCATTGTCTCTCCTGCATAACATCAGGGAGAATTGTTCCTTCCTCGATAAACCTCCGGATAGGAAGCGTAAAGGTCTCTGACAGGTGACTAAGCACATCTGAGATACCTTCACATGCAAACCCAGGCTCCCGCATTGCCTGTCGTACATTCTCCCTCACATTAAATACCCCAAGAGGAATATATCCCTGTGTTGCCTCCCGTAAAACAATAACCCCTGCCTGACGCTGTTCGCGGGCAAGAGCTTCTAAAACTGCCATTTTGCAGGAGTAATAACATCCCCCAAGATGTGAATAGGTAGTTTTTGGGTTATGTCGTTCATAATCTGAAAAAACCAGTTGTTCATCTCCAAGAACGTGAATAAAGGCCTCACTCCATTCATACTGCCAGCCTGTCGGCATGAGAATAACAGCATATTTGTTGTGAAGACTGCTATATTCATGGACACGCCAGGTATCAACAGGAGTACACGTTTTAACCCGGGTCAGAAGGTTTTTGGCAATAGTGCTGTCACAGGCAGTAATCGACCACCGGGTAGGAACAAGACGTCTCCCTCTTTTCTTTCCCATTGTCCCAACAGAGAGAGCCTTTTGAACCGATGAAAAGGGAAGACCGCTTTCATGCAGCATCATAATTGCATCAGCAGCGGGAAGATCGGTATCGTAATATATTCGTTCAAGATCCCGGTTCCATCTGACAGGTTCTATTGTCAACTGCTCAATTGGGGCACTTGGGCCAAATGGAGTATGTTCTTCACTAAATGATGTCCCATTGGGTGTCGTTGTAAATCGTGCCTCACTCTCAACGGATGTATTGGCAAGCGCAATTTCCTGCAGTTTTTCAATAAACCGGGTATTAATATCGCGTGCATCGACTTTATGTATCCCCCGTACAAGCCCAAGCCGGTATCTGATAATCTCTTCCTGCGTGATGGTGCCAGGTATCCAGGATTCAGGCATATCCATGTGAGAAGTATCACCATGCACCGATGCTATCATCGGTCCGGCCGATAGTTTTGGATAGTTCGCTCTTCCGATAAAAACCGAAGGGGGACTGCTTCCAGATAAATCGGTACCAATGACCTGCGATTTCATCTGGCCTGTTGCAGCAGTCAGTTGGCTTAAGTATTCACCTTTACCGATCATAGTATATGGATACGATCCTGATGTTAGTTTGGCCGGCCTTTAGATAATCCCTTTGATACAGGAGTTTGAAATCCCTGGCCGGATATTAGATTCCAAAAAAGAATGATTTCAGGGTCACGCATACGTTATTACCCTCCCTGGTATCAGTAGTTATCTGCGGGTGTTCTCTCCTGTATCAGATACTGCCTTTAAAACGTCCCCGGCAAATTGCTTCACATCATCGATACCTGTGTCAAATGAGGTCATCCAGCGGACAATAGGAATCTGTTCATCAATAATATAGAAAAAGTAATCCTCCTGTAGTCTTCTAATGGCGGGGAGAGGGAGCGTTACAAATACTGCATTTGCTTCTACCGGATAGACAACAGATACTCCTTCAATACAGGAGACCTTTTGCGCAAGGAGTTCTGCCATGTTGTTTGCATGTGCTGCATTAGAAAACCAGAGTCCGTCTTTCATAATCGTCTCAAACTGGACCGCAATGTAGCGCATTTTAGAAGCGAGTTGTGTAGATTGTTTTCGAAAGAACTGATAGTCCACTGAAAGATCCGGATCAAAGAATATTACTGCTTCACCATACATCATTCCATTTTTCGTACCGCCAAAGGAGAGAATATCAACCCCTGCTTCCCGGGTCAGGAGAGAGAGGCTGCATCCAAGAAACGCAGCTGCATTTGCAAGCCGTGCTCCATCCATATGAAGAAGCATCTCATTATCATGAGCAAAATCTGCCAGTTTTCTAATTTCTGCAGGGCGATATGTTGTCCCATATTCGGTAGCCTCAGTTATTGAGAGTACACGTGGCTGGGCCTGGTGTTCATCTCCTAGTGAAGACAAAAGAGGTCTGATACGTTCAAGATCAAGTTTTCCATCTGATGTTGGAACATCACATATTTTACAACCTGTGAACCGCTCAGGTGCACAACACTCATCAAGATTGATATGAGCAGATTCAGGGCAGATAATTGCATGGAATGATCGCGTTACCGAAGCTAGTGCTGATACATTCGCTCCGGTCCCGTTAAAAACAAAAAATATATCAGTATTTTCACCAAAAACCTCTTTTAAGGATATTTGAGCGGAACGGGTCCAGGGGTCATCTCCATATCCAATTACATGGCCCGTGTTTGCCTCATGCATTGCGGACAGAATCGCAGGATGGACACCTGCATTGTTGTCACTTGCAAAACTACATTGATAATGGCGTGATATGATATCTCTCATGAACACCTGAAAGATTGTACGTCTTTATACAAGAGTTCTTGTACCATAATTCCCTGATAATATCAGGTTCAATTCTCAGTAGATCTGGATATTCTGAAACATACATTGCACTAGTTACTCTTCTGACCCCCTCTTATCACTTGTATCAGATATTGTACCTGTGCGAAAACTTCAGTGTAACGGGAATGAAATACACATGATGAGCAGGGGAAATTATCTTTTCATTCGGGTATTTTGCATTTTTCGCATTTGTTATGTTCAGTATAGCATTGCAACTGATAGAAACAATGAAGACAACCGGACTGGCAGAGTCGTTAAAAGAATGGGATCAGGTATATCTGAATATACCAGAAGGGACTATTATCTCAAACTGAACACCGGATCCAGGCACTCCGTTCTCCCTTATAGTCATACCAGTAATTGCCAGGATCTCACGGACGAGAAAAAGACCCATCCCTGAATTTTTTCCATACCCTTCTTCAAATATCTTCTCTTTTTCATCATGAGAGACACCAATACCATCATCACAATAGCGAAATATACCATTTTTCTCAAGTACATACCATGAGCAGGTAATCGTACTGACATTTCCACCATGTCTGGCAGAATTTTCTAAAAGATTGAAAAAAACCCGTTTTATTAAGGGATCGGCATATACAAGAATATGACCAATATCACATGAGGGCGTACAAGGGAGGTTTTTCATCATACTGATACATTCTTTCATGATAACTGAGATATCTACCCATTGTGGATCATGTACTCCAAGATGTTGATATGTCCGGAAAAACTCAATCATCTCTTTTATCATGCTTATTGTCTGTTCTAACAATTCCAGACGATACCGGGCTTCAGGACTGAGGACATCATTGTGTGTCATGAGACAATATGCTTCAAGTGATGCTATTTTATTTGATAAATCATGCCTGGTTATCCGGTTTAAAAGATTTAATCTCTTGTTTGCCTGTCTGAGTGCTTCTTCCAACTGTTTTCGTTGTGTGATATCACTAATAAAAAGCAGCACATGAGATTCTTTATCACACACAATCACTGAGTTTTTAACCAGAAGATGAAGAATTGCACCTGATTTTGTGATGAAATCAACTTCATACTCACGGATTTGATTTCCATCTTCTCTTGCCTTCATCGCTTCTATCACTTTCATATTAGATGATTCTGTGAGATAGGCATAGACAGGGTGTCCAATTATCTCGTCGCGATCATACCCTGAAATCTGAAGGCCAGCCTCATTAATAAAGGTAACAATTTCCTGCGTATGAATAATGATGGGTTCTGGAGCCTCATTTACGATGGTTGCATATTGTTTTTCAATCTGTTTTATCTCTTCTTTAACCCGTTTTTTATCTGTAATGTCTCTAAAAGACACTAAACCTGCCGGTTTTCCCTCAAACAAGATCCTTGATCCTATCGCTTCGATCCATTCCCCGGTAGCATTCTTATCCTGCAACCTGTACTCAGTGATATGAACAGAACCACCATGAATTATCTGCATAAGATTTTCTGATGCTTTTTTACGGGAACCAGCATCAAGAAATACTTCTATATTGAAATTTTTAATATCATACGATTGAGGAATCCCAACAATGAGTCTGGCTGCCTTATTTGCATAGAGTATATCTCCAGTATTAGATACGATAGCAACACCATCAAGTATGGAATCAAGTACTGTCTGTAACATATCTACGGAACAATCTGGATCATCTTCTTGTACAATGTTGTTCGTTGTACCGTGGGCAATGATAATGATGTCATACGACTGATCAGGTGGAGTCTGGATGCAGTAGTCCAGATTACAGGGGAAAAAATTCCCATCGCGAGTCTGTAGTTTCGTATACACGGACCGCCAGTGAGATGCGGGTTTTGCCCCATTGCAAACCGATGTCAGCCAGGCCCGTTCTGAAGGGTGGAGAAGTGATACAAGATCTCTGCCGATCAATTCATCAGGCAGGAACCCGAGAATGTGCAAGACGGAAGAATTTACATATACAATACTACCAGTTCGATCCAAAAATAAGATTATTTCTGATAAATGGTCAGCAAAACAGGTAATATAAGTGTTATCAAAAAAAGACATAATAGTTCTCCAAGATGAGACGGGTACCAGGATTGTCATTGATGAATCTGGTTATCTTCCCCTGCCATAGTACTCCCACACATACTGGTACACTAGCACATATACTCAAAACATACATCTGATAAAACCTGATGATAACCTGTGACAGGGAATTTTCTCTCGTGTCTTTAAGATCTGCACTATTTACTTTTTTATCAGTGAGCTTGGGTTTCATCCGTTCACCTGACTGACAATTATGGATATATTTGCCAGACATACAAAAATTTCATGAATACCTGATGTTACAGATTATAATTAATACAGCATAAAACCTGATAGCATATCCCTTTATACTTATTGAACAGGAAATGGATTTAATTCTCTGTTTATTTATTAGGACTACATATCAGAGGTATTTTCAGTATTATCACTCTTTCTCCCATAGCAGTACTACCTGTAGCTTTTTTGGAGACTGCAGGGGACATGACGGCCAAATCCTCTCTGGTACAGTATCTCTTTATTTTTCATATCAAACATGCAGTGGTTCCTGCCCGACCGGTCTTTATCTGATTATCAGGATACAGGAGAGAAGGAACGTTAACCACGCATAAAATCCTTATCGATCTTATTGAATGAATGAGAAGTTCGGAAAGGTCTTGTCAATCTGCCAATATATCTCATGAAAAAACCCGGATAAACATCGGTTCTTGGACGTGACATTGGATACAACTGATAGAAATTCATACTCTGGATGTCCATGATAGAATACATTGACAGTCACAATCTCATTACCATTTAACAGTAATATAGCAAAGAAGAGATGAGATTACAAAATTTGCAATTGTCACTCGTTCTATAATGCCAGAAAACAAAAAAAAAATCTTATACTAAAATTAAGCCTATTTTTTCCGATAGACGTTTAGACCAATCTTTATATCATCATTATCAGGAATTGAGATGTTACCTTCTGTTGAAGCTATAGTTAGCGATTTTCCAGATTTTGATTCTCCAAATTCTTTTGACAGGTCAACTGTTATGGTCAGGGTTGTTCCCGTAACGACCATCTCCATATTCTTCATGTACTAATATGTGCAGTAGAATATCTTAAAATCAATGCTTTCGTTATCTGAATCTCATAACAGTCCGGGATAATTCCTGACTTTTCACCTTACCTGATAATGCAGTTTATTGATACTGTGTGAGTTTTTACCGGATGTATGCAGTTTGTTGTACAACCCGATTATGGTAAGACTACAAAAAATAGGGCAATTAGATATTTTGAAGTAACCCAAGTGCAACAAAAATTATTCTGAAGTATGCACACAATATGCCTTTTATCGGGTAAGACAAAAGATCCAAAAATTCTCTTATTACCTATCATTATCAACGCGATTGGTGCGATTCACACGTAAAATTTACCTGAAAAAGTGACAAAAAGCACTCATACAATCGTCTTTGAGGTTATGCGTATCTGTTTAAACAGGGAAAATGCGACATGTAATCCTCTATTTTTAATGCCTGCAGAAACCATGTAAAACAGCAGAAAAAATAATCAAATGGTTGGCGCATCACTGCTATTATCTGCGTATTTTATATCTAATCAAAACTCCGAAAGTGAAATTGCCTTCATATCTATATATTTTTTCTAAAAGCTCTGCATTCATGCCAGGTACGGATATCTTCTTTTTACTTTCACCCTGTTTACTTTACCATTACATAGCTACTGCAGGATCATGATATGCCATGTCAGTATCTATCGCCCCCAACATTACTCTCTCATATGGGACTTTTTCGATATTCATCGCTCCACAAGAAGATCTACAGAGAGCGCTCAGCAATCTCCTAAGCAGGCAGCGGGGTGAAACACTCTATCTCTGTGGCAATTACCCGTCTCTCCTCTTCCATTTGAAAAAATATGCCAGCTTTTTTGAAGTCAGACGGGCACTGACCACTTATCAGGTGCTGACTATCCTTGATGAGGCACACCATTCCCTTCTCCTCTTTGAGCACGATCCAACTCTTTATGATGATATAACAGACCTGCCTGAAACAATTGGTCAAAAATGTCAGGAATATGCTACCACAACCGGAACCATTTTACTTGTTGCATCAAAGCCTGATCGATCTTTAAATCTCCTTGAACCATTTGCTCATCGGATGGTGTTCTTTCAGGGTGAACATGGTTCCCGAATCGTTCCAGTAAAAAAGAGAACAACAAAACAGAAGACTCTTGAAGGGCTCTGGTGATATGACAAATCCGGCATTTGTACTAGATATCTCCAAAAGTCATGATGGAATTGTTCTCTGGACGATTCAGAATGGATCTCTGACACGAAAAGAGCATACCCTGAAACCCTCATTCATGGTTGCTTTTACTGATCCACATCTCCACTATCAGCTCATCGAAGGACTTGAGAGTATGTATGAGGTTGTGCCATGTACTATACAGTCAATCTATGGCGAAGAGACCGGATATACGATATATGCCGGCCGGGAAATTGCAGAAAAAATTGAGGGACAGACACGACACCAGGCACGACTCTATAATGTTGATATACGATCCGAACAACGATTTTGTTCTACTGCTCAGATAGTTCCGGGAGGATGGATAGGAGGGGAGCGTCTTGTTTTGGATCTGGAAATCCCTACAAATATTATGGAGATAACCTGCAGTGAAGATCCGTATCGTACTTATCATCCGGGTGTGATTACCATGAAAACAGCGGGACAAAAAAGCATCCTAAAAGGACCTGACCGCCAAATTGTTGACGATATGATGGATATCATCGGTTCTGTTGATCCTGATATTATTCTCTTTCCTGATTATGATGCCTGGTCACCCCTCTTTAACCACCTGACTACTGAATGGGGAATCATGAATACACTCAGCCGGACCGGGCATTTTTCAACCCTCAAGTCCCGATCGTATTTCAGTTATGGCAGAATGGAACACCGAACCGGAGCAGAGATACCTGAGGGGAGAATCATCATTGATACCAGACAGAGTTTCATGTACCGCAATGGTGATTGCAGGGGAGTCTTTTTAGCATCCCGTCTTACCGGCCTTTCTCCGAACCTGACCTCCCGACTAACACCAGGAACGATTGTTTCCGGATATGAAGTATATGAAGCACTTGTAAGGGGAATTGCAGTTCCGTTTCGGAAGAGTGATGCTGAAGCACACCGGAATCTGCGTGATATGCGTCTTGATTACCGTGGAGGATATATGCTCCAACCGGTACCAGGAATATATGCCAACGTGATACAGATTGACTTTACCTCATTTTATCCTTCCATTATCGTGAAATACAATCTCTCTCCTGAGACCCTGGCTGATTCGGATCGTGACGGATTTCTCCCTTCAGTCTTACAGCCACTTCTCATCCTTAGGCAGGGGGCAAAAAAGTTAAAGAAGAAAGATTCCAGATACCAGGGAATGGACAGCATCTTAAAATGGATGCTGGTCACCTGTTTTGGATATACCGGATATAAAAATGCACGGTTCGGTAGGATAGAAGTGCATGAACAGATCACGCAACATGCCTGTGATATTCTCAAAGAGTGCATCTCAATGGTAGAAGAGACCGGTGGCCGGGTCATACATGCCATTATTGACTGTCTCTTTATTGAAGGTACAGAAGGGATAAAGGCACAGACCACTCTGGAAACGATGACAGGATTTCACACTGAATGTGAGTACTATGACTGGGTTGTTATTCTCCCACAGGCTGATGGGAGTGGATCTTATGGCTCGTATTACGGCAGGCTGACATCAGGGGAAGTGAAAATCCGGGGTGTCGCTTCCAGGAGGACAGATATGCCGGCCTATGTCAAACGAATGCAGCAGGAGATGATAGCCTGCATGGCAACCTGCCCGGATATTCGTGACATTCCACTCGTACAACCACAAATCCATAATATCTATCACCGCTTTTTTGATACCATTCATGAAGCTGACCTTACGGATCTGGTCATTACCCGTCGTATTGGACGTGACCGGTATCATAAGAGATGTATTGCACAGGCTGTTATCGATCGGTACCGACAGGATGGTGTCGTCATCAGACCTGGTATGAACGCCTCATATCTGGTGAGAGATGAGAAACACTATCAGATAGATCCATCCTGGGATCTAACATCATGTGATGTTACATATTACCGAAGATTACTAGATCGGGCATATGAAGAGGTGAAGTTTGCATTATCAGAAAGTGGAGGATAACCAGACATAATCAAAAGATGTATGGTAAAAAA
>CAYRYR010000063.1:0-16408 GCA_964428385.1 uncultured Methanoregulaceae archaeon
CTTTAACGGTGAAGAGCCGTATTAGCAATCCGATTTATCGCGTCTTGTCGCACTTTTCAATATGAAAGTCAGAATGTCATGTAATTACATCCTGCCTGAACATGATGATATGGTATCACTTGTTTTTTAGACAGAGCCGAAAAAATGCCTGAAAAGACCTGTCATAAAACCCTGAGTACGATAATTGTGATATCATCAAACTGTGGTTCCCCACCGCAAAATGCCCTCACTTTATCAAGGATTGTATTGATTATCTCTCTTGCAGACAGGTCTTTATTCTCATGAATAACAGGGATGAGGCGTTCTTCGCCAAACTGATTCTTCCTGGAATCTATTGCTTCTGTTACGCCGTCAGTATAGCATAAAAGTGTATCACCCGGAGTAATTGTGATTGTTCTTATTTCATATGGCATATCTGAAAAAACCCCGATTGCCATACCGGTCCCTGACAGATAATCCATGTTTTTATTGGCATGGAACAGAACAGGAGGATTATGTCCTGCATTACAATAGGTTAGTGTCATAGTTTTCATGTCAATAATACCATAAAAAACCGTCACAAACATATCTCCATCTGCATTCCCGACAATAAGATTGTTGACCCTGTGTATCAGTGCAGCGGGATCGGTATACCAGCAGGCGTTATCTCTGATAATTGTTCTTGATAACGCCATAAATAATGCAGCAGGCACTCCTTTTCCTGAAACATCTGCAATAACAATACCATACCGATCCGTATCAAGAGTGATGAAGTCATAAAAATCACCACCCACTTCACGTGCCGGTGTGGTATGCATCATAATATCAAGATCTTTGATATCAGGACATTCCTTTGGCAGAAATGTCTTCTGTATCGTTGCTGCAATTGCGAGTTCAGCCTCTTTTCGTTCAAGTTCGGTGCTATAGTGACGTATTTTCCTCACCATGGTATTGATGCTCGTCTCGAGTTGAGCGAATTCAGCAATTGAGGCTCCGGTTATAGCATGATCAAGGTCGCCATCAGCGATGGTTGTAACATCGGAAATTACCTTGTTAAATGATCGGCTAACCCAGTGTGATGTAAAATAGGCAAGAACGGCTCCCACGAGTACTGCGATAAGCATAATCAGGAGACAAATCCGGATTATATTATTCAGCATCGTAGTAAGCCCGATTTTGCTTACTACATGTTCCATAACAAGACTGTTATCAAAGATTTCTCCATTCCGGTGAATTGGAATATAGACAAACCGGCTGCAGTCACCATCAGGTTCATCTACCTGTTGTTCCTGACCGGTTGCAAATGTTTTTTGTACATAGTCAGAACGAAGAGCAGGAGGTAGCCCTGCGAGAAAAGAGCCTGTTTCTGCGATTGGATCTGATTTATACCTGTGATAAAGACGGATTGCCAGCAAATCTGGATTTAAATCAACAAATTCAGAGAGAACCCGCTGATACGAGAGCACACTGCCATGTTCTTCAAAAGATTCTGATATGAGTCCCATTGCAAAGAGATATCTATGATCAGGGGATGGAAGGTAGACATATTTGGAGAGTTGCCCTGAAAATTCGGTATCAGAAGTCCCATTTACAGACACTGTCGTCCTATCAGGCACAAATTCATCCCCGGTACGAATTTCTTCCATAGCATGGTAAATTTCCGGCCATCTGCGAAAATCGATCCCGATATCTTCCGGGATAGTTGAGTATATAATAATCCCGTCCGGATTTAAGATCTTGAGCATGATGGTTCCGTTAAAGTTTTTGTCATACCGCTGTAGTATTCCGGTCAGATGAATCTGTGAGAGGTTACCATGATTTTTTTGGTATTCCCAGAAGAGATCATTGAGCACCCGTTTCATCGCAGGGTTATACTCGGCATCAATGAGATCCAGACTGCGGCTCACAAGGATAATTGCGGCTTCTGCATTTTGAGCCGAGTAATCGCTAAAAGTATTATAGAGTTCACCAGCAGCTTCTCCACCTACAATATATGTCAGGATGAGGGAGGTGAGCGAGACGATGATGATGACAGAGATGATAAAGAGCATCAGGTATCTGCGAAGAGAATGATACTTTTTTTTGGTTAAGTCGGTATTCATCGTCACCATCCGTTTAGAACCTGGGTGTGGTAAAAGTATAACACCATATATGTTTATGGATATATGTAACATATACTGTGGGATCCGGTGGAGAAAATATCAGTTCATTGATATATAGCATATTCACGGAACTGTGGCGACAGATTGCAGGGTACTCAAAATCCGGTGAAAAATGCGTCATGAATGCTAATAAAAAACCCAGGGTTTTTACTAAAAATAAAATAAAGAGTTTTATTGGTACAACGTATCAGGAAGAGGATACCCGGTATGGATATACAATATATATTAAATTATAAACATTTGCCGTATGTTTCTCTCATTATTTCCACTCTTGTGTGTATCCTGGTTAGTCTCTATGCTCTGCAGGCAGGGTTTACTATCCTCTTTCAGAACTTCTTTTATTTTCCCATAATCCTTGCCTGTCTCTTGTATAACTGGCGGGGATTTTTCTTCTCATGTATCCTTTCATTCATGTACTTTGGACTGGTGGTAGGATTTACCGCGAGTCATATTATTATTTTGGAAGCTGCATTCCGGGTGATATTTTTCATTGGTATCGCCGGGGTGGTTACGTACCTTACCATTGTCAGCAAACGATCTGAAGTAACCCTGAAACACCAGGCTGGATTCCAGGAAAATATTATCGCCAATGCACGGGTCTGGCTTACGGTCCTAAACGAGAGAGGAGAGATTCTCTTATGGAATACCGCTGCCGAAGACATCAGTGGTTACAGTTCTTCTGAGGTCATGGGGAAGAATGATATCTGGAAGATGCTGTACCCACAAAAAGAGTATCGGAAAGAGATAACCGATATCATTACCCGGATAATCACTGATAAAAAGTATTTTGAGGACTTTGAGACGACCATCCGCTCTAAGCAGGGGGATTATCGTGTCATTTCCTGGAACACGAAGAGTATCCCTGACGAAACCGGGAAATTATTAACATTCGTTGCCATTGGAATTGATGTAACCGATAGGCAGAAAATTGAACAGATGCTTTTTGAAAGCGAGGAGCGGTTCAGACTGGTATTTGAAAACCTTCCTATCGGGCTCTGGGTGGCAGACAAGGCTGGCACCCTTCTAATGGGAAATCCTGCAGGTCAGAAGATTTGGGAGGCTCATCCTCTTGTTGGTCAGGATGCATATGGAGTGTTTAAAGCATGGCGTCTTCCGTCTCGTGAATGGATCCAGCCGGATGACTGGGCACTTGGGTATGCCGTAAATGAGGGAAGGATAACAGAAAATGAACTTTTAGAGATCGAAGCTTTTGACGGTACCCATAAAATAATTTTAAACTGGTCAGCTCCGGTAAAGAATAAACAGGGTGATATCGTTGGTGCGTTTGTAATCAATCAGGATATCACCCAGAGTAAGCAGGATGAAGAACTGCTGATACAGCGAAATGAAAAACTGTATGCACTGATGGAAAACTTAAAAGCTTCTGAAGAGAAACTTGCATCACAACTTGAAGAGATACAATCAGTTCATCTGTCACTAGTGGAGAGTGAAGGGAGGTGGTCAGATCTCTTCAACCGGAATAAAAGTGCGATTGCTATCTATCGGGCGGTTGATGAAGGAAAAGATTTTGTATTCACTGACTTTAATCCGGCTGGAGAAGAAATTGAACATATCAATCGGGATGAGGTAATTGGAAAAAGGGTAACCACCATCTTCCCTGGGATTAAGGATTTTGGCCTCCTTTCTGTTTTTCAACGGGTATACCAGACAGGAATTCCCGAGTACTTCGATGCCTCATTGTATAAGGATGAACGGATTGAAGGATGGCGGGATAATCTGGTATATCGGCTCTCTTCCGGTGAGATAGTCGCTATATATGCTGATGTAACGGATCGTAAGTTTGCAGAAGAATCATTGCAAGAAACGAATAGCTATCTTGAGAACCTGATCTCAATCGCAAACGTCCCGATAATTATCTGGGATCCACAATTCCAAATTACCCGGGTGAATCATGCTTTTGAACTTCTCATAGGAAGACCTGCACAAGAAGTAGTCGGAAAATCCATTGAGTTTGTATTCCCCCCGTACCAGGCAGACCGGTCAATACAACTACTTAAAAGCACTCAAAAAGGGGTTCAATGGGAAACTACGGAAATAGATCTCCTGCACAAGGATGGGTCTGTCAGGAATGTTATCTGGAACTCTGCCACCTTGTATACTCCTGATGGCAGCAGTCCTGTTGCGACCATTGTGCAGGGACGGGATATCACCGACCTAAAGAGGATTGAGTATGAGAGAAACAAAGCAGTCCTACAGATCCAGAAGAACCTTGCACAACTTGCAATTTTAAACGACGGAATCAGAAATCCGTTAACGATAATCATTGCTTATGCCGAAATGATGAGTGACAGTGCATCAATTGATCAGATTATGATACAGATCAGGCGGATCGATGAGATGGTCAATCAGCTCGATCGACGATGGGCTGAATCAGAGGCAGTTCTCAACGTTTTACGGAAACACTATCAGATAGTTGCCGTTCCTTCATCCGGGCAGGACAATCAGGATGAGACTGGTAATTCTCTTTAACAGTGCCCAAGGATAGTGCAACTAGACCAACAAGTAGTTCTTGGTTAAAGTAATTTTGGCCAAATTCGTATCTATCTTTGACTACATCAATGCCATTGTTCATGGTGTGACATGGAGAGTATGTAATCTCGTGCATAAATCAACAGGGACAAACATGTGTGGGTTGACTAGCAGGGAGAAAGGCGATGAGACATTTCAGAAAGATAGGGACGCCCGTGTTTATTCTGAACCAATCAATCTGCTCAGTTTTATGATTCCGGCACAACAATCTTATAGCGATTGTCATTACTGGTCATTGAGAGGAGGAACAGCCCCTTCTTGTTGCTTTCTGTTAATAACGTTTTTCACCTGTATCCGGGGTCAAAATTTACATTTGTATGGAGCAATCCCTCGTTAAAAGTATTTCTTATGAAGGATACCAATCCAGAAATGCTCAATTAAAACTCGAAAACTGGTTTTAAGTAATTCAGGGATCAATTTTGCTTTTACCAGAGAGCAGGAGAACCAAAAACCTACATCAGAAGATGTATGAACATAAAATCATAAGGCGATGAAATAACCAAAATTATGTCCCTTATTTTATTATATAACCAAAAATCCTGCAGTCCTCAGCATCTGTATCATGGATCGCTGCCATACTGCATCATCAGATTCCCGTAGTGTAGCGATGTGCTTCTCCCAGATATCAGTCAGGAGAGCATTTTCTGATAGCAGTGTACGTTGGTTTATTATTCTTCCAACCCGTATACCCTGGTTATTTTCTATTCGCAACCGGTAACAACAATATTCCTGGCATACATCCGGCCGGGTCTCGTGGATAGTACAAAAAGCGATATTTTTGCCGGTATCCATCCGAAAGAAGGGACAAGCCTCAGGTCGTGTCTTAAATATGGTTGTATCTGAAAAAAGATCTCTTTTATCAGGGTCTATCCTGACATCATACACCACGTTGGTATACCTGTTAAGCAATTTGAATGAATTGTCATGATTTGATTCAATGATGGAATAGACAAGACCAAGATGGCTGCAACATTCTCCGCATTGCTGACAGACAAATACCATAACGATTTTCTCCTATTATTATAGTCTTTAATTGCATCTCTTTAATAACACAAGGCAATGACAAATCTTTAAATTCTGGCTTTTCTACTCAACAAAATTTATATTCATGCTATTACAATCTTTTTTTTCTCTTTAATTATGGTATATCGTTTCAGGCAGGACACTATAAAGACGTTAAAAGACCTCTTTTTTTATATTTTCTGATGATATGCCTGAAAATGTAGATCTAAAAAGAATTATTTGTTGATATTGATAACTTTTGCCGGAGGAAACCCATTAAAATAAGTAGAGGAGGCAATAGAATAGGCACCAATATTTTCTGAATAGACGAGATCATTTAATTGTAGTTCAGGGAGTTCCGCACTTAAGGTGATGGTATCAAATGCATCACAGGTTGGTCCGAACACGGCTGATATTTGCGTTTCTCCTTCTTTAAATGCAAGTACCGGGTAGTTATTATGATCAAAAACCTGTCCTGAATAGGTATGATATACCCCGTCGTTGATATAATAACAGGGTTTTCCATCACGAACTGCTTTGCCGATTACTTTGGATACCAGGACACAGGCATTTGCGACAAGGAACCTCCCAGGTTCTGCGAGAATCTGCATATCAGGAGGAAACAATCGTTTTATTTCGGTATTCAGTTTTCGTGCCAGAGTTTTTAATGATTTTACTTCAGGATGGTATTTCACAGGAAATCCGCCCCCGATATCTAAAACCCGTATCTTCCTGCCTGTACGTATCTCCACTTCGGCGATAATATTTGCTGAAAGGTGCAGTGCCTGAATGTAATTATCAAAATTTGTGCATTGACTACCGACATGAAAACTCAATCCCTCTACAATCAGATCCTTGTCATATGCCTCAGCTATCAGATCAACCGCTTCTCCCGGCTCAGCGCCAAACTTGGAGGAGAGTTCAACCATAGAACCGGTATTTGGGACTCGTATCCGCAATACTAGCCCGGCATGTGGGGCATATTGCTGAATTTTTCTCAGTTCTTCACTGTTATCATAGGTGACAAGAGGATTGTATTTATCAAGAGCCTGAATGGTCTCAATGGGTTTGATAGTATTTGCATAGATTATTTTATCCCATATCCATTCTAGTTTCTCCGCGTCTTCCATATCTTTGAGATTTTCATATACAACCATGAATTCAGGCATAGATGCAACATCAAAACTGCATCCTGCAAGGAAGAGTGTATGAACAATTTCCGGATTTGAATTAGCTTTTACTGCATAGTAAATCTGAACATGAGGCATATATTTTTTAAATTCCCTGTAATTCTGCCTGATTTTTTCATGATCAACTACAAAGATGGGAGTTCCATGTTCCTGTGCAAGAGTCATAAGCAGATCCTTTCGTTCCTGATTGATAAAAGGGACTATCTCGTCACCACCGTCCTTTTTAATTCTTTTTTTCTCTTTCTCTGTCACAGTTGTCATTAAGGATAATTCATTTCAGAAATAAGAAAGTTTTGAGAGAGCAGGGATGGTGATGGTGTGAAAACTGAGATTCTATTGATATCTTATTTGAGGAGCACCATATCTCGCACTGAAATTAAAGGATTAGAATGAATTCGCTTCAACATGTATAAAAAGGCATTCTTTGTGCATTTGCCTGGACGTTTTGTATCAGTAAAATTCAGTTGTCCTCTGGCATCCATCAATTTTTTATGCGCCATATTTAAGATCCATACTATTATGTGAACCCTTGTATGCGATAGCATAACGTGTTGAGACGATAAGATGCATTTGAGACCATAATGTTGGTTACAAGGCTTCATGCAGAGTTAAAATGGCATCCGGATGAGAAACTATATATGCGTTAAAAAGTAAAGCAGTCATATTCATGCTTGAAGATGGTATCGATTTATCAGTTCATGAAGAAATCATTGAGGATCAAATCTCACATGTTCAGTTTATTGGTGAGATTCCATTCACTGCTGATGACATGGATCTCTTACAAAAATCAATTGCTGGTACAATTAAGGATGAAATCGATCTCTTTGAGACCTGCCACCAATATCCGGTATCAATCGCTTGTTTTTTGATATCTAAAGCAATTTCTTCACCTGATATCGATACATTCTGGAGTTATGTTTTTTCAGAAATTCATATTGAAAGAACCCCTAAAACTCAGGAATTACTTATTCAGACTTTTTTACAAGTGCTTAATCAAACAGACAATCTTTTTTCTGATTACCATCCGGAAGACGAGGATTTTTTCTTTTTACTTGGTCTTCATTGTCTGATTCAGAAAGACTCCTGTCACGATCTTGAAAACCTGGTTTCCAATATAAAAAAAGGGATACAATCACCTCAGGATAGCACGGTCAGGGAATTACTTGCACCAGAACGAACCCGTGTACGTCAGGAGGAAGTAGCCCAGTTGGATGATCTGGTACAAAATTCTCATAACACAGAAGATTTTGAAATTTTTTTAAAAAAATTAGCAGTTATTGCATTATTCAATAAAGAAAAAGAGGTTTCACAAACTGCCTATACCCTCTTACACAAGATCTATAGTTCGATATCAGATGATGAAATAGGTGTCTCTTCAGAGATTGAACACGGCCTTGCACTCATTTTTGAGAGAGAAGAAGCTGACACATCTGTCATACACCTCTCTGAACACGTGAACACGAATTATGAACGCATTCTACAGGAACAGAATAAAATCCCAGCCCTTCTCACGGACATCCTGGTAGATCAGAAGGGTAATTTTCTCAATCAGTACAGGGAACTAATCCAGGAGATTAAATCCGAATTGTTTGTTGAGATTCAGGAAAATCTGAAGGAAACTCTGTATTCAATTAATGAAGCACGAATTAAAACACAATACCAGATAGAGACAAATAAAACGAAAATTGTTACAGATATTACACAGTGTATTGATTCTGCAAAAACACTTGAAAAGGCGATCAATGAGATAGAATTGTCAATTGAACAAAAAACGGATGAGATCAGGGAATATGTTCAGATTATAGGTTCTGAAATCCGTACTGATATCCTCTCACGGCAGGGTGATTCAACTTCTATTTCAGATTCTTTCGATAATCTGATACACGTTCTAAATCCTTCAATATCTGGCATTCTCACAGAAATTCGTCAAAATAACGCAGATACCCTTGATCTGTTGCAGATTGTAGAAGATAAAACACGAAATGCGATTGAAGCGAGCGAACAGACCATCATCTCTGATATTGGAAATCATTTACAGGCACTGGATTCATCCGTATATGCATCACAATCTGACATTGTAGCAGAAATTGTAGAGAAAAACACTGTTACCAACAATCTCCTTCTGGATTTAAAAGACACGAATGTGAACACCCTTGAAGAGATAACACAGGCAGTACAGGCCGGGATTGTGGATCAAAAAGATTTTCATCATTCTCTTGGTACCGTTCTTACCGAAGTTGGAAATGATGTTCTTCGTACGAAAGAAGATATGCTGACTGTTTTGCAGGAAGTTGGAAATCTCACTCAAACAAAGGTAGATGAGAGTGAAATGCATATTCTCTCTGAAATTCAGGATCATATTGCAATGTTAAGTTCGTCATTCTCTACATCGAACTCTGAACTCTTATCTGAATTTCAGCAGAGTAATGGAAATACGCATGATTTGCTACGCAATATAGAAAATAGGGCACTTAGCCGAATTACCGAGAGTGAAATTGCCACAACGGAAAAGATCGAATCGCGGGTTTGTGAACTCTCTGAATCACTGGATACCGCGAAATTTTATATCGGATCGAAAATACTCCAGAATAAAGATGATATGCTGGATATATTAAAGGAAGTACAAGGAATAACGCAGCAAAAGATTGAAAATAGTCAAACAACGGTTATCGGAGAGGTTCAAAACCAGGTTCAGTCATTGGGAGAATCCTTACAAATGTCACAATTAGCGATTAAAGCCGACATTGCAGAGAATTCGCACGATATTGTAAATGAGATACACAAGGTTGATCTCAACCGGGATATCCGGATAGAAGATGTAGAGACAACGATTGTTCAGGAAATTCACCTTCAGAACTCATTGTTACATGAATTTAAAGATGTCTCGCTCAATGTCATTGAAGACGTCAATGGTAAGCTAGTTGATTCGGCACTCATTATTGAGGAAATGAAGAATTTTCAATCTAAATTCACGACTGACTTCTCACAAAAGATTGATGGGATCGTATCACAGTTACAGGAAATTACGAGTACGAAGATCCTTGAGCAGAAGAACGAAGTTGTCGAACTTAAACACAAAGCACTGTTATTCATCAGGGAAGATGCCATATCAGAAGCTATTACCCTGTATTATGATATCATACACAAATATCCGGATGATATAGATTCACGAATATTTCTTGCATATATGGTAATTAAGAGTGGTTCTTATGATGAGGGTATCAGAATTATTGAGACTGAACTTAAAGAAGGATTTGAGAGTGATCTTTTAGACTTCTGGTATACGTATGCACAGTATAAAATTCGAAAGATTAACCAGATGCCATACGAGACAGAACCTGTATTTCAGGACGCAAAAAAGAAATATCAGGGTAAAAAATACGAGGAAGCACTCTCACAGTTACAGTCCATCGAGACGTATCATTCCAATGACCCAAGATATGCTATATATCGTGCATTTTGTCTCCTAAAGGCAGGAGATCTGAGAGAAGCTTTAATCTGGGTGACCCGGTGCAGAGAGCTGGATCCAATTGATAAGAAAGTACAGGAACTTGAGTCAATGCTGATTACAAAAACCAGCGGGTAGCAGGATGTATCCGGGCTTTTTTCAGGGTTTTACTGGTATGTGGAATGAAGAGATAATAAATTAATGGTATTGATATCAAAAATCAGAAATTTAATTTTTATATTATAATTGATTTTTCTGATAATACTATTTTCTAATTTCATAGGGAGGTTGATGAATGGTTTTAATTCTTATCATCTAATGACTGAACATAAACTGAATTTTCAAGGTGCTTTTGTATCTCATTTAAATAGAGTTCCCGTTTGAAGGGCTTTGTGATATATCCAGACGCACCATTCTGAAAAGCTAACCTGATAATGCGTTGATCGTCAATTGCTGTACAAATAATAATTTTCGCGGTTGGAGAATGTTTCTTTATATCAATAAGAGTTTCAATTCCATTTTTGGTAGGCAAATTAACGTCAATAATGGTCAGATCCGGGTTATTATCAATGAATTGTTGAACTCCCTCTTCACCATCCTCAGCTTCTATTACAGAATGTCCATCATTTGTGAGGAACATCCGGTGAATTTCACGAGCAAATGGTGAATCTTCCACGACTACAATTTTTGCCATACTATTTTACTTTTAATCAATTATGCCTGATATGGCTTGGAATTTTACCATTGTATCATGAAACCTGTATTGTTATTATCATTGAGATGACAAAAATAAACGTTCTTTACTTATCATCTCCCTCTCGGATACATAAAGATTCCGTTATGAGTATATTTTTAAACCATACTCTGAAAGTGAACGAAAAATCCTTACATACTACATTTTAACCAGTTCTCTTGAAACGTAGGACATACGTACAATTTATGTAATATCATAGACTACAAAAGATCTGTTATTTTCGTTATTACTCGAAGATGCCTAATACTTTTTTTTTCATTTGTAGTCTCAATTGCACTTGAAGTACGGGGTCAGTAGATATAAAGAAATGAATAATCACATACCAAAACCTGATTTATCAGTAGGATATATTTTTGGTAATACAAGAGTTGTAATCATTTCCTATACCTGATGGAGAACCCTTTTTTGTTTCTTTGTATTAGCAAACGATATCACATACTTTCCCGGCCTGGAATGTATATTGTTCTTATCTTCATTTGTTCTGTACCTCCGTTACCTTTAATGCTCATTCCGTTCTTCTACCATCTATGACAAATCAATCCCATTTTATTCTTCTCTCCAGCCTCCTTCTGACAATATTGCTTATCGTGCTCCCGGCAGGGGCCTTTGACACGTACAAAAATATTCCCTTATCTGAGATTACGAATGCAGAATTCTTCTATCCCGACAATGTAGTGACGCATATGTATCATGCAGACATTGTTCCGCACTGGATCGCAGATGACACCTTCTGGTATGCTGATGCCGGGAAAAAGACCACTGATTATCTCATCGTGAACACTACAAGGCAGGACAGAGCACTGCTCTTTGATACCAACCGGTTTGTTTCTTCTCTGGCATCTGCAACCGGAAAAACCGTGGATCCGGCTCATATACCGATAACCATTACTTTTCTCTCCCCAGATCTAAGTTCATTTTCATTCATGGCATTTGGGAGCGAATGGACCTGTAATCTCCCGTTATACCAGATAATAGAAAATCCATTGCCTGATCCGGTGCAGGCAGGTATCAGATCGCCTGACCTGCGGTTCATTGCATATGTAAACGAAAGCAATCTGTACCTGTACGATACCAGGACAGGAAGTGAATCACCACTCACCACTGATGGAACTGAGGATTATTTTTATGGAAAACGATCAGAAACCGTCAGTTATCCGGTAACCGGGGCCCGGTTACATGAATCGCCCAGGGCATATCTCGTCTGGTCACCTGACTCAACACAGATACGGACGTTTCATGTGAATCAGCGAGATGTGAAGGAGTTCTATCTTCTAGAGGATGTACCTCAGAATGACAACCTCCGGCCTGTTCTCTATACCTATCGGTTTGCAAACCCGGGTGATGCCACTATCCCGATGTATGAACCGGTAACCATCAATATTCTGACACGAACCATAACAAAGATGCAGGAAAACTCCCAGCCTGAGGTGTCTATGATGGATACCGATGAATATCTTCTTCAGTGGTGGAATGATGCCTCTGACACCATCTGGTCACTCTTTATAAAACGGGGAGAAAAAACACTCCGGTTCTTAACAGAAGATCCAAAGACCGGAACTGTACATGAGATATTACAGGAGACCGGACTGACATATTGTGAAACAAACCTTGCATATGCATCCAGACCAAACATTGCAGTTCTTTCCAGAAGCGGGGATATCATCTGGTTTTCAGAGCGGGATGGGTGGGGTCATCTCTATCGATATGATGGAGATGGAACCCTTAAAAACCAGATTACAAGTGGAGAGTGGGTCGTTAGAGAAATTCTCTTTATTGATGAAAACCAGTCAACAATCTACTTTACAGCAAGTGGAAAAGAGGAAGGAAATCCCTATTACCGGTACCTGTACCGGGTCCGCACCGACGGAACAGGACTGCAATTGCTGACTCCTGAATACGCAGATCATACAATCTCGTTCTCACCTGACGGGTGTAACTTTGTTGATTCATACTCACGGGTGGATCTCCCGACGGTCACCTATCTCAAATCTGCTGATGGGGCCAGTCTGATGT
Source organism: uncultured Methanoregulaceae archaeon (assembly GCA_964428385.1). GTDB lineage: Archaea > Halobacteriota > Methanomicrobia > Methanomicrobiales > Methanospirillaceae > JAFGOM01. Next base: position 13,099 of record CAYRYR010000063.1, read on the forward strand.
ATCTTGCAACAACAGATATATCAGATTTGACAAACGCCGGTTGGAGTCCCCCTGAACAGGTATCGTACATGGCACGGGATGGAGTAACAAACCTCTATGGTCTTCTCTTTACACCGACAGATTTTGATCCAACCCAGTCCTACCCTGTGGTGGATATTGTGTATCCAGGACCTTATACTATTGTCACTACGACTGAATTCCCTGATTCTCTCAGCTGGAACGCAAAGATATTCTGGACTAGTCAGATGCTTTCAGAGCTTGGTTTCATCGTCGTGAACATGGACGGGCTTGGAACTGCCTACCGGTCAAAGTCATTTCATGATGTGAGTTATGGTCATCTGAGCGATGCCGGACTGCCGGATCATATCGCCGGACTCATTGAACTTGCAACCACACATCAAAATATTAACCTCTCCCGGATTGGTATCTATGGCAAATCAGCAGGCGGTTTCATGGCTGCACAGGCAATGTTAACCTATCCTGATTTTTTTAAGGTAGGAGTTGCAGCATCAGGAAATCAGGACAGCCGGTTGTATGGATCATTCTGGGGAGAAAAATATGAAGGAATGCCTGATGGCACAAATTATCTGGAACAGGTCACAAAAGAGAAAGCTGCAAATCTATCTGGAGATCTCCTTCTTCTGACCGGTGATCTTGATGACAATGTTCATCCTGCTATGACAATGCAACTTGCAGATGCACTTATTGAGGCTGATAAGCCTTTTGATATGTTTATCTTTACAAACCAGAACCATGACTTAAACTACGAACCATATTATATGAGAAAGATGATGAGATATTTTGTGGATAATCTTTAATCAATTCCGTTTTAAATTGCATCTCTACAATTTTTCCGTCATGAATCCGGAATGTAATAAACGGTAACTGATGCTAATATTTACTATTTTTAGAGTTATGATGCCAGTTTTTTAATCTGTTTCGCTCATGTTGATATCTTCAGCCAGGGAATTAAAAGAATCACCAGAATGACTCTGATACTCCCTTCGGGTATATGAGTATTTATCTGATATTCCTCCCTGAAGCACAATATAATACCATTCATAGAGTGTTTTCCAGAATCCGAATTGGTCATACCTGCGGAAATCAAACCCGACTTTCATATCAGGCGCAAATCGAATTTTTCCCATTTTTCGCATCCTGACTGCTATCTCAAGATCATCACCGGCATCAAGTATTCGGTACATCCCGGCACGTTGTAATGCATCCTTTCGAAAAGCGGTGTTGCATCCAAGCGTGTAATAATAGAGATTAGTTCGTGCACCAAAGTGCATTAGTCCGTTAAATAGCAGAGCATACCTGCGGTTTTTCGGATTTTTTTCAATAGAGGTGACCGGCCCAAAAGAGAGTACCACGTCAGGATCACGAAACGAATGCAGGACACATTCTACCCAGTTTGGAGCAACAACGCTGTCTGCATCTGTTGTGGCTACTAAATCGTGCTGGGATCGGGAAAACCCATCATTTCTGGCTCCTGCTACCCGTTCTGATTCCTGGATGAAGACATGATCCGCGTAATCAGCAGCAATTTCACGCGTTTTATCATGAGAACCACCATCTACAACGATAATCTCATATTTTTCACGTGGCACAGTCTGACAGGTTAGCGCGCTAAGACTCCTTTCGATTCTTTTCTCTTCGTTATATGCCGGAATAATTACTGAAATCATGATATCAGTTCAGGTCCGCAAATGTCATTCGTTATAAAAGGCCAATAATTCTGGTTCTCTTCCTTGACACGAGTTACATACAAATATGGTGATTTTGAGATATACTCCTTTCCTTTGCATTGCACTTACAGGAAGACTTAGTCTTTATGAGAATTTCATTCATCGATAATTCCAATACTCTGATATACTACCTCACCCTAATTACAAGGTTTAATTGAGTATATTAATTTTGATTATCATGGACATAGTGGCTGGTCAGAGGAATGGATGATGAAACTCTCTTCACGTAGTCTCTTCGCCCTCTCACTTCTCTTCAGTTTTTCAGTAATTGTATATATCTTTGTTACCACATTTACCCAGGAGACAATAGAGTACATACTCTCGTTTAACTTATTTTTCCTGGCAATTGCCATTGGATTCCGTATGCTTGCACTCATACTCTGGGGGGTCAGAATACAACTCTTATCACGATCACTTGGATACCGGGTTGGTCTCGCATATGCCGTTAACATGGTTCTTGCGGGACTGCTCGCCGGAACGATAACACCAGGTCAGGCCGGGGGAGAACCTGTCAGAGTACATGAGTTATATCGGGCCGGAGTTAAGATAGGGGATGCATCTGCGGTTGTCATTATGGAACGGGTTCTTGATGGAATTGTATTGACTCTGACAGGAGTGGTGATAATGATGATGACCCAGTCTGTCTGGGGTACATTTAGTATGACTCTGAAAATCCTGATAATTGCAGCATGGATTTTTTTCATTAGTTTCCTTCTTATTCCTTTCCTTGCAATCAGGTACCCCTGTCGGATGAAATCCCTGATCTTGTGCCTGATTTCCCGGATTAGCAACCTGTTTATGCGGACACGATTCTCTTCTCCCTCAATTTGTGCTTGTGCGGACAGAGAAATTGATAACTTCTTTACGAGTATTACCCGGTTTGCAGGTCCTGCATGGTGGGGACTCGTTGCAGGGGGGCTTGTAACCTGCCTCTTCTGGATAACTGAATTTATGGTTGCGTCCGTTATCCTGATGGGACTGGGACTGGACTCATACATCCTCCTATCCTTTTTCTTTCAGATAATTATTGCGATTGTCATGATGATTCCCCTTACTCCGGGATCATCCGGGGTCACTGAGATATCAACCTCCTCTCTCTATGCTATTATTGTCCCTTCCGGAATGCTCGGAATTTTTGTTCTGCTCTGGAGATTTGTTACGTTTTATCTGAATATAATTTTTGGATTACTTGCAGGGATCGTAATATTTCGTCGGGAACTAAAGGGAAGAGGTAAAGAAGAATCTGATGAAGAAAAGCAGATATAATCTCAATATACCATATCCCTGACATTAATGTACTAAAAGTACAATGGTGAATGAAATCCCCGGAGTAGATGGATGGATAGATGGATTACACATCCCATATTTATGTTGCTCAATGATGAGCATTTAAAAGTGGTGTTTCCAATTATGTACGGGTAAAGATTTGATATTATATCAGAAAGCAAAAAGGATCGTGATGATTCCTAATACGGATTCGAACCGGATTTTTGCATCTAAATGAAGTTTATAGTGATATGGAAATATCTATTCGTATGGATTAAAATGAGATACAATCCATT
>CAYRYR010000064.1:0-16276 GCA_964428385.1 uncultured Methanoregulaceae archaeon
GGGTGCTAAAATATTAAATTGTTGTACTAACTTGGGTGGGTTCGCAAAGTGAGTTCAGAAATCCTGTATGATAGAAATCTCCTTTCTGAAAGGTAACATTTGAGTATCCCGCCATAGCAACCCGCTTTTCAGCCTCCAAAAGAGAGAGATCTGATAGATCTATTGATGTAATGTGAACATTGGGAGAGTTCGAAGCAAGGATTACTGTATGAGCACCTATTCCACACCCAGCTTCAAGAACACGGGATCCTTTTTCATATCTGATACCCTGATGCAGAAGGGATGCGAGAGTGGATGCCTGATCGCCAAGCCTGAATTATTCTCTATCAGAATATCCATGAACATAATCCGGGGCTATCAATGTATGTTTTTGTTAGATTGGGTATAAAATAGATCATTGCAAGTCCCTAAAGGGAAGATGCGTAGGAAAAAAATGGTGTTCAATCAGTTTTCCTTCGGTATCCAAGGTATGGAGGTATGATGGAATCAATCAGACCGATCTGATGAACTGATATCTTCCTCTTCACTCGTACCTGGTGATGAAAATTCCGTCTCAATTCTCTATTGTACTAATGGTGATATTCCACAGATCATTGGTCAGGACATCAATCAGATATCCCTCTTGTGATGGTATCTGTACATCAACACTCCCCTGATAGGATCCAATATGGTATCCAAGGGGCAGTTCCCGTTGTGTTGCAGGATCAAGTAGAGGCATACCGGTTTCGTTTTGCATGGTTACTGCAAGGAGCGAACTGTTTGCAGAAGCCATTACAAACCGGTATGCTCCTGCTGGAAACGTGAAAAAATCAGATGCCCATGGGCCAAAACCAGAAAAAGAAACCGGGAATGAGAGGCCTGCTGAACCGGAACGTGTTACAATAATATCCCAGCAGCCTTGTGTGGTTACGTTTAGGGTATATACACCAGAAGATGGGACACAGACCCCCTGAGTTCCTGAAAATACACCAGAGGGAATGAATTGTGCACCCTCATGCCAGTCAGCATCTGCTGTGGTTTTAATGAGCAGTACATAAATTTCATCTGAACTGATATCAGCCTCAAAGGGTCCGACATCAGTATGATTCATAAAAAACGAATAGCATCCCTTCTCCATAGTTATATGTTCTGATACACACCCACATCTGTGAAAGGTGACAGGTTCATCTCCCGGCATATCCTCTGTTGGCACTGGTGTGATAGTATTTTGTGTTGACAGAACCGGTTGTTGGGTATCTATACATCCGGCTGACAGGGTACTGATTGCTACCAGTAGTAGCATGAGAAGAAGGATAATTGATATTGCACTCTGCCTGCCTTTTTGTCTCTGCATATGATTTTATTAGTTATTTCATAGATAATGTTTTTCATCATGAAACATCCCCTCGTATCCTCAGGCTCTGTCGATTTTTTAAGTGATATTGCCAATCATGTTTTCACTCTTTACATCGATGTTTCCAGTTGAAACGACATTCGTTTGATGATTGAAATGATGTAACCCCGGAGGGGAGTGAGGTTCACAGAGTATCTGACACCTGGTTCCCCTCTCTGCGTCCTCTGCGTCCTCTGCGGTTTGAATTCTAAAATAATATAGGACTTGTCAATATGAAAGTCAGAATGCTATGTAATTACATCTTGCCTGAACGTGACGAGATTGTATCACTTGTTTTTCAGACAGAGCCATCCTCATACAAATGGACCAAAAAACGAAATTTATTCTCTGGTTAAGAAAAAAATGGGAGGTTATCTCACATATTCAATTCAAATATGGTTATTTCAGGCATTATCATCTGGTATGCTGCGAACTGAAACAAAAAGGATCAGGGCTGCCGGCATGATACATATAGCACCAATAAGAGAGAAGACTACTGCAATCACCGTGGATATTCCAAATGAGGAGAGGATTGGGAATGAAGATATTAAAAGGGCAGCAAATCCTGATGCTGTTACCAGTCCTGATACCGTAATGGCACTCCCAATCTTTTTTACCGCTTGGCTTATGGCAAGAGTTTTGTTTCTGGTCTTTTTGTGTTCTTCGAGGTACCGTTCCATCACGAGAATCGTATATTCTGATCCTACGCCAATAGTCATGGATCCAAGAACGGCAGTCATAACGTTATAATTCTGCCCCATTAGTATCATGGCAACAGGGTTCCAGCCAACGATACAGATAAGAGGGACCAGAGGAGAGAGAGCGACTGGTTTTCGGTAGGCTACGAGCAGGAATAAAAAGATGAGAATAAATCCGAGAATGGTCATCTGATCCTTTGCCTTCTCAATGGTGTCTATCAGAAGTGTATACAGGCTAAAATCACCGGTTGGTGTAATGCTCAGCCCGGCAGGAGGTTCAAACCAGGTAGCATCTTCCATAACCTTGCTTTTTAAGGTTCGTTGTTCATTGACGGTAAGGGCTATCGTACTCAATACCATGACTGATGCATCACCCTGCAGGTACAGCATCTTCTCATTTACAGGAATATGGGAAAGAACCCTGGTTAGTTCGGCTTCTGTTTTTGGGATGTCTCCGTTGTTATACTGTCTGATAAGCAGACTGAGACCAGATACATCCGTTATCTCAGGATGGTCTCTTACCAGTCCGGATCCAAAGAGGTCAAGCCATTGCACAGTTGGAAGACTGATAACATCCCCACCGGTAATGTAAAGAGGGAGCGGGAGCATCGATCCCGATACCGCCTCAACTTTATCAAACACCAGCTGGGCAGGAAGGTCAGGCGGGGTCATCGACTTTGTACTGGTATCAATAGGAATTGTCCCGTCATATGAAATGCCGATGAATGCTATCAGAACAGAGAATATAATGACCGGAACGGCAATTGAGGTTATTTTTGTTGCAAGAAGCGAGAGAATATTCCCGTACCCGTCCATCAGGCGGTCAGTGATGCCGTTTTTCTTCTCCTTTGGGGCATATGTAAGAAGGATGGCAAGGGATCCGAACCCAAATAGTGCTGAAACATAACAACAGATCACCCCTAAAATAGCAACGACTCCGAATGTCTGAATCATTGGAATCGGGGTAATCAGCATGGCAACAAAACCCATACAGGTTGCAACCATTGCGTAGAGCACAGAGGGCCCGGTATTAGTGATGGTCTCCCTGATTGCCTGATGTAATGCAGATACTCTTCGTTCTTCGTCAAACCTGGCATGGAACTGAACCGCATAATCAATACCCAGTCCAAGAAGAATTGGGAACGCTGCTGTTGCACCATCATTTGCAGGAATCCCAAGGAGTCCCATCACACCGAAAGTAAAGATTAGGCCAAAAGTAAGCAGGACAATCGGGAGGATCCAAAATCGCATATTCGAAAAGAGTAGAGAGAGCACAAGGAGCATAAGAGCCATAGAACCGATGATGAGCACTGAAAAATCATTCATCATCGCAGTTTCCACCTGCATATCATACGGGGTATTTCCGGTAAGTTCTATAGAGACTCCGGGGGGAAGCGATGCAGATGTAATAACATCCATGACATAGGGAACGACGGTCTGACTGGTATCTGTTGAAACACCAGGAGAGAGCGAGATGAACATAAGGGATGTCTGTGAATCCGGGATAAATTCGCTGAGGGTTTCCTGGGGAAGCTCGTGTAAGGCCTCGTCAATCACGTGCTGGTTATCAGGAAGATACCCGTCATACATACCGGTAATCAGACCCGCAACAGAATCCACGTGAGAAACATGAGGCAATCGTTGTATCTCTTCACTTATAATGAGAATATCATGAAGAAGCGTATAATCTGTTGGATGAGATGACTGAATTAGGATAATATAGGTATCTGATACAAACCGGTCATTATAATTATCATAAGTAATGCCGTCAAATGATGTTTTATCCATGTATTCATCAGACATGGACTGCTCAGGAATGAAGGTACTGGTATAGAGTGCAACTATGCAGAAAACGATCATTATAGCAAGAATTAACTTTGGATGCCTGATTATTACCGATGCTATCCACCCAAACAGACGTGCTGGAGAGATTACCGGCAGTTTTGGAGCATGTGGTCTTTGTGCCCGAAGGCTGTTTTTCATACTACCGAGTCATCCTGCAGAATATTTATGCATTGGGTATTTCTAATCCCAATGATGAAACCATCATGCTATATAGCACATTATCAAAGTAGATATATGAAAAGAATCGTGGCAATCAAACATATTCTCATCCTTTCTCTGCTGATTTTTCTGATAACCGGTATGATACCTTTTGTATATGCAGGAGAGAAGATCTACTCTGGCGGACCTGATATTTCTGCGGTTCTGTCAGGTACAAATGAAATTCCTGCAGGTCAGCAGATCCCACTGTCAGTACTTATTGAGAACAGTGGCTCAATAGATATGAAATTTGTTGATAGTGGATATATCACTCCTGATTATCTCCCGACAACAGCACGTTCTGTTAAAGCCAGGCTTGAACCAGGAACCTCACCGGTAACGATTCGATCTGATCCACAGATTATCGGAGATCTGCCCTCTGGAAGTGTTGTGCCGGTAACCTTTGTTATTACCGTACCACAGGATGCACATGCCGGTACCTATTATTTAGATTGCATCGTTACTTACGAGTATATGGCCGAAGCGGTCCAGGTAGGAATTGACGATATCGAGTACCGTTTTAAAGATGAAGAAATTACCATACCGGTTCTGGTAACACTCAGAAAAGATGTACTTCTGAACGTGACGAACATAAAAGGGGAGAATATGTATGCAGGTGGTAACGGATATCTTACCCTGGAAGTAACGAACAGTGGAACAGATACCGGCAGGGATACGGTGTTATATCTATCAGCATCAGAAGCAAGTCCTGTCATACCGGTTGATTCACAAGTATATATCGGAGATTTTTTACCAGGAGATACTGCAAAAACCAGATTCAAGGTATCTGTCTCATCTGATGCCGATGCAACCAGAGAGTACCCTCTGGCTCTTTTTGCTTCATACAAAGATTATGAAGGCATTGCTACCATGAGCGATTCAGTGACATTTGGCGCAGGATTCGCAGAAAAGATCTCATTTGAAGTGGTGAGTGAACCTGCTGTTGTTCATGCCGGTGCAACCGATGAGATACAGGTAACCTATAAAAACATGGGAAAAAACACGGTTTATCAGGCAGAATCGCGTATTAGTGTTGTGGATCCGTTTACCAGTAATGATGATAGTGCCTATATTGGTGAATTAAAACCCGGTGAGAGTGGTAGTGCAGTCTTTAGTCTGCAGGTTGATAGTGATGCCACAATCAAAGAGTATGCTCTTGATTCTCTTATCCGGTATACTGATGACGAGAATAATAATTTTGTTTCAGATCCGGTTAAAATTCTGATTGATGTGAACAAACCGGAAAACACTCTGCTTTATATCAGTCTTATCATTATTATCATTCTCGTGGCTTGTGGTGGATACTACCTTCGACAAAAGAAAAAGGTCACTATCTCATAAATAGGGGACAGATATTGGACCAAATATGAATCTCTATATACTGAGTCTGTACATGAACAATATACCAAGACATCGCAAAAAAGAGGCAACTTCCTCCTGTACCATTGCACTGATATTATGCCTTCTCTTTCTGATCCCTGGATATACCTCTGCAGCAGGAGCAATATTCCCTGCAGGGCAGCCACTGCTTGATGTAACGATCTCAGGAAGTGATACCCTGGTTCCAGGAACTGATACGGATCTCGTGCTGACCGTATCCAACCGGGGTTTTGATACAGAGGAGATTCTTTCAGAAATCATGGTTCCTGGTGCATATGACCGGAGTCTTGCTCTTGAGGTCAGGGCTGCATTGCAACAGGGCACAGCCCCTATCACGGTAAAAGGAGGCCCGTTTCTTATCGGAGACATTCCTGCCGGCGAGGTACTCCCGGTTGCCTTTCCTGTACATATTGCTGAGAATGCAACTGCTGGATGGTATACCATAAGTCCTGACCTGACGTACCGGTATGTATATGGAACAGAGGAAGAAGGAGTCGATACCCTGCGATATAATTATCGGGATAACAAAGTATCGGTACCTGTTTCGGTCAGAATACAGGAGCGGATACGCCCGGTAAATCTAATAATTACCACTGATGGTGTAGTACCGGGTCAGGAAGGATATGTGACCATTGGGTTTCAGACTGCCGGATCAGGGTATGCAAAACAGGCATACGGTGTACTGACACAATCTAATGCAAGCCCGGTCATCCCTGTTGATGGTGTAGATTTTATTGGAGACTTGAACCCTGATGACATAACCAATGTATCGTTCAAGGTCGTGGTAGTAGACGATACCTCTGCGGCACAGTACCCTGCCCAGTTCTCGGTCAGGTATAAGGACACGTCAGATATAGATCAGGAATCTGTTCCGGTGACAATAGGCATTCCGGTAGCAACAGGTCCGAAATTTACGGTTCCCCTCACTCCCTATCTGTTCTCACCAGGAGAGATCCGGGATATTTCAGTCTCCTTTACAAATACTGGGGATTCAGAGGTCTTCGATGCCACGGCCCGGGTCGTCGGGAATGGTCCGGTCTCACCGGTGATAGGGACTGTGCAACTTGGAAATATCAGACCTGGGGAATCAAAGGACGCCGTGTTTACTTTAGCAGTAGATTCGGATGCGACGATAAAGGCATATGGTCTGGCAACTGATCTTAAATACCGCAATGCACATCACACTCTCATCCTCTCTGATCAAAATACGTTATTCATACAGGTTCAACAACCTGGTATTGTAGATATCCTCTCTGCAAATCCTGCTATCCTGATAACCATTCTTGGTGTGTTCATTATTATCGGGTATGGTGCGTACTGGCTGAAGAAGAAGAAGATGGTCTGATACAATTCTGTGAGGACCCTATAAGAGAAAAATCCGGAAAATACGGTCAGGGAAGGATTATGGTGCCTGGTATAATACCCTGGAATAACTTCTGGTTCACTTCGATTATTCCAAGAAGTTTTGCAGTGCACTATAATTACATCCTGCCTGAAGATGATGGTATGGTATCACTTGTTTTTCAGGCAGAGCCTGATGGGATAAACCCTGTATAATCCAATAAGTTTCCCTGTAGTACTAACAGTATCATACATGTTCATTACCCGAAACATACAATATACATCATACTCTATGGAGACTATATGAACCTACGATACCCCATCACGTTATCACTAGTTCTCATGTTCCTGTTAATTCTGATTGCAGGAACTGCCTCTGCAGAAACGGCTGCAGATGTCCCCTCAAGACTTCCACAGGTCTGTGATCTCGCCGACCTGCGAATTGTTCAGGCTTATATACCTGCTGCAGGAGGACCCGGACAGAATATGTCTCTCAGCATGGTCATCGCCAATGTGGGACTCACCCCATCACATGAGGTTCCGGTCAGAGTAACCCTCCCCAACGGGAAATCAGTAAATATTACTGCAGCTATTCCTGCCCTTGATGCAGGAGAGATAAAACGGGTTGTCATTGCTGTACCCATCCCAAAAGGAACGACAGGAAATAATCAACTCTCTATTATGCTGGATCCTGAAAAAACACTTGATGAGTGCTCCGTGTCTGATAACCATGCATCAGGCCCCTTTAGAATCATCTCTGTGTAATTTCAGATTTAGTTCCTTTTTTTTGAGACTGGAAAGAAATTGATGCTCTTTTTTGTCTGAAATAAGTATTCTTATACCAAAAAGACTGATTTCGTGGGGATAGATAGTTGCGAGATAAAAAATTCCACCCGGTTTTCAGACTGCTTTGGTATAATGTCTTATAAATGGAATATTCATAGTTGTCTGATAACGAAAGATTTGTTGTTCCTCTCCTCTTAAGAGTAACTTATACAATTTAGTAGGGAAACAGGCAACCCGGTTTCGTGGCAGGATTAAGGATATACTGCATAACCCGGTCGATAACTTCCGGATTAGATGGCAGATTCATATGGCAGTACATATCAGGGGAAAGATGAGAAAACGAAGCATCAGAGGGGAGGAGATCAAATCCGGTCCCTGGAAGATATGAATCTGCATGCGGGATGACACCATCACCAAAGCATGTACGTTTCCAGGTCCTGTCAGGGCAGCATACCCAGGTTTTTCCGGCAAAATGCGGAAAAAAATCTTCTTTTCCCAGAAAATTTCCGGCAATAATACTCAGGTAACAGATATCATCACGAATTCCTGCAGTTATGATATCAGCAACTATTGAACTCGTCACCCTGATGCCCTGCACAACAGAGTCGGTTGCAGGATTATAATCACGAGGCACAAAGACTCCGCTCAGTTGTTGGATAACCTCAGGGCCATAAACCGGGTGGTTGAATATCTCAGCCATGGATGAACCATTATGTGGTGGACCAATACCTATCAGATTCCTTACACACTCACTGGTATGGTCTTTATCAGTGACTTCAAGCAGATAACGGGTTGCTAATACACCCATTGAGTGGCAGACGATATCAACAGGTCCGGTATACTCCTCCTCTCTTCGTTTTGTTCTGATAAAATCTCCTAATGCTGTTGCTACACTCTCGAGTGACGGATTATTGATAGTAGTATGACAAAAATTCCAGTATTTGATTCCGTTCTCTTCCAGAGACTGAACAAGCCCTCTCCAGATCTGTGGACTACTCTTCCATCCATGAACCAGAACAACCGGAAGCGGCAGGGAATTCACATACATACGTATGTTTCCGATAGTTATTCGATGTTTGGGCAAAAAAAGAAAGAACTGGAAAGTTGGTATTGGTCTCATTCCTGCAAAGGGGGTACATGCTCCGCCGTTAGAAGATCCTGCAATCTTCTCATTCTTATACGTTTTTTCGATTGGTATTGCTTGAAACGGGAACTAGACGTGACTACCACAAGAAGTATCTCATCTTAATGAACATACAGGGCATAAGGAGATGAAACGAGATGCAGAATTATTATGTATGTGGAATCCTTTTATTGTTCTTTTTCTCCCTGTCTGTTGCACCAGTCCCAGCAGTTACTTCAGTCATCCCTGCAGGGGGAACGGCATTCATTGGTGAGGAAGGTCTCAATATCAAAGATGCTGTCCCTGATCCCTATCATCAGATAGCATGGTTCTCACCGGGATCAGACATACAGACCTCTCAGCCTGGCCAGATACTGACCATTCCAGAAAAAGATACATTCTATGTCGCACCGGTAGATTTCACTGACCGGACAGGGATATGGTATCTCTGGGATGGAAAGCCTGGAAATGCTGCTTTTTACGTTAGGGAAGCTATGGCAGAGGTACGGGTGTATGACAACAGTATCAGTAACGATGTTACCGGAGGGACTCTGGAACGTGGCCATCTTGGGAACTTCAGAATTGATTCAAATCTCTGGCAGGCAACATCACGGCCTGGTTATAATCCGGCAACCGACGGATTACTCTCAATAAAGTTCAAAACACCACAAGGTAGTCTCCTCTCCTCTCTTGCAGTCCCGGGAGGTGAGAAGAGTCTGTCAGACCTTGATCCCGGATCTTCTCCCTGGTACTGGGCAGAAAAAGCCAGTGTAACCGGATGGGACACAGCGGCGGGAGATGCAAACAAATACTATCCTGCAGGTATTTACCAGGTACAAACAGAAATAACCCTCAATCATATCAAAGATAACATACCATCCGGATTTACGCAACCAGTCACCGTCTCCCTTACAATGGCAATTCTTAGTTTGACATCAAATACCGAAAAGATAACGCGGGGGCAGCCATTTACTGTTATTTTGTCAGGAGCTCCAAAATCTACCTGTTACCTCTGGGTGAAAGGGACCAGTAGTATGTCAGGAGAGCGTGGAGATCAGCCACCTATGATGGTTATCAGTCAGGAAGGGGTTTCTCACGATTCCCCTCCCGGACCGTACCGGATTGGTTCCTATGAAATAAATGGGAAACCCGGGTATACACTCCGTTCAGATGTTCCGTCCTTCCCAGAAGAGGGAACCCGGTACTATGCAGAGGTGACAACTGATGCATCAGGAACAAGGGTGGTTCAGTTTTCTACCTCATCGGGAACCAGAGCACAGTCATATACTATATCAGTAGAGCAGAAAAGTGGGAGTCAATACCTTTCAGATACCCTGTCAGTCCCGCTTGCACCCGGGAAAATTACGATTTCCTCCACAGACAGTATCTCTGATTCGTCTCTGGTTGTCACAGATACGCAGGAAAAAAAGCCCCAGACGACTCTTACAAGCGCATCAGTTCGTGGTGATACCCTCCAGACTAATAACCCGCTGGAAGAGGTACACACAGAGGAGGCACCGGTATATGCAGAACAAACCCAGGTCATGGAGGAATTAAAACCAGAAGACGCAGATGTCATAGGGGATACAGAGCCGGTTCTATCAGAATATTCAGATTATGAGGCAGATACAGAGGTAAAATTAGCTCAATATGTCCTGGAAGAAAGAACACACGAAGATTTTTTCACTCTCATAATTCTCCCCATTATCATTATTATCGTCATTAGTGCTTTATTCTATCACATCAGGCATCAGAGACTGAATAAAGAGGAAAATAGTGGCGCTACTACAGGAAACAGAGATCAAAAGGAGTGATATGGGCAAAACTTAGTGCAATGTCGAAGTGATATACGTTAATTATATACTTGATCGCGGTGACCTGTATTGTTATGGAACCGGGACTTCGCCATCGATTAGCAGAAAAGATGGCGGGGGAGATAACCCTGTCAGATTCACCTGGAAAGACACTTAAAAAATGGCGTATCAGTTATGATATCTCTCAGGGAGACCTCTCTCTTCATCTGGGAGTGTCACCGTCTGTAATTAGTGACTACGAGAGTGGCCGGAGGAAAAGTCCGGGAACTGCAATCGTTGGAAAAATTGTGGAAAGCATCCTGACAATAGACGAGGAACGGGGGGGCACGTACATCCATAAGTTTGGTACGATGCTCTTTGCCGATACCCTTGATACAGTCATTTATGATCTCCATGATTATTCTGCTCCTACGAAGATCCGTCTCTTTGCAGATAGTATCGAGGCAGAAGTCCTCTTTGGACTTACTGATATCTCGATATATGGATACACAATCGTGGATAGCCTTAAAGCGATACTAAACCTCTCTGCAAACGAATTTAATCGGATCTATGGATGGAGTACAGAGCGTGCTCTTATCTTTACAGGTGTCTCAAATGGAAAGTCACCAATGGTGGCTATCCGGGTAACTCCATTCAAACCCCGGTGCGTGGTTCTCCACGGCATATCAGCTTCACAGGTACATCCGATTGTCCCAAAGCTTGCAGAACGTGATAAAATCACTCTGATGTGTACCAGGATGAATATTGAACAGATTGTGGAACGATTAAGGGAAGAAAAATGGTAGGAATCATTTCATACGGTGCGTATATCCCTCGATATCGCATTAAAATTGAAGAAATTGCACGGGTATGGGGAGCGAACGGTGCTGAGATTGCAAAAGGTCTTGGCGTATATGAAAAGTCTCTCCCTGATCTCGATGAAGATACAGCAACCATCTCAGTAGAAGCTGCACGGGCAGCACTTGCGAAGCGCAGGATAAACCCAGATGATATCGGTGCTATCTATGTAGGTTCTGAATCACATCCGTATGCTGTTAAACCAACCGCAGCCACAGTAGGTGAAGCAATTGGTGCAACCCCGGTGATGACCGCAGCAGACTATGAATTTGCCTGTAAAGCAGGAACTGCCGCAATTCAGACATGTATGGGGCTTGTAAAGAGTGCAATGATATCATATGGTTTTGCGATTGGTACTGACATTGCACAGGGTGAACCTGGTGATGCTCTTGAATACACGGCAGCTGCCGGTGGTGCTGCATTGCTCATTGGAAACGAGGATCCGATAGCAGATCTTAATTATACCTGTTCATACACTACTGATACTCCTGACTTCTGGCGACGTGAAGGAAAGCCATTTCCCCGTCATGGTGGGAGATTCACCGGAGATCCTGGTTATTTCAAACATGTTCTGGGATCATCAAAGATGCTTTTAGAGAATCTTGGCACCACACCTTCAGATTATGATTATGCAGTGTTTCACCAGCCAAATGCCAAGTTCCCGGTACGGGCTGCAGGAATGCTTGGATTTACCATGGATCAGATTAAACCAGGTCTTGTCGTTCCGTACCTTGGAAACACATATTCAGGAGCATCCATGGTCGGATTATCTGCAACCCTTGATATCGCAAAGCCTGGTGACCGTATCTTTATGACCAGTTATGGATCAGGTGCAGGTGGAGATTCATTTGATATCACAGTCACTGACGTAATTGATTCTGATCTGTTCAGTCGTGATGCTGCACGGACGGTTACAGAGATGCTGAAAGACAAAAAAATGGTTGATTATGCCATTTATGCCAAACACAAAGGAAAAGTGGTGATGATGGAATGAGAGAAGTAGCAGTAATCGGAGTAGGGTGTACGAAGTTTGGTGAGAATTGGGATACATCATTTCGTAATCTCTTTGTAGAAGCAGGAGCTCTTGCCCTTGATGACGCAAACCTGTCAGGAGAGCAGATCGAGGAGATGTTTGTCGGTAACATGAGTGCAGGCAGATTTGTAGAACAGGAGCATGTTGGTGCTCTTATTGCAGATTATGCAGGACTTGCAACTGATAACATTCCCTCAACACGGGTAGAAGCTGCCTGTGCATCAGGCGGTCTTGCATTCAGACAGGCATTTACCACCGTTGCAAGTGGCATGGCAGATATCGTTGTTGCAGCAGGGGTCGAAAAAATGACCGATGTCGGGACAGAGGTTACAACTGATGTACTTGCAGCAGCAGCTGACCGTGAATGGGAAGGGATTGCCGGAGTTACTTTCCCAGGCCTGTATGCCATGATAGCAACTCTCTATATGGACAGGTATGGTCTTACAAGAGAACAACTGGCCCAGGTTGCAGTTAAGAATCATGCGAACGGGGTAAAAAATCCAAATGCCCAGTTCAGAAAGGCAATCACCATCGATACGGTCATCAACTCAACGCTGGTTGCAGATCCTCTGCGTCTCTTTGACTGTTCTCCGGTTACAGACGGGGCTGCTGCGGTTATTCTTGCACCGATGGAGCGTGCACGTGAATTTACCGATGCACCTGTCAGAGTGCTTGCATCCAGTCAGGCATCCAGCACGATTGCACTCCATGACCGAAAGGACATATGCACCCTTGATGCAACCGTTGCTGCAGGAAACCGTGTATTTGAGATGGCTAAAGTTGAGAGGAAAGATATTGATTTTGTTGAGGTTCATGACTGCTTTACCATAGCAGAACTCTGTGCAATCGAGGATCTCGGATTCTGCAAGAAAGGTGAGGCAGGAAAACTTACCGAAGAAGGTGTCACTGCATTTGATGGTTCTCTGCCAATTAATCCAAGTGGTGGACTTAAAGCCTGTGGTCACCCGGTAGGAGCAACCGGAGTAAAACAGGTATATGAAACTGTGAAACAACTTCGTGGTGATGCAAAAGGCAGACAACTCGATGCAGAGATTGGTATGACACATAATGTCGGGGGGACCGGTGCAACGGTCGTCTGTAACATTTTGAGGAGGGTATAAGATGACAGTTCCACGTTTCTGGAGAAAGCAACAGAACAGGTACAATCTCATCGGAACAAAATGCGAGACTTGTGGACAATATTTTTATCCTCCACGAAATTTCTGTCCTGACTGTCGGCGTGATGGAAAAATCATTAAAAATCAGTTTAAGGGCACAGGGAAGGTTGTAACCTTCTCAATTATACGAAGTGCAGGTGATCAGTTTTCTCGTCTTACCCCGTATGTTATCGCAATTATCGAACTGGATGAGGGGAGCCGGCTCACCTCACAGGTCATTTGTGAGATTGATGAAGTATATATCGGCATGCCGGTGAAACAGACTTTCAGGCGTCTTGGAACCGATGGCGAAAGTGGTGCTATCTTTTACGGAACCAAATTTATTCCTGCTTGATATCACCTGAATAAGTATCATTTCTTTTTTTCCAGTGACCGGTTTTGCATCTGTAATTACCGGATCAGAAAGGTATCCCAGGTATCAGTGGTACAACCAGATGAATCCATAATAAAACTCTCAACGATACCCCTCTTCTATCTATGAACCGTATTTATTATCAGTACCATTTTTAAAGTGCAGAGTAGCTAATTACATGACATTCAAACTTGTCATATTAACAATGTTTATTCACATTAAAAATTCAAACCGCAGCGCAAAGAAACGCATAGGAGAAGGAAGAGGTCTGAATTATTCAAGTGGTCATAATCTGACGATTCCAGATCACGTGAATAAGGGAAAATGACGTCAAATGTCGAATACATTTTCGTTAATTATATAACCATTCATACCCAAGAACTGTATACAACCTGTAGATGTAATCTGCAGTTGTGTTTGTGTACTGGATTGAAATGAAAATCCAATGTATACAGGGTTAATAATTTCATTAGCCCATCTTTTCCTCCTACCTTTTCAAGGATTTAAAAAATTAGTATCTCTATCCTCAAAATTGTATGAATAGTGCTTATTGTCGTTTTTTAATCTCCTTTTCAAAGATGTTTAGTTTTTTTAAGAGAAACAAACCACATGTCAGCCGGGTATGAGATGTCAGTAATTCAGAATGCAACTGGTGGAATAAATCTGTTATCAAGCAGAATATGATAAAAACTGCATATGTAAAAAGATTTCACAAGAAAGGACCGGAAAAGGAACCTAAAAACAGAGTTGTAGTGAAACCCATGAAAGTCCCCCCTTGTTTTATCAGTTCCTCCCTGAAAGGCATCATGCTCCCATCAGAAGCTAATCTGCTAGTTTTCATCAAGAATACGCTCTTATTTTTATCATCTCACTCATCAGTCTCTTCATCTTCAAAGATGTCATGTATATCATAATAGTATGATGAGGGGAGGGTTGCAGGAAGTACTGCATCATAGGCATATTTATTGTCATTTTCTTCTTCTGTTCCGAATGCCCTGAACATTCTGTTATATAATCCTCCTATCTGGGGGATTTGAATTAAAAACGTCATTATAGAATACAACAGGATTGAAAAGAGGATGACACCATACACCAGTGCTGCTATCGAATCACTATTTGGGATCCCATCAGTGACGGCAAGGGTCGCAAGAACAGCAGCAGCAAGTCCTTTTGGAATTGTGATTGCAATGATACTGGCATCCTGAACCGGGTGGATACGTGGAATACAGAGCCAGGTAACCGGAATACGTAACAACAGAATGATAAAACTTAAAACAAATGCCATGATCAGCAGATTAGCATTATCCAGAGTAATAGCAAGACCAATATAAAGGAAGAAAAACGTCTTGATGATAAAAACGATCTCGGTAAAGAAAAACCGTTCTCTCTTCGTGAGATCAATTTCATCAGTGTCAATACGCCGCTGAAATAGATTAGTGCTGAAAAAGTCCAGATTTCCAAGGGTTATTCCAAAACAGAGTGCTGCTATAAATCCGGAATACCCTGCAAGCTCTACCACTGCATATAGAATGAAAACAAATGCAGGAGTTGCAAATATTGTGCTGGAATGTCTGAATCTCCCGGTTAATACAGCCCATCCAAGCCCACTTATAGTGCCGGCAATCACAGCAACCAAAAACGTCATGACAAGATCAAGTGCTATGTCAGCTGCTGAGAAGGTTCCCGCAAGCGATATCTGATACAGAGCCATAAAACAGATGATACACAGAACATCTGATACCGCAGATTCCAGAATAAGGGTTGTCATGGTTCTTTTTGTAACAACAAGATGTTTGACAACAGGGATGACAACGGCAGAAGAAGTTCCTCCTATCATCGCACCAAACATAAACGAAGGAAGCCAGGTGAACTGAAGAATAACATGAACCATAACTGCAGATACAAGAGCAGTTAGCACAAAACTGATGATTGTGAGAGCCGACGCTTCAGGAAGTGACTCTCTGATATTTTTAAACCTGATAGAAATACCACTCTCAAACAGGATGATAATTGCTGCAATACTTGCAAAAACAGGTCCGAGAACCCCAAAATCAGCTGGTGAGATGAGATGAAAGACAGGTCCTGCTAACAGACCCAGTACGATTAAAAAGAGTACATCCGGAATCCGGATCCTTTCAAAGAGCCGGTTTAGAAAATGACCTATAAAAACTAAAAGACCGATTCCTAAAATTAGATATACTGTATCCATATTTTCAGTATTCCATCTGTAAATAGATATATTCTCTTATTGTTTCAATATTGTACGTTTTTCCTCTTTCCATTCTTTATGCCGTCTTTTTTAAAAAACCAATACTATAG